>MTCR01000152.1 GCA_002212725.1 Sphingobacteriales bacterium TSM_CSM | reverse complement strand
TGAACCGTTTCCTTCAAAAATTTTTCTGTTCCCTAACTTTTAAGAAAAGTTAGGGTTTAATTGCTTAATGTCACCATTGTCTAAATTACCAAGTGTTTTGGTTATAAGGCTTTTATCTATTGCGCGAATTTGGTCTGTCACAATCCAATTTGTGTGGCCGTCTAAATAAAAGCTAACTCTTGTAGGGTAATTTTTTGACTGTGTAGTAACCGGACAAACCACAATTGCAGTTAAATGCCTGTTCATCTCATTGGGCGAAACGATAACGCATGGCCGTGTCTTTTTAATTTTATTGCCTACCGTAGGGTCTAGATTCACAATAACAATTTCGTACTGAGCAAAAGTCATGGTTTGTTAGTCCCAATTTTCGTCTTAAAAAACACTGTCTATGAGCAACTTGTCATCTCCGTTGCTATGCATTTCCGCAAAGGCTTCGTCCCAATTTTTTCTCGGTTCAGCTATTGGTTTGAGTATAATGTAGCCATCTTCAAAAACCAATTCAACCTTGTCTGTAATGTTGTACCTTTCCAATAGGGTTTTACTCAAACGTATGCCCTTTGAATTGCCAATTTGAACTACTGAAACTAACATAACCGGTTAATTTAAACACCTTTGTAATTACAGCGTAATCACGATTATTTTTGTTCAGTTTTGTACTTTTTATTTTTACCGGGTAATACTCCCACTATCAGCGCAACACAGCCACTTTACCGGTTTCCACATAACTGCCTGCCTCAAGGCGGTACAGGTAATTGCCTGCCGCAACGGGCATGCCGTTGTTGTTGGCGGTGTTCCAGGTAAAGTTGTAGCTGCCGGGCGTTTGAAAACCGGTGTATAGGGTTTTAACCAACTGCCCTGTTAGGGTAAACACGCTAAGGGTAACCTGTGCGGGTTGCGGCAGGTTGTAGCTTATTTGTGCCTGCCCCTGCACCGGGTTGGGCGTACACAGCAAGGCATAATTGTAGTTTTCGGGGTTATCGGTATTGGGGCCAATGCCTACAGAAAATTCCAGTTCGGGAGTTGGCAGCGGCTGGTCTGTAAAGATATGAAACATGCCCGGAGCAAGGTTGAGGGTAGTAGCAGTATTGGTAATATCAATGGTTTCGCCGGTAAAGTAATCGTACCAGGTACCGGTATGCTGAAACGTACCCGACACGTTTGCCGAAACAATATCGAAATTACCTAAAATTACCGCATTCATATCGGGGTGGTTGAGGTAAATGCGCTTGGCGTATCCGCTTGCCGACACCGAAAAATCGTTGGTTTGGAACGTAGGATACTGCCTTAACCCGATGAGTGCTTTGTAAGTTTTGTAGAGGTTAAGCCTTTCGGGTTGGTCAACATAATCCCAGCGAATGGGTTTCGGGTCTGTTCGCGAGGCATCGGTATTGGTGGGGTAATTTATAGAGTAATCGTAGCCCAGTTCGCCAAATTGCCAGAGCATTTTTGGTCCGGGCACGGTATAGAGAAATGCGGCAATTTGTTGTACGCGGCGCAGTGCCACGCCAAGGGTGCGTATGTTGTGGTCGGGGTTGGTGGTGTTGCCGTAGGTAAGGTTTCTGAACATGCTGCGTTCTTCGTCGTGGCTTTCAAAATACCCTATGAGGTGGGGGTTTGTCCAGCCCCGGTTTATGTGAGAAATGCTGCTGAAATTGGAGTTAGAGAGCCAACCCATAGCAGCTTCGCAGTAGTTGTAGTTAAGATTGCCCCACAGCATCATGCCATAGTCTGAGAGTTCTTTTTCTTCGCTGTTGGCGGCAAAATGCTCCAGAATTACGTAAGCGTTGGGGTCGGTAAGCCAGATTTGGTCGGCCATGCGTTTAAGCAGGGCAATGCGGGAGGCATCGTAGTTACTCCATGCACCCACATCGGTACCGCTGTTGGTTTGGGTAAACCCTTTAGAAAGGTCAAACCGGTAGCCGTCAAACCTGAATTCGGTTATCCAGTATTCATTTACCCGGTCAACAAAATATTGGGTTGCGGTGCTTTCGTGGTTAAAATCGTTAAACACACTAAAGGGGTGCGTTGCAACGGCATTAAAGTAAATACTTTGGTTGAGGTTGGGGTAGAGTTGTACCAAGGCACATTCGTTGTCGGCTTGGTTGAGTACCATGTCTAAAATAACGGCCATGCCTCTGGCGTGGCACTCATCAATTACCCTTTTGAGGTCGTTTTTGGTGCCATAATATTTGTCGGGAGCGCAGTAGTAAATAGGGTTGTATCCCCAGCTAAGATTGCCCGAAAACTCCATAACGGGCATGAGTTCTATGGCATTTACCCCCAGGTTTTGCAGGTAGTTGAGGGTATCGGCCAGGGTAGCAAAATCGTGTTTACCTAAAAAATCGCGCAACAGGAGTTCATAAATAACCAGATTTTCCTTTGGCGGGCGCACATAATCTGTTGTTTGCCATGCGTAGGGTTCCTGCGCTGTTTGCAACACCGATACAATATTACCTTGTGCCTGCGCCGGAAAGTCCATTAATCCGGGGTAGGTTTCTTCCGAAATAAATACATCGTTTGATTTGTGCAGAATCTTATCGCAGTAGGGGTCGCCAATGCGTATTACGCCATCTACCAGATATTGAAAAGCGTACTCCTGCTGCGGAGTAAGGCCGGTAATGGTAACCCAGTAGCGCTGTGCATCGGGGGTTTGGTGCATAAGCGAGGCATCAGACATTTGCCAGCTGTTAAAATCGCCAACGGCAAATACAAATTCCTTTTCAGGCGCATACAACACCAGTGTAACGGTGGTTTCATTTATATAGTTAATGCCGTCGCGCACGCCATCGGGCAGTTCGGCCACGTTAGATGCCGGAATGGTGTAGTAATAGAAGGAATCGACCACTTCGGTTATACCATCAGATACAACCGATTTTACCCAGTTTTGGCCGCTTCCCGAAGGGGTAATTTCATAATCCAGTTGCTGCGTACCGGGTTCGGCAGCTACAGATACATTATTGAGTTGCAGGTCAATATTGGCCGGTTGGCTGGTTTGCACCCGCACATTAAAGGTTTCGCCCTCGTTTACAAACAGCGGCCGGATGGCAGGTTGCGTAAAGGCGCTGTACAGGCCGGGCTGGTACACGGGTAAAAAAATGTCGCTGCCATCGGCATTGCGGCCAACTACACTGCCGTTTGAATTTCGGAATACAAAGGCAAGCTGTAAAATTTGTTCCGATTCGGGTACGCCGTAATATTCGCGTATTCTAAAACCAATGCGGTACAGGTTGCCACCCAGGGGTTGCATTTGGCATTGGGGCAGGTTGGCGCTCCAGTTGGCTTTTACATAGCGCCAGTTGCTGGGGCCGGTGCTAAGGTTGGTTATTACGCCGGTATGGGCATAAATGGGTGGCGCCACGCCTTCCAGCGCGGCATTGCCTTGCGAGGCATCATATATAATGGTAACAGAGTCGGCATCGGTGGAAAACAGGGGTTCCCAGGTTAGCACCTGTGTCTTTGCTAAATTTGATAACAAAAAAAGCAAAGAAAAAAACAGTATTTTTAAATGCTTCATAGTGAGTATTTTATGGTGTTTATTAAATTTCAAAATTAAGACCGATTTCCTTCTGATTTCAAGTTAAAGTACAATCAAAGCATTGTTAAGCAAATACAAAGCAAGTGTAAAATTAATGTAAGCAACTGAAAAAAAAAGGGTTAAGGGCTTGTTTATGCACATAAACCTGTGGAAAACCCCCTGTTTATGCACAAAATGTATGGAAAAACAGGGGCAAGATATGCAAAATCTGCTTGTTGTTCAATAAGCCCTCAAAAAAGGCTTTGAGGCAATTTTGGGCAGTTGAGCACAGGATTTTCCGGCAAGCGGGTTAATTATGCTTTTGCATGGGTTTACAGGGCAAATAAAGCCATTGATATAACATTTACCGGCAGGCATTGTTCTTACAACCGGATAAAAGATGTTATCCACCAGCTAATCTAATAATTGTTATTATGATTATTATTTTTAAAAAAGAACAAATAGTAGTAATAGAGGCTGTGGATATGTGCATTGTTGCTGCTGCTTGGTAGTTTCGCGACAGGTTATCCTGTGCAGGAATATGGGTTATGCACAGGTAATTCAACTTACAACATACTCATTTTCAATTGGTTGACAATCTATGCACTTTTGAATTGCAAAGCAGGCAGTGCATAAGTACAGGTGTGTATAAAGCGGGTATAGCCTGTGTACAATAAGGGCACAGTAAGGGGGTAGATGTGCATAAAATGCGGCTTGTGGATAAGTTTGCCAAGCTGCATGATGTTATACACGGCGCAGGGTTACAGTTTGGTTGTTTTCGGGATAAACTTGTGGATAAGTCTGTTTTGCAAGTAGTTGAAAATCAGCAAAATGAATATTGCTATTTATTTTGTTGTTAATAGTACTGTGTTTGTGTAAAGAACAAAAGGCAAGGTATGAACGAGTTGGTAAAGCAATACCTTTGTGGATAACTTTGTGGAAAAGCCTGTTTTGCGTGTGTGGGTTGTGCATAACCGGTTTAAACGGGGTTTGCTAAATTTGTTGTTAATAAGTTTGACAAAATGTTGATAAAGTTGGCATTTATGCACAAAACCGCAATTTGCAAATATAGCAATACCTGTATGATGCCTTAAATGCGGCAAAAAAGTACCTTTGCACTTATTTTGCACCAAAACCAACTGTTTGGGTTGCGCAGCAGAGATATTATAGCAAAGTTGGCCGGTCAAACGGCCGTTTACGGGTTAAGCAGCATTATAGGGCGGCTGCTCAATTACCTGCTTACACCACTGCTTACGCGGGTGTTTAACCAGGCTGATTATGGCATTATAACCGAATTATACAGCTATTCGGGGTTTTTTATGGTGCTGTTTGTGTATGGTATGGAAACTGCTTTTTTCCGCTACATTAAGCAGGTGCAACAGGCTGAGCGGGTATATAGCACGGTCATGTGGTCGTTGCTGGCAAGCACTTTGTTGTTTACCGGTTTGCTAACCTTTTTTGCCCCGCAAATTGCCGCCCTTATTCAATACCCCAACCACCCCGAATATATTGTTTGGTTTGCCTTTATACTGGGTTTAGATGCCCTGTCGGCCGTGCCGTTTGCCCGCCTGCGTTATGAGGAAAAAGCCTGGCGGTTTGCTGCTATAAGGTTGTTTAATATTGGGGTAAACATAGGGTTGGTGCTGTTTTTTTTACTGCTGTGCCCTGTTTGGGAGCATCGGTTTGCATTTATAGGCTGGTGGTACCGGCCCGAAATTGGCATTGGGTATGTATTTATTGCCAACCTTATTGCCAGCATTTGTACCCTGCTGCTATTGCTGCCCGAATTGCTGAAAACACAATTGCATTTTGATACCGCACTATGGAAACAAATGATGCGGTATGCCCTGCCGCTGGTGGTGGTAGGTTTTGCCGGTATTATTAACGAAATGCTGGACCGCGTTATACTCAAATACCTGCTGCCCTACGATATGGCTACCAATCAGGTTATGCTGGGCATTTACGGCGCCTGCTACAAGTTGAGCATATTAATGAGTTTATTTACCCAGTCTTTCCGGTTTGCGGCAGAACCTATGTTTTTTTCGCACGCCGGAAACCAAAATGCCCCAAAATTGTATGCCGACTCTATGAAGTATTTTGTAGTTGCCGGCATGGTTATTTTTATGGGCGTTATGTTCTTTCTCGATTTTTTCCGCCATTTTATTGGCGAGCCTTTCCGCGAAGGGCTGGCGGTGGTGCCTTTTTTATTGTTGGCCAACTTGTTTCTGGGCATGTACTACAACCTGTCTATCTGGTATAAACTCACCAATAAAACGCAACTTGGCGCCTATATTTCGGTAGGCGGGGCGTTTATAACCATATTGCTCAACCTGCTGCTGGTTCCGCTTTGGGGATATATGGGCGCTGCCTGGGCAACCCTTGCCTGCTATGGCGCCATGACCCTTGCATCGTACCTTGCCGGGCAACACTATTATGCCGTACCGTACCAATCCGCCCGCATTTTGGGGTATATAGGGCTGGGCACAGCCATGGTAGTTGCCGACCATTACTGGTTAGTAAACCTGCCGGGTAACCTGCTTGCCTTTACCGTAAGAGTGTCCCTGCTGCTGTTGTTTATGGGCGTGGTTTACCTGCACGAAACAGGAGCATGGCAAAAGCACAGGTTTTGGTAATGGAAAAGCTAAACGAAGGGCGGTATTTAAAAGCACTTACCTTTCCCTACGCACAAAGTTTATGGAAAGCATAAAAGCCTAGATTATGCACATTAGCCCGTTTTTTTCGCAACATGATGTTGTGTGTCGTTATTATCCATTCGTACTCGCCAATTTGCTTTTAGCTATCTCTTTCGCAAATTCAAAGAACAAGTCTACGGCTTTTGTAAATTCAAAAGTTTCTTTGCTGTTGTCCAACTTGATGATGTTGCGTTGGTCTAATTCTTTCAAAAATTTTTCTATGCCTTCTTCTTTGAGTTTGATGAGTTTGAAAATATCGCTATACGATGAATTTTCTAAAAGAGTTTGGATTTCAAAAACCGAAAAACTACCGTTTTCAATGCGGTCTTTGATGTCCCTGCCTTGCAAATTCCATTCGTAGCAAAGTATGGAAAGAATAACCGTAAATCGTTTTGAAAATTCTTCACCTGTGTTTTTGGAAAGTAGATAAGCAAATTCTTTTCTCAAAATTAATTCATAACCAAAACTTTCCTTGAAAAAAGCCTTGTAAAAATCTTCTTCCTTTACCAAAGTATCAAAATAGACTTCGTTCCAAAGGATAAATTTTCCTTTGAGTAAGTCATTCACTATTTCATAATGATTTTTAGGTGTTTCAAATTTCATTTTTTCAAAGTTTTAAGATGGATTTTCGGCACTTCCAAAATCAAATCAGTCAAACGGATTTCAACTTTTTCAGGCTCAAAAATAGTGTCTAACTGTACCTGAAAGTCTTTTTCAAATTCTTCGTCTAAAAACAACAAAGACGAGATAGCAAAAAACTTTTCGGTATTGATATGTTGTGTTTCTGTTTCCTGATATTCTGTTTGCAAAGATGTATAACACCATTGAAAAAAGTTGTCAATCGGCAAATCTTGGATGAGTTTTTTCTTGTAATAATTTTTAGTTTCTAAATCAAAAAACCAAGTGTCAAAAACTTCATTTTCAGTAGGTTGTAAAACAAAACTATCATCTTCTTTCAATCTTTCCCACAAAAATTTAGCATCTTGTCCAAAACTTTCCGAATACAAAGTATGGTTTAGTCGGGTGTTTTCAAAAAAGGTTATTTGTGGCAATTCTTCTGCCTTTTTCAAACCTAATGCCACTTGCCTAATATCTTCCAAATAAGCAATAGTACCCGTTAAAATTTGACTTTCACTTTTAATACGTTCTGCTAAAGGCAAGAGTTCTTTTTGAATTATTGCTTGATTTTTTAATGCTATTTCAATAATATTATTGGAATGATGGTAAAGTGTATTAAATTGACTTCGTATCTCAAAACGAGAATAACTGTATTGCTGTCGGCTCGCAAAATCACTTATTAGGGTAAGTTCCTGATAAACAGAATGTGGATTTTCACGTTCCAAAATATCATTCAAAGGAATAATATAATTATCAATCCAATAAGTTGCTTTGCGGGCTTTTTCCAAATAATCAATTTGGGAAAGATTACTTTTGAGTTCTCTTGTTTCTTTCAAAAGTTGTTGGGTTCGGTTTTCTATAATTTCGCTAAATTCTTCTATTTCGCTCACCAAACTATTTATCAAATCATTGACTTTATTATGTTCTTTTTCTTGCAAAAGTTGTGTGTAATAATTGGCAATTGAAACTCGGTATTTATCTACGCTTTCGTGCAATGGCATAGAAAAATCACTTAACAAATGCGATAAAAAATGCACATACACCGAAGGCAAATTGTATTCATTATTGCGTTGTTCTCTTACAATTCTGTATTCTGTTAGGGTATCAAAAGCCACTTCAAATTCTCTGCAAACGTCTTTTAGGGTTTCTTCTTTGATGAAAAAATTGGTTTGTTTGGCAATAGAAAAGAGCCTATGCACGAAGTCATAGTTGCGGTGCAAAAATCCTAATATGCTCTTTCCGTTGATATTCATAGGTTTATTAATAGGCTTTCTTGTTCTAAAAACTTCTGTTTGGTTTGCAAATCTTGGCAAATTCTCAAAACGATTTCTTCTTGCGAAGCCAACACATTCTTTGATGCTTTTTGCCCTTTTTTTCGGTTTATCGTAATTTCTTTGGCATATTTATCAAAGAGTAAATCGTAGTTTTCAGGGACAAAAAAACTTGTATTTTCAAAAAATGATTTGCACTTCAAGTATTCGTTTAGCCCGATATAGTCATAGTCTGAAAAAACAAGCACTTCCTTCGTCTGTATTTTCTCTAACAGGTTTTTACCAATTCTTCCGTAGGAATGGATAAAAACATTGTCTTGCGAAACTACTTTTTCTGCTTGCAAAAAACTTTCTTTGTTTTCCACAAAGCACAACTTTTCAGTTTCCAAACTTTCTAACACACAAGCAAAAAAGCCGAATTTTTGTGTATTTTCTTGTAAATCAATTGTTTGATTATTTATTTTTACTTCCTTGTTTCCTTTCAAAAATACAATCACTGATTTTTCCTTGCTTTTCTTGCTATCCTTAAATTTAGCAATACTGCTTGCTCGGTCTGTAACTTCAATATCTGCGTTTGGGAATTTTTTAGCAAACCAATTTTCAAAAACTTGCCTTTTTTCTTCGTTCAACTCATAGATATAACCACGCCCTACGCTTGATTTTAGTATTATGCTACCATCTAACATATTTTTAAAATCGTTATTTTCTAACAAGGTTTTTGCTACTTGCGAAGACAACAATTTTTCAGTTTTCAGGATTTGAAAATATTTGAGTAAGGTTTCAGTCATTGTATTTTCGGGTTTTTCCTGTGTGGCTTTCGTCTAAAACTACCTTTCCTTTGTTTTCAGGCGATGGTCGCATAAAGTAGTATTTTTCAAAGCCGTAGCCCATAATATTGGCGGCAAAAATGGTAATGAAACCATTGTCTTTGCAGAATTGCACCAATTCACCAATATTTTTAGGATCAATGGTAAGTTCATCAACAAAGAAAACTACTTTATTTTCTTCACTATCCACTTTGAAATATTTGATAATGAGCAAAAACAAAATCAAGTTTATCATTCGGATAGTGCCTGTACTTTCGTTTTGCTTTTTCAAGTCAATTTCCTTTTTGCTACCGTCTTCATACAAAGCATCAATTTTGATACTAAAAAGTTCGGCAAATTCATAAATTCTTGATTTGGCACTGTTCAAATACTCATCAAGTTTTTGTAAACCTTGTTGCTGTTCCTGGTCGTTGGTATCAAAAAGAAGTTCTTGGGTTTGCCCAATATTTAGTTTTTCTACTTTGCTTATCAAAGTAAGTTCTTTAATAAAACTTTCATTATCAACTATTTTTATGGTAATTTCTTTTATGCGTGAAATGGAATATTTCCGCACCCAATTATTGAACTCACTAATAAAATCTCGTTTGAACTCTTTGTATTCCTTCAAATAAGCCAAAACAGGGTGAATAATTTGGTTAGAAATGATTTTCAGATGTTCCTGCTTTTGTTTTTCTCTTTCGGCAATGGCTTCCAATTCTTTGCCTACATTTTCAATAAAAACTTTCTCGTCGGCATATTCTCGTCCTGATTTGTTTTTTAGGTCATTGAAAAGGCTGTTTTTTGTCCTTTCCAATTCTTTGTAATTGTAGATTTGTTTGCGAAAATCGGTTAAAAACAGTTCTATATCCGAAACGGGAATGTAGTCGCAAACCAATTCAGGTAGTTTTTCGTCTGCAAAAATCTTGTTGTTTTCAACAAGTTTTGCCAATTCTTTATCGTGGTCTGTTTTTTGTTGGTTGTATTTTTTAATCAGTTCTTTGTTGTCCTTGATTTGCTTTTTAATGGTTTCAAGGGCTTCGCTTTTTTTGGCAAGTTGCTTATTTAGACTTTCAAGTTCTACTGTTGTTTTTTCAACATCTGCTTCTGTTTGTTCTTTTTGTTGAACAAGTTTTAAGTCATCATTTTCCTTTTTATATTTGGCTTGGAGTTTGGTCAATTCTTTTTCTTTACTTTCCTTCTCTAATACAAATGGCAAAGCCTTTTCCAATTCGGAAATTTCGTTTTCAGTTTGTTTCAATTCGTCTTGCAGTTCGGCAAGGGTTTTAACTTGCTTTGGGATAATGGCTGAAATATCAATTTCACCATCAAATACTTTCAATAATTCAGTAAAATTGGCAATCTTTTTTACTAATTTCCCTTTATCCAAAACATCTTGCGAAAGCAAGGCATTGAGTAATTTTTGCTTTTCCGCATCTTGTGTAATGTTGAAAAGCAATAGTTTTTCTTTGCCTTCAATGTTGGTGGTAAGGCTTTCTTGTGTCTTTTTTAATTCGGCTAATTTCTTGCGAATTTGTGCTTCTGAAAGTTGGTTTTTGGCTATGTTTTGCAAGTAGTAATTAAGTTCTTCAATTTGCTTTTTTAGGCTTTCAATTCTATCTTCAAAAATTTTAATCAAATCTTCTGTTTTCCAATTCAATGGGTTGAGCAAAGCAATTTCACGCAAAGTTTGATTTGATTTTTCAATGCGACTTTCTCTGTCTGAAATATCTTTTTCTAATCCGCCCACTTCTCTATCCAAAACAGATTTTTTGGGTTCTATTTCATCATTTAACCTTTCATAGATACTTGTTTGGTCTTCTGCGCGTTTGATTTGAAATTGTAAATCTTGGGTGCGTTTGCTAAAATACTCGTTGAAAGTATAAAACAGTTGACCTACTTTTTCTTTTTGGATTTCAAAACGCACTAAACAATCTTTAAAGGCTTCAAAATCCTTTTTGATACTTTTAAAGATTTCTATGTCTGCGTGGATTTTCTTTAACTGAACAAGGCTATCTTTTTTGGTGTTGTCTGCAAAAACTTTCAAAACAGCATTTTTGCGATTATTGGCAATGATTAAAGCCTTTTGCAGGTTTTCGGCATTGATAGATTTCGAATTTATCAAGTGCTGATAAATTTCGGCAAACATTTCTCTGCGTTGTACTTCATTTTTTAGCCAAACAACAGCATTTTTGCTTTGGTCAAAACTATAAAACTCGTCAAATAACTTGCTTCTATCTAACTTTCGGTAATTAATAGCATTACTCAAAAGATAGTCAGTAAAAGTCTGAAAATCTTTGATTTTTCCGTTTTTTTCAAAAAACACTAGTTCATCAAAAGGGAAATCTATTTTGTAGTATTCCAATTCATCAATTTTGCGTTTCAGCAAAATACAATAGTATCCGCCTGCTTTCTTTTTGAAGCTCTCAAAAACGATATAACTATTCTTATCGGAAGGGAAAAGGTGGTCAAGGGTTTGTTTGAAGTTGTATTTGTCGTTGTCAAAGGACATATATTGCTGTTTGATACAATACAAAAAATTGAGCGTGTCAATGAGTGTAGTTTTCCCGATTTGGTTTTCACCTACCAACTGAATAGAGTTTTTGTCAAGCGTAATAATTGCTTTTGCGTGTTTTTTTGAGTTGAAAATCGCAATTTTTGAAATCATTTTTGCTTATTTTTATTCGGTATTTAGGTTCTTTACAATTACCGCCCGCATACTTCCCCACGCCCGTTTACCTTCCTTCCTCCTCCCCTGCAAATATATTTCAATTCTTTTTTTTCGCCAAATGATTTACAAAACAAATTTCTTGCAAGGGTGGCAGGCAATGCCGTTATTACCGCACTACTGCCCATTTCAGGGTTACTTGCTGCGGTTTTGCATTTTGTGCATAGAAGGTAATGGTGCAAAAATACCAGCCGGGTTCCAATACCGGTTGCGGCAGCGGCAGTTGGTAATTGCCCGGAGCAGTAAATACCGTATTGTGCGTTTGCCACAGTATTTGCCCCAGGCTGTTGGCAAGTTGCAGGGTAATGTTACCCGCTTGCGGCAGGTTGAGTTGCACTACAGGCGGCGTTATTTGCCCGGTTTGGGTAATATTGGGTGCAAGTTTTGCCCAAAAACCGGTTTGGGTTGTGGCCGGTGCAATGCCTGTGCTTTCGGGCGGGGCGGTGTATATAATAAAATACTGCCCGGTTCCGCCGGCGTAGCTCATGCCGGCAATCAGGTAATTTCCGTACACCGAGTTTTCAATATCATAACCAATATCAATAGAGTTGCCGCCAAAGTATTGTGCGCCCAAAGCATTTCCGTTGGCATCGGTTTTAAGCAAAAGCAGGTTAATGGGGTCGCCCGGTCTGAAACGGTTGCTGTATCCGGCAATCAAAAAACCATCATCGGGTGTTTGTATGGCCGAAAACCCTGCTTCGGTGCTGTTTTCAAGCCCCCAGGTTTGGTACCAGAGCAGTTGCCCGTTTGGGCTTATGCGGGCCACCACCAAATCAAACAGTCCGGTGGTGTCAATAACCGTTTCGCCGGTAATGAGGTAGTCGTTTTGGTTGGTAACCATAATACTTTTTATGCCGTTTGCCCATTCGTTGCCAATTACCAAATCCCACAACTGGTTGCCGTTGGCATCGGTTTTTACCACCCAAATATCCACGCTGTTGTTCGGGTCAAAACTTTCGGCATCGCCGGTAAAAACATAGTCGCCATCGGGGGTTTGGCGCACCATATAGGCCACATCGTTGTGTGTGCCGCCGTAGGTTTGCTGCCATTGCGTGTTTCCGGCGGCATCAAATTTTACCATATAGCAATCGTTGCCCAAATTGCCGGGCACGGTATCGGTTTTAAAGCCGCAGGCAATATAGCCGCCATCGGTGGTTTGTTGTACAAACGATAATGATTCGGTCAGTTCCGATTCGGGCGTATGGAAGGTAAGCAGCACATTGCCCGATGTATCGGTTTTAATCAGCAGTCCGTCGGAGTCGCCGGCGGGGGTTTCGGTATCGCCCACCAGCAGCAGGTTGCCGTCTGTGGTGGTTATCATATAGGCGCATAAATCGTTTAGCGAAGTGCCTAAGTATTTGGTCCAAAGCAGGTTGCCGGCGGCATCTAATTTAGATAAGGTAAAATCTGCATAGCCAATATTGCCTGTGGTGGAAGAACCCGCCACATATATACTGCCATCGGGAAACTGCCGCACCGATACGGCTTTTTCCGAAACAGTATCCACACCAAAAACCGATTGGAAAAATGCAGGTTGTGCCTGCAACAGGGTTTGACAAGTAAACCAAAAAACAACAATAATAGCGGGTTTCATAGGTTTAAAATGGTTGGTTTGGTATAACACTAAAAAAATACGGCGCCATGTTGAAGGGTACTTATAAAATAAACTACTGCCAAATACAAAAGCAACCATAAACAGCGTACCTTTGTACACACAACTACTGCCTGAACAGCCAAAGGTAAAGATACTGCAATATTGCGCAAAAATGGGTAAATAAGGCTGAAACATGAGGTTTTTAATTTTGGTTGCACTGTGCGTGGGCACGGTGCAGTTGGTGTTTTGTCAGGATACCAGCAAAGTTGCTCCGCCGGCAACGGTAAAAACAGCAAAAAAATGGTATGAAGCAATTAACCTGCGCGGCTATACGCAGGTTCGCTACAACCGCCTGCTGGAAACCAACCCCGATTTAAAGTGCGAACAATGCGACCGGTCGTGGGGAAAAAACGGCGGGTTTTATTTCAGGCGCATACGGCTTATTTTTTCGGGCAATATACATGACAGGGTGTTTTTCTACATTCAGCCCGATTTTGCCGGCGCCATAGACAAAACGCTGAACATTGCCCAAATAAGAGATGCTTATTTTGACCTCGCGTTAGACAAGAAAAAGGCATACCGGTTCAGGATAGGGCAAAGCAAGGTGCCTTACGGGTTTGAAAACCTGCAATCCAGCCAAAACCGGCTTCCGCTCGACCGTGCCGATGCCCTGAACAGCGCTTTTCCGAATGAGCGCGATTTGGGTATTTTCTTTTATTGGGCGCCGCCCGCCGTAAGAGAGCGGTTTTCGCACTTAGTCAGTTCGGGGCTGAAAGGCTCCGGCGATTATGGCGTTGCCGGCATAGGCGTTTTTAACGGGCAAGTTGCCAACCGCCCCGAAGCCAATGACGGCCTGCACGCAGTGGCAAGGTTTAGCTACCCGTTTGAGTTTAAAAACGGGCAAATTTTTGAACCCGGCATACAAGCATACAGCGGTAAAGCGGTGGTAACCTCGGTAACGGCAGGCGTAAGCGGTAAAGAAAATTACGAATATACCGACAGGCGGCTGGCCGGCACATTAGTTTGGTTTGCAAAACCCTTTGGCTTAGCAGCCGAATACAACTACGGCACCGGCCCCGAATATAACCCGCAAACCAATGCCATTGAACAAAAAACATTGCATGGCGGCTATGTGCTTGCCTCTTATATGCTAAAACTGAAAGAGCAAGTATTAATACCCTTTACCCGCTACCAGTACTACCACGGGGGTAAAAAACAGGAATTAGACGCCCGAAAACACCGCGTTAAAGAACTGGAAACCGGCGTAGAATGGCAACCAATTAAAAATTTTGAACTGGTAGCCATGTACACCGTTTCTGACCGCACCTTTGAAGATGGCGCACTTACCCAAAACCACCAAAAAGGGCGTTTGTTGCGGCTACAGTTTCAACTTAATTTTTAACGGGGTTTTTGGGTAAACTTTTATATCTTTACCCGAAAATACCCATCAGTTGTTTACACCCCATACCCTGCCGCACCCGCTGGTTACCATGCGGCAAAATGCCCGTTTGCCCGAAGTTTTTGACCTTGAACTGAACTACCTTGACGAGGTAAAACAGCACTATGATAGTGTGGAATGTCATTTGGTATTATACCCCTACAGCCGTAAAATTACCTCAGGCAAATTTCAGTTTTACCCTTTTGAGGAGTATATACGCGATATTGCCACCCATCAGCGCTCGGTTTACACGCCGGTTAACGATAAAATGAACAAGGGTTTCGGGCTGATTTTCGGTATGCTCATTGCCTTGGTTTTTGCCCGCTTTAAACCCGATGATTTGTTTTCGGTAGAATCTATTGTATCGGTTTTTGGCGCATACCTGCTGGGCAAAGATTTATGGACCGATATTGACCATTTTTTAATTAACCTTACCAAAAACCTGCGTTTGCGCTATATTGACTCGTACTACTTTTACGAACTGGTGCGCAATACCACCCTTACACAGTACAGCTATTTTGCCCGCAAAGAGCGCTACGGCAAACAACACCTGCTGCCTCAAAAACTCGATTTTATTGAGCACAGCAATTCACAAACGGTTCGCATGTTGTTTGAGGTAAAAGACTGGACACCTGTAACCGGCGCATCGGCGCATATTATGTCAATACGCGTATCGCCAAAGCACCTTAACGCCCTGCTGCAGGAGGGGTTTATGTTGGGCATGAAAATGAGTTTTAACCGCCGCCACCGCTTTACCACCCGCCATTTTGAGGTATTTCAGTCGTTGCACCGGCTGCAGCCCGGCTGCATTGACGACAACGGCAACTGGAACATTGGCAGCTTTTTTTACCGGCAAACCACCACCATAGGGCGGCTTAAATATTTTGCCCTCAGCGGAATAAAGCAAAACAGCCCGCTTGTTGAACTTAAATTGTTGTAAACCATTGGCTTTCTGTTTTTGCTACCTGTGTTCTGCTTTTACCAATAACTTGGCTGTATTACCGCAAAGTTTGCAATGGGTTTTAATGTATGCCTGCCTTTTGGTTATTTTACCATCACTTTAGCCGTATAAACCTGTTTCGGGGTGGTTAATGCCAGCAAATACAAACCCGGCGGTGTTTGCGGCGGCAGTTGCACCTGTATGGTTTGAGGGTTGTTGGGGTGGTTTTGGGTTATCAGGTTTACCGGCTGACCTTGCAGGTTTACAATGGCAAGTTGCCAGGGTTGGTTCGGGTTGCCGGGCAGTTGCAGGGTGAAACAATGGTTTTCGGTGGGCAGCGGGTAAAGGCGCAGGGCGGTTTTGGCGGGCGGCGGCGTCAACCCCACCTCAATGGTATCGCCCGGTTGCGAAAACAGGGCAAGTCCGCCTCGGGCATTACCCACCAGCAAATCTAAGCCGTTGTTTGTATTTACATCGGCCAGGCTGATGCCGCCGCGTCCGCCCTCCTTAATACCCGAAAGGAAAGGGTCGGATTGGGTAAACACCGGTTGGTCTAAATTGGTGTACAGGTGTATGCGTCCGTTATCGGAGTTTACCAGCAAAAGGGGCTGCCCTGTACTGTCGGGCGGGGCAATAAACGGTGCGCTGTAGCCGTAGGGGGTTCCCAGTTCGCGTACATCTACGGCGCCCCAGAAGTTAGAAACAAGGGTAAATGACAAAGCACCTGTTTCGGGGGTTGTGTTGCGGTAGTAGTTAAGTTTTCCGGCGCGCTCGCCGCAAATAAGGTCTAAGGCGCCATCGGCATCAACATCGTAGAGGCAGGGTGTTACGGCATCGGCGCCGGCAACTTCCATAAAGTTGAGTTGAGCCGGGGTAAGGGTTATCGGGTTACCGGGCGGGGCGGTGTTTTCAAAGTAGTGCAAAAAACCCAGTTCATCGCCTGCCAGCATATCGGGGTCGCCGTCGTTGTCAAGGTCGCCAAAAGCGGGGTATAACCCTTTAAAGTTGTATTGGCTCAGGCTGTCAAAATCTGCTGTAACCAGTTCAAACTGCGGGTGGTAGGTGGTTCCGGTGTTTTGCAGCAGGGTAAGGCGCGCCTGATAGCCGGCGGAGGCAAAATTATACACGCCGTAGCTGCCAATTAAAATATCGGTTAGCCCGTCGTTGTTGCAGTCTATCCAAACGGGGTAGCTTCTTACGCCTGTATCAACCATATCTTGCAGCATAAAATTATTGGTTTGCAGGGTAAACAAAGGGGTTTGGGCGGTGCCGGTATTTTGGTAGTACCACACGCTGTTAAGGCTGCTGCCGTTGTTGCGCTCGTTTACGGCAACCAGCAGGTCGGGTTTTGCATCGTTGTTTACATCGGTATAAAAAGCGGCCGGAAACACCGGCAGGTTTACCGGCACATCGTATGCCGGAAAATTTTGGTCAAAGCCGGTCATCAGGGCCTCATCGGGTGTGCCGCCGTTGGTAAGCATGATAAGGTTTGGATAAGACACATCGCCTACAATGAGTTCTTTGGTGCTGTCGTTGTTAAGGTCTAAGGCAAGCAGGGTAGAGCCGCTGTGCATTTGCCGCGAAAAAATGGGTGTTGCCGGGGCCGCAACCCACCCGTCGCAATCATCGTTTAGCAGCACGGCATTGGTGGCGCCCGATTCGGAAAATTTACCCCAGCAGGCAGAAAGTTGTTCAAACCAAAGCGTATCAGACGGGGTGCCGGTTAGCTCTTGCGACTGGTTTTCGTAGTATTCTACATATTTTCCCACAAAATCAAAGGTAAGCACATCAACATCGCCATCGTTATTTACATCGGCAAAAGCCGGAATGTCGGAACTGTTGGCCAAAATGTTGAGTGGTCCCGAAAAGCTGTTGAACCGCAGTTGCTCCTGCACCAGGGCAAACTGCAGCGAGTTATCGGGCAGCCGGGTGGTTTGGTAGGCGCTGATGCCGGCAACTCCGTAGGTAAAGATATCGGGCAGCCCATCGGTATTAAAATCGGTAAGCAGCGCCCAGTCGTGCAGTGGCGGAAACCAGGCGGCATATTCGGGCGCAAAGGTATAATCGGGTTCGTTTGGCGTTCCGTTATTTATAAAGGTAAGCACATGTTTGTTAATTTTATCAAACACAAAAAGGTCTTGCAGCCCGTCGTTGTTAAGGTCTATGGCAGAAAATTGCGGGTTGTGCAGCCCGCCCGCCCAGGCAAAACGCAAGGGCAGCCCGTTGTTATATACCGGTAAAGACTGGTTGCGTATAAAACCGGTTACCTGTGCGCAGGCCAGGGTACAAAACAACAGCAGCAACAGGGGAAAAATACGCAATAAGGGCAATTTTGGGTTATACATACGCAATATGGTTTTTAAATGGCAAGTGGCCCGAAAAAAACTGCTGTTTACAACACAAACAGATTTCAGTAACAGGCTCAGTAAAAATTAAAACAACAGCCCGACTGCTAAATTAGGCATTTGCCGGCTACAAACATAGGCCGATTACAAGGTTCTGTATAATTTTGCGCCCTGCTTGTTCGTTTGAATAGGCAACTAAATTAAAAAATGCCCTGTAAGTGGTTAAACTACCGGCATATTTGTACATCAAATGACGCACAAGAGAAAACCACACATTACTCAACTAAGGAAACCGTTTGTTTATGACCAGAATATCTTTCATACTAAGTGTATTAACGGGAGTTATTGTTGCCTCCAATTTACTGCTGGCACAGCAACCGCAATGGATACCCGAAGGGGTTAAAAACACTACGCTGCTTGTTGAAAGGTTTAAATACCAAGACCCCGATATGGCTTACAGCAATATTGACGAAATGTATGAAGATGATAAAATTGACTTTTTAACCGAAGCCAACGACCATCTGGAGGTAGATAACCAAAAACTGGAAGAAGTGTTTAAACAATACAAGGGGAAATATGTTACCATAACCCCCGTAAAATTAGACGAGGCATACCCCGATTTAAACCTTTACCGGTTTGTACTGAAACGCGATTTGTTTTACGGACGGAAAAAAGTGCTGAACCCGGCTACCAGCAATGTAGAAGACAAATCGTATTTTGCTTACCGCTACTATTTTTTTGACAGGGTAAGCAAGAAAAACTATCCGGCATATTATTTTTCGGGCGACACCTGGACACAGCTAAAACGGGTGGTTTACTGGCTCAACAGGTCTAACTAACCTATGCAAGATATATCTGAAAAGTTCGGAAGTATAACAATATACTGTCCGGACTTCTTGTTTTTATATGTAACTTTGCCGGCTGAGTTAAGGTAATTGTTTAACCCGGCTTACAAGATTAACAAAACGCTGCAATTTTCTTCCGTCACTACAACTCATTATTGTACCGGTGCACGCCGTAGTTTTTACCATATTGTTGTTTTTGTTGCTGCCCGTTAATGCACAAAGCGAAGCAGGCAAAAAAGAGGCTTTGGCGCTTGTCAGGCAGGCGCTTGATGTGGCCGGTAAACAGCAAAACTATACACAAGCACTCGATTTGCTGGCAAAAGCCCGAAAATTAGACCCCAAAAACCCCGATTACCAATACGAAACTGCCTACATTTACTACCTGCAAAAAAATTACGGACAGGTAATTAAAGAACTTAAACGGACGGTAAGCAGGGGTAAAGCACCCGATGCCCGTTATTTTCAGTTGCTGGGAAATGCCTATGACTTAAGCAACCAACCCCACAACGCTACCGATGCCTACAAAGACGGCATAAAGCAATTTCCCGATGCGGGTAACCTCTACCTTGAACTTGGCGGTATGGCCTACAAATCGGGCAATAATGATGAAGCCGTGGAGTATTGGGAAAAGGGCATTCAAAACGCCCCGTCTTTTGCCAGCAATTACTATTGGGCAGCCAAATTGTATTGCCTGTCATCTGAAAAAATTTGGGGCATTTTGTATGGCGAACTGTTTATACTCCTCGAACCCAACTCTGCCCGTTCAGAAGAAATGAGCAGCCTCTTGTTTGATACCTACCGGGCAGCAATGGTGGTAAACCCTAATTCAACCTGGCAAAACTGGGTAAGTTTTAGCGAAAGGGCACACATGTATATTATGCTGGGCGCCGGCGAAGAAAACGAACAACCTCCGTTTCAGGTGGCGGTAGATGATGCCATGACCAACGCCCTGAAACCCGAAATGAAAAACAAAAACATTCAGGCTATTTACCGCCTGCGCCAGCTTTTTTTAGATAACTGGATGGCAAAGGCCTATAACATGCCTTATCAAAATCTGGTTTTTGACTGGTGGCGGCAGGTTAAAGACGCCGGCTACTTAGAAGCCTATACCTACTGGCTTTTCAGAAAAGGAAACCCCGATGAATTTGACATATGGCTGAAAAAAAACAGCGTAGAGTTTAAAACTTTTTTACAATGGTATAACAGCCAACCGCTTAAATTAAGCCGTCAGCAGCGCTTTTACCGCCTTCAATACCTGTAATAAGGCACGAAAATTGTTTTTTTCGGGCGGTAATAGGCCTCAAAATGCAAAAAAGCACTACTTTTATTACCCGATTTTAACGCTTGCCCTGGCTATTTGTTAACCCGTTGTAAAATTTCCGGCACCGGAAACTTTGCAATGCCAATTTATAACCCCGAACCACACTATGTCGAGATACCAAAACGAAGCCACCTGGTTATATCTGTTCATCGGGCTGTTTTTGCTCTTGCTTTTTTATACCGTTTATCATCAGGTAAAATATCACCGCTCCAACCCCGATGCTGTTGCCACCATAGATACCTACAACGCCCTCACCACCGGGCAAAACGCCCAATTGGTGCGCACACTGGAACAAGAGCGCGACAGCCTGCAAAAAAGGCTGGAAACTGTGCAAACCACCCCGCAACCCATTGTGGGCGGCAATATAACCGATGATGGGCTGCACTACGAAGTGCAGATTGGCGCCTTTAAATACTTTAACCTGCATAAATACCAGCAGGGTTTTGACCACCTGAAAAACGAAGAAGCCGATGGCTTGGACAAATACACCCTGGCCAAATTCCTGAACTATTCCGAATCGGAGGCATTTAAAAAAGATATTCAAAGAATGGGTATTAAAGATGCCTTTATTGTGGCAAAACTCGATGGTAAACGCATTGACATTAAGCAAGCACTTAAACTTGAAAAATAAATATTTTACACACCTGCTTGTGCCGCAACTTAATAACCCAAATGCACAAACCAATTGGGTTTATTTTTAGCTACTTGACTTTTTTGTAAAAACAAAACCAATAATAACATGCCTGTTGCAAGACCTTTTAATTTTCAAAGCTGGATAGAAGAAAACCGTCACCTGCTTAAACCGCCTGTTGGAAATAAAAAAGTTTATCATGCCAACAACGATTTTATAGTTATGGTAGTAGGCGGACCCAACTCGCGCAAAGATTACCACTACGAAGAAGGTGAAGAACTGTTTTATCAGGTAGAAGGCGATATTGTGGTAAAAATTATTGAAGACGGTAAACCCGTTGACATACCCATTAAACAGGGCGAAATGTTTTTGCTGCCGCCCCGCGTACCCCACTCGCCCCAGCGCGGCCCCAATACCGTTGGGCTGGTTATTGAACGCTACCGCAAACCCGGCGAAAAAGACGGCTTTTTGTGGTTTTGTGAAAACTGCGGCAACAAACTGCACGAAACCTACTTTGACCTTACCGATATTGAAACTCAGTTGCCCAAAGTAATGACCGCCTTTTACCAATCGGAAGAGCTGCGCACCTGCAAACAGTGCGGAACCGTTATGCAACAACCTTAACCTCCTGTTATGCAATTTACTGCCCAACTGCCCCAAACCTACCACACCCTCGATGCCGCCGATGAACTGAAGGCGTTTCGCACACTGTTTTACATACCGGCTAATGCCAAGGGCGAAGAGGTAATTTACCTGTGCGGAAATTCCCTTGGTTTGCAGCCCAAAACCGCAGAACAATATGTGCAGCAAGAATTAAACGACTGGAAAACGCTGGGAGTGGAAGGACATTTTCATGCCCGGCATGCGTGGTATGGTTACCACCATTTTTTAAGCAATGCCATGGCAAGGCTGGTTGGCGCCCTGCCCACCGAAGTGGTAGCCATGAACACGCTTACCGTAAACCTGCACCTGCTCATGGCCACGTTTTACCGCCCTACTGCACAGCGGTACAAAATACTTATTGAAGCGCCCGCTTTTCCGTCTGACAGATACGCCGTAGCCAGTCAGGCAGAATGGCACGGCATTAACCCACATGAGGCAGTGATAGAAATTGCTCCGCAGCCCGGGCAACACCACCTGCATACGGCAGATATACTGCAAGCCATTGAACAAGCAGGCAGCAGCCTTGCTTTGGTGCTGTTTGGCGGGGTCAATTACTATTCGGGGCAGTTTTTTAACATGGAGGCCATTACCCAAACCGCACACCGGGTTGGCGCCATAGCCGGTTTTGACCTGGCACATGCCGCCGGCAACATTCCTATGCAACTGCACAACTGGAATGTTGATTTTGCCGCCTGGTGCTCCTATAAATACCTTAACTCCGGACCCGGCGGCGTAAGCGGTGTGTTTATACACGAAAAACACGGCAACAACCTTGGGTTACCACGGCTGGCCGGCTGGTGGGGCAACAACGAAAACACCCGCTTTGAAATGCTGCCCGATTTTGTGCCGCAACCCGGCGCCGCCGGTTGGCAACTAAGCAACGCCCAAATTTTGCCCATGGCCGCCCACCGCGCTTCGCTCGAAATTTTTGACAACGCCGGCATAGACCGCCTGCGCAAAAAAAGCCTGCAATTAACCGGCTACCTTGAACAACTGCTCCTGCAGGTAAATGCCCATGCCGGCGGCAATGCCTTTACCATTATTACCCCCACAAACCCCGAAGAAAGAGGTTGCCAACTTTCTTTGCTCATATCGGGCAGCAACGGACGCGCCGTTTTTGACCGCCTTACCCAAAACGGTGTAGTGGCAGATTGGCGAAAACCCAATGTTATACGCATTGCCCCCGTGCCCCTGTACAACACTTTCGAAGACGTGTACCGCTTTGCCTGCCTGTTGCAGGAAGCCCTGCAGCAAACTGCCGGATAACAGCGGCAAACAGCTTTGCCCGAAACAAACGCCTGCTGCAATGAATGGCGGGCAAGTAAATTGCTACAGGTATTGCAAACCACAGTGTTCTGCGCCAACCTCAAGGTGCGCCCTTTTGCCCAATATGAGCGCGCGGTTATCGGGTATATGCCCTGCCGGAAACCCAAATGCCACCGGGAATCCAAACGGCCGCACATATCGGGCAATAATCTGGCAGGCATCTTCGCCAAACGGCACGGTGTTGTCTTTCATATCGGTCATGGCGCCCACCACAAGGCCGGCAAGCCGGTGCAGTTTACCGCTTCGCAACAGGGCATTCATCATGCGGTCAATATGGTACAGATATTCGTCAAGGTCTTCTATAAACAGTATTTTTCCGCTTGTATTTATATCAGAAGGGGTGCCAATAAGGGCATAAAGCAAAGACAGGTTGCCGCCTACTAATTGCCCTTTGGCAATGCCCGGCCGGTTTAGTTCATGCGGCACAAAGGTATAGCGGGGTGGTTTTTCAAACAATGCCTGTTGCAGGGTTTGCAATGCCTGCGGCGTGTTGCCGGCAAAATTAATGGGCATGGTAGCGTGTAAAGTTGCCGTTTTCAGTCGGGTATGCAGGTGGCTGTGCAGCACCGTAATATCGCTGTAGCCAACAATCCATTTTGGATTTCGGATAAAATTGGTAAAATCAAGTTCATCAATAATTTGGGCTGTTCCGTAGCCGCCGCGGGCGCAAAATATGGCTTTTACATGCGCATCATCTAATGCCTGCTGCAAATCGGACAGCCGTTGTGCTTCGGTACCGGCAAACTGGTGGTGTTCTAATTGCAGGGTTTTACCCCATACCACTTCTAACCCCCATTCTTCAAAAACCGGCAGGGCGGGCGCTAACTCCCGGGGTAAAATTTTGCGCGCCGTAGAAAGCAGGGCAACCCGGTTACCCCTTTGCAGCAATGGCGGAACTATCATGACCGGTAATGGTTAAGCGTTGGGCAAGATTAAAAACGGAACTAAATATAGGTTGATTATCCTGTAATGTGCGGTTAAACCACACATTACAGGATAATAATGAACCACAGGGCAATGTTTTTAACGTTTGGCGGCATTACCACCACCGCCAAACAATATGCCGGCGCCAATTACAAACCCGAAATCGTACCAGCCGCCGTTGTTATTTACTGCATACATGGCAATATTATCGGAAAACAGGCTGCCAACAAACGAAACGGGCGCAATAATGCCATGCCACAAACCGGCCAAAAAACCGTAGGGTTCTGTGGCGCGGCAGGCGTCAATATCGGTTACCTGTGCACAGGCGCTTAACAACAAAACCAAGCATAGCAAGCCCCAAAAAGCCGCTTTTGAATGAAAGAAGGAGCCGGAACCGTTTTTCATTTTACCAAAATTTAAGTTTTCCTGAATTAAAAGAACCAACTGCCAACATTGCTTTTGTTTGGGTACTGCCCTGTGTAAGCTAAGGGCGGGCGTGGGTTGGCCTGCAAATAGCTACAAGGGGTGGTTGCCCATACTGCCGGTGGCGTTTTATCCGCAGGGTTGCTTTTTATGGCTGCTGCGGTTTGTTGTAAAAGTTAAGAAAAGGTATATCAATGCCGGCAAACACGCCAATGCGGTAGGCCGATGTTTGCGATTCTACGCTGTTTACGGTTACTTTTCGGGTTTGCGGGCCGTATTGCACCCCCACACCCAAAGAAAGTGGCGATTTAGGTACGCCATACACCACATAGGCGCCGGGCGCCAGCATGTTTTTAAAAGTAACTTCGGGCAGGTCGCCGGTATTGGGGTCGCTAAAGCGGTAACTCACCAGGGCGCCCACATCTAAAAACGAAGCCAGCAACGACAAAGACCCTGCCCCTGCCAGTCCGGTACTAAAGGCAATGCCAATAGGTGCGGCAAAACCAACAATGCCCCCCCAGGCATCGGCAGTGGGGCTGTTAAGCAGGTATTCGCCGCCGGCAAAGGGGCCTGCATAGGCATTGAGGCTAATGTTGATAAGCGATTCGCGTTTTACCCTTGCGCTGCCCGTTGGCAGGGCGGCGGTTTCCAAAGCCCAGTGCAGTTCTTGCGAGTTTTGGGCACCGGCCACATTGGCAATAAACATGCTGTATTTGAGCAGGTCGTTTTTTACCCCTTCGCTTTGGGGCAGGGCGCTTAGCAACAGCACATTCAGGTCAATAACTGCCGAGGTGTAATCTTGTTTTTGGACTGCCCGCCGCATATCTATAAGCACCGGGGTAATTTTAAGGAAAACGTTTTGGTTTTCGGGCGACCCGAAGGCCGATGTTTTCAGGCTAAGGCTCAGCATTTCGGTAAAAACATTTACATAGCCCATAAATTCATCAATATCAAAAGATTGCCCGTTCCGGCGTTTGCTTTTAAGTTGCCCCAGTTGTTCATCGGTACTGGTGGTGAGGTCAAGAAAATCGTTAAAATAAGGGCGGAAAATATTATAAGAGGCATTAGAAATTGAGTCGGCAATAGGTTGCAGTTCGGAGGTATAATAGTTAAGGCGGTAGCTGCCCAGAACTTCTTTCATTTTCACTTTTTCGGTGTTGTTGTTCAGGTTGTTCCAGTACAAGTGCGATTGGTACCTGATGGGCAGTTCTTTGGGGTTAATTTCGAGGTTGTTAATTAATTCGCCATATTTTTGAATATTTAACCCCATAAACAAAGCCGGTGCAGCCGGTACGGTTTCCAGGTAGTCAAGTTGTTGTTTGCTAATCCAGGAGTTGGGGCTGTTAAGTGTATCGCGCAGGCAGTTAGAAACAAAGGCCAGCGAGTTAAAGGAGCGGGTAAGGTTATCGTTGGGCGAATTTTTTATAAAATCCATTTTGGTAAGTTTATCAATCACCACAGCCGGGTGGTCGCGGTTATCAATCAAATACCCAATACCTGCTGCTACGGCTATGGTGGTTTTAAGCGCCGGACGGTCGTTTACAAAATTCCGGTATTTATCCATTTGAGCAACGCGCATAAAGGTGGCCGGCAGGTTGTTCATGTCTTTTTTAAAGGCATTTCGCAATACGTCAATCATAATACCCATGTCTTTACCGGCGTCTTCAAACACCTGCATATAATCAAAGGTAGAGGGGAAGAGCATTTGCAGTTCGGTTTTTTCTGAAAATTTATTGTAAAACTGTTCAAAAAAGGCTACCAGAACTTCCTGTTTTACGCGGTCAACAATAAACTGGCTAATGCCATCGGCCAAGCTAAGCGGTCCGATACCTGCCCCTGCGCCGCCGGTAGCTGCTGCGCCCGGTACGGCATTGCCACGGCTGCCCGATGACAGGGAACCAATGTTTTTGCCCGATAGCCGGCGCTGGTTAAAGAGGTAGGTAAATTCCAGCAGCACGGTATTGCCCGATTGTTGTAGCTTGTCGTCAACGGCTTTTTTATCGGATAAACTTTTGTAGGGCACTCCGGCATAAACAGCCACTATGCGGTAAAAGGCGTCTTCCTGGTTGCTTTCTACGGCTTCGGCCAGTTTAATGGCATCGTAATAAGTATTTTTGTTTTGCGCCAAGCCCAATTGCCAGGTAAAAAACAGGCCAACGAGCGCTACTATGATAAACCGGAGCATTACTTGCATATAACGGGTTTATTTGGTAATGGTTAAAAAAAGCGATTATGTTGCAATATGTCAAAGATAGGGTAAAGCCGCTTTTCTCGGGTTATTTTGTGTGTATTATTTGGCTTTCGGGTATAAATCTTGCTTATTTGAGCATAAAAAAACAACAACTTGTCAGTTTTTTAGTAAAATTGCATCGGTATTGGCAAAAAGAATTACATTGCCTTGCAATTTTAACTAAAACCAAACTTGTACAAGTAACAAACCAACTGTAAACTATGACACTGAAAACAAAAGAATCGTGGGGTTCGCGCGTGGGTCTTGTATTGGCCATGGCCGGAAATGCGGTAGGGTTGGGCAACTTTCTGCGTTTTCCGGTACAGGCCATACAAAACGGAGGCGGAGCGTTTATTATTCCTTATTTTGTATGTTTTCTGCTTATGGGCATACCGCTGCTGTGGATAGAGTGGTCCAGCGGGCGCTTTGGAGGTAAATGGGGGCACCACAGCACACCCTTTATTTTAGATTCTATGGATAAGCGCAGCTTTTGGAAATACATAGGTGTTTTTGGTATTTTTACCAACCTTGCGGTAGCAGCCTATTATTGTTATCTGGAAAGTTGGACCCTTTCATACATGTACCATTCACTGGCAGGCTCGTTTATGGGTCAAAGCGCCGATACCGTAAGCCAGTTTTTTATTGATTATGTTTCGTTGGTGCATGGCTATGAGCCTGTTCTTTTTTGGCTGGTTTGCCTGGTTATGAATACCTGGATTTTAAGCAGGGGGCTTAGTGGCGGCGTAGAAAAAGCAGCCAAAATAGGCATGCCGTTGTTAATTTTGTTTGGCATTCTGCTGGCTATAAAAGGCGTAACCCTTAAAGCCGGTTCCGAAGGCGCTGTATATGATGGCATAACAGGGCTTAACTTTTTGTGGACACCCGATTTCAGCACCATTTGGACACCCAAAGTATGGTTGGCGGCCGCCGGTCAAATTTTCTTTACCCTGTCTGTGGGTATGGGGTCTATTCAATGCTACGCCTCCTATGTTCGCTCAAAAGACGATATTGCCCTTAATGCCATGAGCGCCGGCTGGATGAATGAATTTGTGGAAGTGGTGCTGGGCAGTTCTATCTTAATTCCTATTGCTATTGGCTACCTTGGCATTGATACGGTTATTGAAATGACCAAAAACGGGGGGCTTGGTTTAGGTTTCCGCACATTGCCCTACCTGTTTACCCAGTGGGGGCCGCTATTATCTGCCATGGCGGGTTTTGCGTGGTTTTGCCTGTTGTTCTTTGCCGGTATTACCTCCTCTTTGGCCATGGGCACACCCTGCATGGGTTTTATGCAAGATGAATTTGGTTGGTCGCGCTCAAAATCTGCCTGGGCTTTTGGTGCAGCTATTTTAGTGTTGGGCTTGCCTACTGTTTTGTTCTTTAACGAGGGCGTTTTTGATGAGTATGATTATTGGGCCGGAACCGTATCGCTGGTGGTGTTTGCTCTGTTTGAAACCATTTTATTTGCCTGGGTTTTTGGCATTGACAAAGGCTGGCACGAAATAAATCAGGGCGCCGATATTAAAATACCGGTGTTCTTTAAATACGTAATTAAATATGTTACCCCCGTTTTTTTAGGCGCTGTTTTTATTGGCAGCCTGCCCGATTTGGCAAAGAAAATTATAGACGTATCTAACCCATATGTGGTAGGTGCGCGCCTGTTGCTGCTGGGTGTTTTTCTGGGGGTTTCTTATTTGGTTTACATTGCATACAAAAAACGAATTAAAGAAGGGAGGTTTGCATCATGAACACATCAGCACTTATAACCATGCTCGTTTCGGAATTGGTAATTATTGCCTTTACCGCCTTTTTCTTTGTAAAGATACTCACCATTCCGCCCAAAGCAGAACCCGACTCGTACAGCGAAAACGACGAGGAACAACGCTAAAATACTTATTATCCTTGCCACCGGCAGCGCCGTGTTGCCTTAAACCGGCACAGCGTTGCCGGAAAAGGAATACTGCATTTGTTTGGTAATTTACTAATTTGTGCGCCCGTAAAACAGTTTATTGAAAACAAATTTTAACCATGTTACACAAAAAAGGTAAAATGGCAGCAAAATTGCTCCCTTTTTCGTACACCAACTATAACATGGCTAATGTTAATTGCACAAAAAATGAATTTAAGCAGCCTTGCAGTTATTGGAGTATCTATACAGGAACTGGCCAACCTGGGCTCTTTTTTACAAACATTTGAACAGAACCTGCCCGCCGGTTGCACCATTGTTATTTTTTGTACCGATGTGCTTGCTCAAGACCTGCAAAACACTTTTACCCAGCATATTTACCGGGCCTCCTCTTTGCCCGTAGAACCCGCATTGCCCAATACCCCCCTACGCGAGGGCACTGTTTTTGTGATACCCGCCGGCGAAAAACTTATTGTAAACAGCCAAAGTTTAATGCTCTGCAGCATAGCCGCCACCGGAGAACAAAACAATGCTGCCGTTTTCTGGCAATCGTTGTCGCAAAGCGGTTTTGGAGGCATTGCAGCCATAATAATAGACTCAAACCCCGGCTACCTGCCCTATCTTAGCGCCATTAACCTTGCCGGCGGCATTACGCTTTTATGCCAGTCCGAAAACTCGGGCGGCGCCATACAACCCAATGTGGCCGCTACCTTTAACTATGTTTTGCCCGCACCCGATGCCGCCCTTACCGCAGCCGGCTTTCTGCGTCTTTTTGCACCCAACGTTGGCAACGCCAACACAGCCGCAGCCAACAACCCCCCGCTGTTGGTAAAAAGCACAGATAAACCCCCAAAACCGGCTGCCACCACACCCTTGTTTACCTCCTTAGACAACCTGCACCTGCAACCCGAACTGCACGACCTGCTGCACGCCACCCAAACAGCCCTGCTGGTTTTTGACGAAAACTTTTGCCTCATACAACTCAACGCCCTGGCTAAACAATACGTTGTAAATGCCGGCGAAACCAAAAACCTGGCCGAACTGCAATTTTCCATACCGCTGCCAACGCTTGTTGATGATACGAAAGAAGTGCTTAAAACCGGAAACCAAAAAGAATACTGCCTGCCAAACAGCCACGGCGTACTTACCGATGTACTGGTTTTTGCCCGAACCTACCCGCCCGGCTTCTGTATTGCCTTTACCCCCGTTTCGCAATCACAACTGCTCTCGCACCGCCTTACCCTGCTGGCAAATGAACTGGAAAAACAAGGCATAGAGCAAATAAAAACCATTCTGCAACTCAGGCGCGAAATAGAAATCAATGAACAACAGCGCGAACTGCTGGAATCTATCCTTGCCAATATGGGCGAAGGTGTGCTGGCAACCGACGAAGACGGACATATTATTTTGCTCAACAGCATGGCCAAACAAATTACCGGTATCCAAAAACCGGGAATACCGCTTAAATATTGGGCAGAGCAGTTTGAACTCTCCTACCCCATGAGCAACAACGCCGTATTGCCCAACCAAAACCCCTTTGCGCGAAGCCTGCAGGGCATACCCATTGCACCCGAAGAATGGTTTGTAACCAATAAACAAACCCGGCAAACCTGCTTCTGGCAAATTATTGCAAGCCCCTATAAAACCAAAAAAAATGCCGCTTCCAGTGGCTCTGTTATTGTCATAAGCGATATTACCACCCGAAAACAAGCCGAAATTGAACTCAAAAACAGCGAACTAACCAAAAAAGCGCTGCTCGACGCCATACCCGATTTGCTTTTCAGGGTTAATGAAGAAGGAGAATACCTCGATTATATTCCCGCCAAATCCGACAACCATATTCCTGCCGCTGCTTTCATCGGAAACAAATTAACCGATTTTCTGCCTCCCGAAATTGCCGGCGAAATTATGTCCACCCTCAAAAAATCGCTCGAAACCCTGCAAATACAAACTTTCCCGTTTGAACATGTGGACAATGTTATAAAATTTTATGAAGCCCGCTTTTCGCCCATTAACCACAGCGAAGCGCTGGGCATGGTGCGCGATGTTACCGATATGATAGTTGGAAAAGATGCCATACACCGCGGCGCACGCCACTACCAAAAACTCATCAGGGTAAGCGCTTTCCCTATTATAGTTTGTAACCGCAAAGGCGAAATCATCAGCGCAAACCTGCCCGCCGCCGCACTGCTCGAAACCGCTAACGAACAAGACCTTACCGGACGACATATTGAGGATTTTGTGGTAAAAAAACAGCGCATCGCCATTAAAGAGGCCATAAAAGACGGTTTTGTAGAAACGCTCTCTTTCTCGCCCTTAAAACTTACCCTCCTTACCCAAAACGGCAATGAAAAAGATGTGGAAGTAAGCGGAACCATTATTACCTACGAAAACCAACTGGCAGCCCAAATAGTACTGCACGACTTAGGGCCGCAAATGCACTGGGAAAAACAATACAATGCCTTGTTTAACCATGTGTCTGACAGTATGGTTAAAGCCGATGCTCAAAAAATGGTGTTTACCGATGCCAACAACGCCTGCCTCAAACTCTTTGGCTGCCTGCAAAAAAAAGAAATTATCAATAAAAAATGGGCACACTTTTCACCCACACATCAGCCGGATGGCAGTCTTTCTTCCAAAAAAATTGCAGAAATTTTTAAAGAAGCAACCAACAACTTCTCTTTTGTGTGGTCTTTCCAACGCTCATCGGGGGTCATTTTTTCTGCTAAAGTAACGCTTTACGCCGCCGGGCAGGGCAGCGCTAAAAAAGAATTTACCGCCCTTATTCAGCCGCAACACAACGCCGGGGGGAGCGAGTAGCGTGTTACCGCCAATAATGTTTAAACAACAACCGGTACAACTGCCGGCTTATGAAACCGGGTACTGATGCTGCCCCAAAATATAGCGCCACCTGTTATCGGGGTAGTTGTGTACCGTGTTCATAATTTACAGGGTAACAAAGCAAAAACTTTGCGAAAATATTTTTCGCCCTTTGCAATAAAAGCAAGAATTGGGCTGAACACAACAGGTAAGAACTTGCTTTTTAGGGAAAGTACCCAAGCCGCATTCCTGTTCGTTCCGGCAATAGCAGGAACGCTAAAACCCTTGCCCGCCAATACACATTAAACCATTCACGCTGTTATTGCCGTTGCATTGACAACAAATGCTAAAATTTTTTGCAAAAAATTTTAGCATTTTCTTGTTTTTTGGGAACTATTTGCTAATTTTGTTGGTAATAAGCACATCTGCATTGTATTAACCCTGAAATATTACCAAAATTATGAGCAATTTAATTAAAATCACCACGCAAACAGTTACCATCAGTTTCAAAAACCTGTTATTGGCGGCTTTGCTGCTGTTGGCAAGCAATTTTGTGCTATACAAACTGCTTACCGCCGGCAGCGCCGAAACACCGCGCAGCAAGGCATTGAAACACCGCTTGTACCTGCTCGACCAGGCATCTACATTTGTGTATGACATTGATGATTTTGAAGCAAAAGTCAGAGAGGTAAGCAAAAAACTGTCTATTCCACCGGAATGGTTAATGGCGGTAATGCACTCCGAATCGAAGTTCGACGCTTCTGTTGGCAACCGGCACGGCAGCGGCGCCACCGGCTTAATTCAGTTTATGCCTGCTACGGCCAAAGATTTTAACATTTCGGTACAGCAGCTTAAAAACCTGAACCATGTAGAGCAACTCAACTTTGTTTACCGGTATCTCGATGCCAAAAGGAATCAATACCGGGAGTATGAAACCTTAACCGATTTGTACCTGGCAATTTTGTACCCGCGCGCATTGGCGCAAGATTACTGCTATACCCTGTACGCAAAACCCTCAGACGATTACCGTTTAAATTCGGGCTTAGACCAGAATAAAGACGGCCGGGTTACGGTACAAGATGTTGATAAATATCTGCAACACCTTTACCCAACTGCCTACATGGTAACCAAAAACCCCGATGATAACCCGATGCTGCCATCGGGCAACCGGCGCATGGTAACCGGTTGGGGAAATGATTAAACTCTTTCTGTAACGCATATTTGCACGCCTTGCCGTTTTTTGGGCGGCAGGGCGTTTTTTGCGCGTTATTCTACTGCCGAAATGAGCCTGTAGGCAGCCCAACCGCCAAAAATGCCCACCACTAAGCTGGATACAAACGGCCACCAAAAATACATTTGCAAATAACCCAACAGCAGGTTTATTAAGAAGGTAATAAGCACATTGCCGGTTGCATTTTGCCAGGCCAGTTTTATCATTTCATAGCCTTTAACGTTTAGCAGCAGCGTAGTGCCCACCAAAACCGGAATGCTCAGCAATACAGAACCCCAGCCAAAATCTACCCATTCGCGGGCGTGGGCAAAGGTAATAACAATAATTGCAAGGGTTAGCGGGGCGGTTTTAAAGGCAATTTCGAGCAGGCTCTGCCCCATTTCGGCACTCAGCAACTCGGGCGACAGGGCGCGGGTTATAAGCGTAGAAACCGCCATTGAAGGAATGGAAACAAATAAAAACACAAAAAAACCTACCCAGCGCACCTCTTTCCAGGCTTTTTTGAGTTCGGGAAACAACTCCTGTTCTTCGTCGGGTACAGAAACGGTTGGTTTGCTGTTTTCGGCGCCGGCGGCTGTCTTTTTTCTGCTGGTTTTCGCCATAGCTGTTCTGTTAGGTATATTGCTTCAAAATGCCGTTTTCGGGCGGTTATTTATGACCGTTTGTTGCAAACGGTGCCGCAAGTTGTGCAAAGCTAAGTAAAATTAACCTCAAAAGTAAAAATCCCTGCATTATATACCCCTGTTTAGTTCTTTGGCGGGGGTAAATATTTTCGGGTTGTGTCATTTTTTACCCGAATACCCGTAAATTTGCCACATATAATTACCAGTTACACAACCATATCATGATTTCTATTACCGGCCTTTCGGTACAATTTGGCGGGCATTTTCTGTTCGACAACATCAGTTTGGCAGTTACCAAAGCCGACCGCATAGGGTTGGTTGGTAAAAATGGCGCCGGTAAATCTACCCTGCTGCGCATTATTATGGGGCAAATGCGCCCCGAAAGCGGTAATATTCATTTTGATAACAACACCACGCTGGGTTACCTGCCGCAGGAAATGCCCATGCAAGCCACCAAAACGGTATATGAAGAAGCCGCTTCGGCTTTTTCCGAAGTGTTGCAGTTGCAGGAAGCGGTGGAAAAACTTACTTCGGAAATTACCCACCGAACCGACTACGATTCGGCCGAATACCTGAAGTTAGTTGACCAGTTAACCGATGCGCAAGACCATTTTCAGCGATTGGGCGGCATGAACATGCGCGAACAAATTGAAAAAATTCTGAAAGGACTTGGCTTTGTAAACGGCGATTTTGACCGCCCCCTGCGCGAGTTTAGCGGTGGCTGGCAAATGCGGGTTGAACTTGCCAAAATCCTGCTCAGAAAACCCACTTTTGTGCTGCTTGACGAGCCTACCAACCACCTCGACATTGAGTCTATTATGTGGCTGGAAGATTTTTTGGTAAATTACGAAGGCGGTGTGCTGCTTATTTCGCACGATGTGGCTTTTTTAGATAAGGTTTGCAACCGCACATCGGAGTTGGTAAACGGTAAATTATATGATTACCGCGTGCCTTACTCGCAGTTTGTGTCACTACGGCAGCAGCGCCATGAGCAACAGCTTACCGAAGCCAAACGGCAGGAAAAAATGGTAGAACATACCGAAACGCTCATTAACAAGTTCAGGGCAAAAAAAAACAAGGCCAAATTTGCCCAAACCCTTATTCACAAGCTCGAAAACTTAGATAAGGTAGAAATTGACGACCTGGAAAAAGATGCCATAAAATTCAGGTTTCCCGATGCGCCGCGCTCGGGCAGGGTAGTGGTACACATGCAACACCTCAGCAAAAGCTATGGTAAAACACAGGTGCTGCACAACATAAATTTTACCCTTGAACGCGGCGAAAAAGTAGCGTTTGTAGGCAAAAACGGCGAGGGTAAAACCACCCTTACCAAAATTATTGCCGGAAAAGAACCCTATGAAGGCACTTTTCAACTGGGGCACAACGTATTGGTGGGCTACTTTGAACAAAAACAAGCCGAAACCTTAGACGGCAGCAAAACCGTTTTTCAAACCATAGATGATGTGGCAACCGGCGATATGCGCTACCGTGTGCGCAACCTGTTGGGCGCTTTTCTGTTTAGCGGCGATTCGGTTGATAAAAAAGTGCAGGTGCTTTCGGGCGGCGAAAAATCGAGGCTGGCGCTGGCAAAAATGCTGCTGGAACCGGTAAACCTCCTCATCCTCGACGAGCCTACCAACCACCTGGATATGCGCGCAAAAGAAGTACTGAAAGAAGCGCTGCGAAACTTTAACGGAACCCTGATTGTAGTGTCGCACGACCGCGAATTTCTGCAAGGCCTTACCGAAAAGGTCTATCATTTTAAAAACAAACAAATTACCGCCTACCACGGCGATGTTTATGATTTTTTGCGCAACAGCAACCTGCAATCGCTCGATGAACTGGGTATGAACAGCCGGCAGGCAGCCGAAAAAGAACAAACCGAAACAGATGCCAAACAAGAGCGCATAAACCGGTGGGAAACTTTAAAAAACATAGACCGCGATATCAGAAAGCAGGAAACCAAAATAAAAAAATCTGAACAAACCATTGCAGATCTCGAAACAACCATTGCTCAATATGAACAACAATTAGCCGACCCCAATTTTTACGCCCAACCGCAAAACGACCCCAAAGCCGCCACCGCAACCTATAACCAATGCAAACAACAACTGGAACAGGAAATTGAACAATGGGAACTGCTCTTGCTTGAACTGGAAGAACTGCAGGAACAACGCGCTCAAATTACCTGATACCAAAAAAACATACAGTTTTGCCCTAAATCTCTTCTTTTCATGCATTAACATACATCCGGCTTTTTACCTTCTGCCAAAACTACCCGCTTCAGCCCGCCATTTTTTAACAATACAAACCAAAACCAACCATGCCTTACACCAATAACCAAGTACCCCCCGACATTGTAGAACGCATTAACCAATTAGAAGCTAAATACGAGGCTATGG
>MTCR01000151.1 GCA_002212725.1 Sphingobacteriales bacterium TSM_CSM | reverse complement strand
TTGTCGTTGCGTTTGAACATGGACTATCAGGGATATTTTTGAGCTATAAAGTTACAAAATATATCTGAATTTATTCAAAAACAGATAAACCTTATTTTAGTGAACTCAACACTTAATCTTATAATTGCGAATAATTTTATAACTTTTCAAAAAAAATGTTAGGATAACAACAGCCAAGATTAGTAAGCATACAGTTGGGTTATTGAAATTAGCCCGGCATAGGTAACGCAAGCCGGGCATATAAAGTTTCAGGTTGCAGCCGAGATGCTGTTTCTCGCTACAAGGAACTATGCGAAACAGCGGGGAGCAAGCGGGCACATCCCGAAATTAGCTGTTGCAAACAAGAGTATTCAAAAAGAATTTTATGCCGCAGCTTTTCGAAAACAATGATATCGGGGGCCGGATGAAATCCAAAAATATCCCGATATCCGGGCACATCATTACAACCGTTAACGTACCCATTCGGGCAAATACTGTTTAGGTAAAACGCCTGTGCAGCCCTTTTTGAATAGTTTAGACCCGGCTAAAGATAAGTTGTTGGAATACCTGTCGCCATGCGGGCGGCACCGTTCCAACAACAACTCAGGCACCCCTTTGTTGCTTTCACAGCAAGCAAGCTAAAGGGAAAGCAAATAGTTCAGATGGTTTTTGATTGGAACAGGCTAAATAACCTGTATGACAATCAATAGTTTTCCGGCAGTCGTCAGATTAAATATTGACTACTACAAATTTGCTTTCAGTTCACCCGTTTATAGGTTAGTGTGTTTCCGCGTCCCATATAGCTGAGTGACAATATGCTTTTGTCAACTTCAATTATATACCAGCATAAATCTGATTTTTCGCAGGAAATATACCTGTCCTTTTCCGGGGCTGCTCCGTTGTCTTTGTCTGAAGCGTTTGAACATTTATCAGATAAAACAAAAGTTTCATCGTCCCATTTGCCGCTGTCAGCTGCTGTTTCCTTCCGGTGGTTGCCTTCAAACACCAAATAGTTTGATTTGTCGTCAATATGCTGCCATTTACCCTGTAGCAGTTCGGGAATACCTGAACTTGTGGCAGCAGGTTGAGCAGCGGTGTTATCGGAACCTGACTTGCCGGAATCCACGGCGGTTGAGGCAGGTTCTGTTTTATTTGTTTTACCATCGTCAGGATTGCCTGTACAACCTGACATAACAGCCACAACCAACAAAGGTAAAACAGCAACAGTTATTTTTATTCTCATATTTTTAATTGAGCCTGTTTTTTTAATTCTTATTTCACTTCTTCAGCTTTTACAATAACTTTTACGTCGCCTTCGGGCCCCTCGGTGTAAAGCGGTTGTTTGCGCACAATGTAGCTGATGTTGAACCACTTGTTTTGCAGACTTTTGTTTGCCCCCCAACCTTGATTGGTTTCATTGGCTTCTTTTTCGGGCAATTCAACCCCAAACTTCACATTTTTATCATCGCAGCCGCCAAAGTCCAGTTCTTCGCCTTTCTCATCTTTAAAAACATAATGTTCGGCATCGCCCAGGGTAAAATTAACAAACTGGGCTTTAACCGTTTGGGGTTCTGTGGTTGCCGGAGTAGTTGCCTCTGCTTCTTTTTTTTCGCTGTCGGCAGTTGGAGTTTCATTGGTTTTAGGCTCTGTACCGGGCTGATTGCAGGCTACCATAAAAGCGAGTGCCGCCAAAGCACAGCATACGGTGGTGGTAAATTTTTTAAGCATTTTTTGGTCTTTTTAGTTTATGTAAGTTAAGAATGTTTACCAGATGAAATTGCAGTTCAGGGTTTTCCTGCTGTTTGGTTTCAATGAAAAGAATGCCGCCACGCACGGCCAAATTCCCGAAGTGCCGAATCTGAGTCAGGTGCCACTACCCAAATCTGCGCCGGTTTTCCGGCATTACGGCAGGTAAATGCAATTATATGCCCTGCTGCATGTGTGTATAAATACATCTGCTTACCAGATGACAAAAGGCAGGGGAATGAGTTTACCGCCGCAGTGCTGCCCTGATTTGTAACTATGTAATGTTGCCGCCGGTTATAATCTGCTGAAGCACTCGCCACAAAGCTAAGCTGCCGCTCCCATTTCACCAAATTTTCTCCGTTATTTCCCGCAATACAAATCTGCCATTTTCTCAAAAAATGCCCAAACCGCCAACCTTACCGGGTCAATTCCCGCTTACTCTGCCGTTACCGGAATGGTAACAGGGGTAATGATGGGTTCTTCTACGCGGGTGGTTTGCATTCGGGGGTTTATAACCTGCCGGGTTTTTTCTTTGTTCAGGTATTCTTTTACATCGGCAATTGCGGCAACTTTCACGGCTACGTCAATTGCCTGCAGGTAATTGTCGTTTTCGAGGCAGATGTAGCAGGTATTTTGTGCGGTTTCGGTAAATTTACCGTAACCGCCGGTTCCCTTGCCCCAATCTATGGGCACAAAGGGTTTGTTTTCCAAAAAAAGATTGGCATTTTGTGCATTTAAAACACAGTAATATACATCTTCACCGGTTTTGGGTATGGCCAGGTTGCTTACCAGCCCCGCCACCAACCCACCCAGGGGCGAGTACAGCGCAATAACCCCTTGCGCAAAGCCGCCCACCATTTTTACATTTTCTGCCCAGGCATTGCCGGCCTCTTTGCCTACACCTATCCAGTATGCCCAACCAGTAAGTTTTCGGGTTTTGGCTTTGGTTTCGGTATCGGGTGGCAGGTCAATTCTAAGGCAAGTGCGGTTATCGTTGGTAAAACTGGTCTTGGCAAAAACGCGTTGTGTTTTATCAAACAATACTATTTCTTCCTGTGCCGATTTTTTAAATTCCCAGTTTTCTTCGCGGGTGTACAGGGTGTCGTAACCCATAAGCACCTGATGCTCCTCAATGCGGTAAGTGGTATCAAAGCTGCTAATCCACTCTACATTGGTATTAAAGCCGGCAGTTTCGTCGGTTGCGGGCACTCTTTGTATTAAAATGCGGCAAACTCTGCCTTTCAGCAATTGTTTGTTGTTGAACCGGAAAACATACACCCCTTTTTGGGTTACCCGTATGGATTTGTTTTTTACCCCCGATGTTTTATAATCGGCAAAGCGCGTGTTGTTCGGGTATTCTTCCACTGCCACTTCGGTAAGTTCTTTGCCTTCTTCTTCGCGGAAACTGAAAATCAGTTCATCGCCCTGTGCAAAACCATAGTACAACGTTTCCTCTCCCTTGGCCGGTATTTTTAACGTAAGGTCGGCAACGGTAAGGAGCGGCATTTGTGCCCAAACTTGCTGCAACAGGCAGCAAAGCACAAACAGGAAGTTAAATTTAATAACCGGGTTACAAGTCATGGCGGTATTGCGGTGTTTTAATCTGCCGGCAAAAATATGCAAAATAACCATCAAAAAAACAGGCCTGTAATTGTCATGCTTTTTCATTAGCATTTATAACAATAGTAAATCCCGCAATTTAGTATTTGCCGGAACTATTTTTTTGCAACTGCGGTTAAAGTATTGCTACATTCAAAAAACCTTCTTACCTTTGCGCCGCAATGGACCCGTAGCTCAACTGGATAGAGCATTAGACTACGGATCTAAAGGTTGTGAGTTCGAATCTCGCCGGGTTCACGCATTAAAACGCCACAGGCTCATTTTGGGTTTGTGGCGTTTTTTATTTACCTTCGGGCAACCATTATCCCAATAATTGTCGTTCTCTGGCTAAATAAAGTTATTACCGGCAAGCATACAACAAAAATGCCGCTGCCTGGTTATGCAAAGTACGCAGCATTTTATTACTTTGTAGCCTCCATACCACTAAGTTGCAAAATACCGGTTTATATGAAATTACGCTTCACCCTGTTTTCAGCGATGCCGGCATGTATTTGCCTTTTTTTGGCAGCAAATTCCGTTACGGCTTCGCCAGAGCTTACATACCTGCAAAACAAAGGGCAATGGCCCAACCCCGTTTTGTTTAAGGCCAAAACCGCCGGACAGGAAATATTTACCGAACGCACCGGCTTTACCTTCCTGTTTTACAACCCCGAACAGGCAGATGCCGCAGCCCACTGCGACATGCAGCACAACGGCAGCGCCAACCCGATTTGCGAGCAGCATCACCACAACCGGTATTACGAAACCTATACCGGAACCATTCAGATACATGCCATTAAAACCCGGTTTTCGGGTGCAAACCCCAATCCGCAGGTTATTGCACAAGATGTTTTGCCCGAAAGGCACAACTTTTTTCTGGGAAACAACCCCCAAAAATGGGCAAGCAACATACATCCGGCAAAAACCCTGCTCTACAAAGAACTTTACAAAGGCATTGATATGAAAGTATATAGCGCCGGGCAAAGGTTTAAGTACGATTTGCTGGTAGCGCCACATGCCAACGCCGGAAGTGTGGAATTGGAATATTCGGGGCAAACAGACCTGTGTGCCAAAAACGGGCATTTATACATCAGCACCTCGGTTACCGAAGTTACAGAACTTTCGCCCTATGCTTATCAGATAATTGACGGAAAAACGGTGGAGGTAAACTGCCGTTATGTGGTAAACGGAAACCGCGTGCGTTTTGCTTTCCCCGACGGGTATAACCCGGGTTATGCGTTGGTAATTGACCCTGTGCTGGTGGCTTCCACTTATTCGGGCAGTACCGGAACCGTTTACGGGCATTCGGCTACTTATGGGCAAAACGATGAAATTTTTGGCTCCGGCCGCGGTTTCGACAATAACTACCCTGCCACGTCCGGCGCTTACGACGTAACCTTTAACGGCAATACCGATGCCACCGTATCGAAATATACCGCCGATGGCACCACGCTTGAATTTGCCTGTTATATAGGTGGCAGCAGCGGCGATCTTACGGCCAACCTTATTACCAATAACAACAATGAATTGATTTTGCTCATATCTACCTCTTCTTCCAATTTTCCGGTTACAGCCGGCTGTATAGATAATACACTTGGCGGCGGAACCGATATGGGTATAACCGTATTGAGTGCCGATGGCAGCAGTCTTGTAGGCTCCACTTATTTGGGTGGCAGCGGAGAGGAGGGGCAGGCATTTACCGGCTGGAGCGGCATTCAGTATGGCTTGCTGGGCGAGTTAATGGTGGACGATGCCAATAATGTGTACCTTGCCACCTTTACCGGCTCTGCAGATTTTCCGGTTACACCCGGTGCTTACCAAACCACCTACGGCGGCGGAACCTGGGACGGGGCGGTGGTAAAAATGAACCCCAACCTTAGCGCTTTAATCTGGAGTACCTATTTGGGCGGCACCGGACAAGACCTTGCCCTGGGCATACGCATTGCCAACAATGGCTCGGTGTATGTTTGCGGAGGCACCGAAAGTACCAACTTTCCGGTTACAACGGGGGCATACCAAACCACTCCGCTGGGGTCAACGTCCGGCGGGCCTTTTGGCGGCGGCTCTCCCGATGGATACGCCGCTCAATTGAGCGCCAATGGAGCAAATTTGCTGCACAGTACATTTGTTAATACCAATCAAAGCGATATTGCTTTTTTTATTGACCTGAGCAATGACGAAAATGTATGCCTGTACGGGCTTACCGAGGGTAATTTTCCGGTTTCGCCGGGTGTGTATTCCAATGCCGGCGGCAGAATGTTGCTGGTTGCACTGGAACCCGATTTAAGTACCTTGTTGTACAGCACCCGTATTGGCACCAGCACCATGACCATTAACCCCACCGCTTTTCTGGTTGATAACTGCGACCGCATTTATGCCGGCGGTTTTACCGGCGATTCGGGGCTGCCAACCACCCCCGATGCGTGGTCAACTACCAATGGCAGCGGCGATTTTTACTTTATGGTTCTCGAAGCCAATGCCGCCGACCTTATTTACGGCACCTATTTTGGCAGTCCCGATGGTTGGGAACATGTTGATGGCGGAACCTGTCGCTATAACGACCGTGGCGTGGTCTATCAGGCTGTTTGTACCAGTTCTACGGCATTTCCAACCACTCCGACAGCCTATCAGGCTACCGATGCCAACAGCAGTTGGGATTTGGTGGTGTTTAAATTTGACTTTGAACAGGCAGGGGTTTTGGCCGAGGGCGTGCCTTCGCCTTCCTCAATAGGCTGCGTGCCATATACCATCAGTTTTGACAACCTGAGTGTTGATGCCGTGAGCTACCAATGGGATTTTGGCGATGGCACGATTATATCCGATGAATTGCCTACCCATACCTTTACCCAAGCCGGCACTTATGAGGTAATGCTCGTTGCACAAAACCCATTAAGCTGCAACCTGGCCGATACTGCATTTATTAATATTGTGGTTGTTGACCCTGCAGCAGCTACCGCTGCCTTTACCTATACCCAGAATACCGATTGCAATATTTACGCCTACAATTTTAACACCGAACTTTACGGCTTAACCCATTTCTGGAACTTTGGCGATTTTACCACCAGTACCGAACAAAACCCCACGCATATTTATGCCAACCCCGGCACTTATGAGGTAATGCTGGTAGTGAGCAGCACCCTGGGCTGCTTTGACCCCGATACCACTTACCAGACTATTTCTTTTACCGCCGATGCTGTGGAGGCTTTTACCGATAATGTTGTAACCCAATGTGCCCCTTATACCATTGCACTTACCAACAACAGCATTAATGCCACCTCGTACCTTTGGAATTTTGATGATGGCTCGCCAACGTCATCCGAAGCCACGCCAACTCATACCTTCCTTAATCCGGGTTTTTACGATATACAGCTTATTGCCTCCAATCCGCTCAGTTGCAACCTTGCCGATACGGCTTATGTAACACTTACGGTTTTGCCCTCCACCCCCCTTACCGCCAACTTTACCGAAATAATACCACCCGCCTGCGACGATTTAACCGTGCAGTTCAGCGCAGTTACAGCACCCAACATTACCGGCTATGAATGGGATTTTGGCGACGGCAACACCGCCACCGGCGCCAATGTCAGCCATACTTATGCATCGGTAAACAGTTACACCGTTTCACTTATCGTAAGCAATCCGTCGGGTATTTGTGTGCTTTCCGATACGCTTACTAAAGAAATTGCCCTTGCATCGGGCAACCTGACAGAAGCCCTGCTTGTTCAGCCCGAAAATGGTTGCGCACCTTTTACTGCAAACTTTCAGGCGCAAGATACCGGCGCCGACTCTTATCTGTGGCAGGTGGGAGATGCAGCCGGTGCTACCGTACAGGGGCAAAATGCCGGCTTTACCTATACCTTGCCGGGCACGTACAATATAGCTCTTATTGCCACCAATGCCGCCACCTGTAACGTAACCGATACGGCTTATGCCACCCTTGAAGTGTATGCTCAGGCAGCAGCAGGGTTTACAATTCCCAATGCAGTGATGGTGGGCGAACCGGTTCAATTTACCAATACCAGTACCAACGCCACTCAATTTGTATGGGATTTTGACGATGGCCAAACATCGGAAGAGCCAAACCCGGTTTACATATTTACAGCCGTAGGGGAGTTCAACGTGTGTTTGGAAGCAAGAAATGCCGAAGGTTGCGATGACAGCATTTGTATTCCGGTAATTGTGCTGGACAATGCAAAAATTGGCGTACCCAATGCATTTACCCCGAATAATGACGGCATAAACGACGTTTTGTATGTGGAGGGAGTTGATAATATCCTGAACATGGAGTTTAAAGTGTATAGCCGTTGGGGCGAGTTGCTGTTTATTACCAGCAATCCGCAAGAGGGGTGGGACGGTTTTTACCGCAACCTGTTGCAAGAAAACGAAGTATATGTGTATCATCTTACGGCAACGCTTTTAAGCGGAGAGCAGGTAAACTATACCGGCAATGTTACCCTGCTGCGCTAAATTATAATTGCTAACTCATTAATGTGCAAAACCATGAAAACAAAACAGTTAATACGATGTTTGCTCTTGCTTTGCTGTACTATACCGGTTACCTTCAGCACTTTTGCTCAGGATGTGCATTGGTCGCAGTTTTATACCGATGTTTTCCGGCTAAACCCGGCCATGACGGGCAATTTTAACGGCGATTACCGCATCGGGTTAAATGCCCGAAACCAATGGCAATCGGTTCCTGCGCCCTATCGCACTATTTCGGCCTATGCCGATTTCGGACTGCTGAAAGCGCAGCGGCGCAATGGCACACAGGATTGGCTTGGCACAGGGGTTAATTTTTTATATGACTATGCCGGCGACGGACGTTTGTCTGTGATGGAAGTAAGAGGTTCGGTAGCCGGGCATAAATCATTAACCCGGAATGTATATGTTTCGGCCGGGGTAAATGCCGCTTTCCGGCAGCGCAGCGTGGATTTTCAGAAACTCTATTTCGGCAACCAATGGGGCGATGTTGATTTTGACCCCAACCTGCCCAACCTCGAAAACCTTGGCGCCGAAACTTTTGGTTATTTGGATGTGAATGCCGGCGCCACCGTATCCTATCAGGTTCCCGAAAAGTTTAATTTTTACCTTGGCGCTTCGGCCTTGCATATAAACCGTCCTGATGAAACTTTTTACGACACCGGAAACCGGCTGGGCACAAGGTTGGCTGTAAATACCGGTGCCGCCGCTTCGGTTGGCAATCTTATTTTAGAGCCTGCCGCTTATTTTACCCTGCAAAAAAAGGCGCAGGAAATTGTTTTCGGTACCAATTTTGTTTGGGTTACCAATAACGGACGCTACAGCCGCAACAGCAACAACGTAAACCTGTACCTTGGCGCATGGTATAGGTGGAATGATGCGGTAATTGCCTTGGCAGGACTGGAGTTCAGCCGCTACCGTTTGTTGCTCTCCTACGATATTAACACCTCTGCCCTGCGGCCGGCTTCCAACAGCAGAGGCGGTTTTGAGTTGTCTTTTGTGCATGTGGGCAGCTTTAACCGGCAACCCAAAACACCAATTTACTGCCCCAGGTTTTAATGCCTGAACAGGGCAGAGGAGCGGGGAAATTGAAAAATGCCCCGAAAATTTGTATTATTGCGGTAAAATTTAACAACGTATGAACAATGCTGTAATACTGCTGCACGGCGCATTGGGCAGCGCCGAACAAATGCAACCGCTGGCAAATTTGTTATCGGCGCAATATCAGGTGTTTACCCTCAATTTTGAAGGTCATGGCGGCGCTCCTCTTACCGGAGAGCAGTTTGCCATACCCGGCTTTGCCAATCAGGTACATGAATTTATTGCTGCGCAATGTCTGGAAAAGGTCAATATTTTTGGCTACAGCATGGGCGGTTATGTAGGGCTGTATCTTGCAAAGCAATATCCCGAAAAAGTGGCCAAAGTGGCAACCTTTGCTACCAAATTCCGGTGGAATCCGGGTAGCGCAGCCAAAGAAGCCGAAATGCTGGATGCCGGTAAAATTGAAGAAAAAGTACCCCAATTTGCCCGAAAGTTGCAACAGGTACATGGCGAACAATGGAAGCAGGTTTTGGAACTTACGGCGGCCATGATACTGAATTTGGGGGCACAACCCGATTTGCCGATAGAGGAAATTGCCAATATTACCGTTCCTGTATTGCTTGGACTTGGCGACAGCGACAACATGGTTTCGCTGGAAGAAACCGGCTCGGCATACCGGGTGTTGCCTGCCGGGCAACTGATGGTTTTTCCCAATACACCGCATCCTTTTGAAAAGGTAAATATACAGCGCCTGGCTACAGCACTTACCGATTTTTTCGGGCAATAAAAAGAGCCATGCGTAAAGCAGTATTTAGCATGTTGCTGGTTTTCCTGCTCATCGGGGTTACCGAATTGTTGCTCAGGATTGCCGGCTTTAAGCCATACCGGTCGCCGGTTATCCATATTAACTTTCAGCCCTCGTTTAACCATTTGCCCGATTCCCTGTTGGGCTACGCCTTGGCCGACGGTAATTTTACCGTATCTTCGTGGGTAAACACCGATACCTTGGTTTACCATGCCACGCACCGGAACAGGCAACGAATTACCGATACCGCACAACTTAAACCCACAGCCGAAAACGCTAAAATTATTCTGCTGGGTTGTAGTTATACCTACGGACAAGGTTTAGATGATACAGCAACCTGTGCATTTATTTTGCAGCAAAAATTGTGGCAGGAAAACCGGCGGTTACAAGTAGAAAATCTTGGCGTTGGCGGATACGGACCAACTCAATTTTACCTTTTATCGGGTAATATTGATAGCACAACGGCCAAATTGGTGGTGATAAACTATGCCGCCTTTCAAAATGAAAGAACAACCTTATGCCGGAGTTGGCGAAAAATGATAGTGCCCAATCAAAACAATACCGCTAACTTTGCCACTATCGGCGCACCCTATTTTACCGCAGAAGACAGTACGGTGGCATTGCACTACCGGTTAATGACCTACCCGTTTCTGCCCATGCAAAAACATCTGGCTTTGGTTGAACTGCTCGACAACCTTTATTGTCAATACGAAAAGCGGCAGTCTGCCAAGGTTAGCCGCCGCGTTTTAGCGCAAACCTTGCAGCAATTGAAACAGAAAGGGGTGGACGTTTTGCTGTGCGGCATTGCTTCTGATGAGGAAACCAAAGCAACGGTAAAACTGTTTAAGCAACAGGGATACAGCACTTTATGGTATGGTGCCGATATTCAAAACCCCCGTTATAACCTTATGCCCAAAGACCTCATCCGAATTATGCCGCCAATAAAGTATTTGCCGACAGTCTTTACCGCTACATAATGGAAAACGGTTATTTTAAATAGATTTTGTTGTTTATGCGAATTGTAATAGTTGGCACTACCGGTTCCGGAAAAAGTACACTGGCCGCAGAGTTGGGAGCCAGATTAAACATTGCCCATATTGAGTTGGATTATTACCACTTTGAAGAAAACTGGCGCGAAGTGCCCGATGAAGTGTTCAGGGAAAGGGTAAGCCAATTGGCAAAACCCGATGGCGCCTGGATTACCGACGGCAACTACTCGGTACTGCACGACATTACCTGGCAACGTGCCAATGTGTTGATTTGGTTAAATTATTCGTTTGGTTTTACCTTTGCACGGCTGCTTAAGCGAACCTTGCAGCGTATTGTTTCCCAAAAACCATTGTGGCATGGCAACCGCGAAACCTTTTCCGGCACATTTGCTACCAAAAATTCCATTTTGTATTGGTTCTTTAAAACCTACTATGTGCGCCGCAGAAAATATCCTGTATTGTTCAGGCAGCCGCAATATGCACATTTGAAGGTTATTGAAATTACCCGTCCTGCCAATGCCCTGCAGCAGGTTTTGCAGCAGTTGAAAGCCCTGAATAATGCAATCAGCCATTCATTTTATTAGCCTTACTGCCCATGAAAACTGCTAAATATTTGGTGGTAATTGCCGGACCTACCGCATCGGGTAAAAGCGCTTTGGCGGTGCAGTTGGCAAAACAATTTGATACAGTAGTGGTGTCGGCCGACAGCCGTCAACTTTTCCGCGAAATGAGCATCGGAACGGCAAAACCTGCCCCGGGCGAGATGGGAGGCGTACTGCATTATCTTATTGATTCGCACAGCATTACCACTCCATACAGCGCCGGCGATTATGAGCGCGAAGCCCTGCAACTGCTTAGCCGGTTGTTTAAACAGCATGACGTGGTGATTATGGCCGGAGGTTCGGGGTTGTATTTCAGGGCAGTATGCCATGGGGTAGATGATTTTCCGCAAGTACAAGACGGTGTAAGGCAATACTTGCAGCAACTGTTTCAACAAAGCGGACTTGCAGCGTTGCAAAAACTGCTTCAGGAAAAAGACCCGGACTATTACAGCCGCGTTGATTTGAACAACCCGCAACGCATTATGCGTGCTTTAGAGGTATGCCTCAGCAGCGGAAAACCGTACAGCAGTTTCAGAACCGGCCAACCCGTGCAACGCCCGTTTACCTGCCTCAAAATTGCCCTGGAGTGGGATAAGGAAACGCTCTACCGCCGTATTAACCAACGCGTTGATGATATGATGGACAAAGGTTTGCTGAACGAAGCCCGAAACTTGTATGCCCTGCGCCACCTCAATGCCCTGCAAACCGTTGGGTATCAGGAACTTTTTGACTATATAGAAGGGAAAACCACCCTGCAACAAGCAGTAGAACTCATTAAACGCAATACCCGCCGCTATGCCAAACGGCAACTGACCTGGCTAAGAAAAGAACCCGATATATATTGGTTTAAAGCCAATGATGCCGCCCAAATTACCGCTTTCCTGCAACAACAAATACACACAAACCGCTAATACAAATACTTTGCCCAACACCCTCGTTACTACTAAACAAGGATGTTGGGCAAGGATATTTAGTGCAAACAAGGTTACAGCGCTACGCCTACGCTGAAACCAAACCGGGGAGCAATGGTTTTTTTATAGGGGTTCACCACCGCCAAATGCATTTCATCGGCCGATTGGTCTTCAAGGGGAATAAACACGCCGCCGCCCCCGTAAAAATCAAGTGTAACGCGGGCTTTGGTTATAAGTTGTGCGCCAACAAGCAAGCCGCCGCTGGCCGCGCTGGCCTCGTGTTTTTTATTGGTTGTCCAACTATTGCCGGTTACCGGGTCCCATTCCCAAACTTCCTGGTTCATTTTAATTTGCCTGTACAAACCATACGGGGCAATGTAAACACCCTCGGGGGCAACCCTGTTTTTAGTATTGATAATAAAGCGGCGCAGTTGAATTTCGCCCCTGAACCCGTCCATATCTTCAAAAGAGCCGTCGTATCCTATGGGGTCGGCCGAAAGAAAATAACCAAAGTTGAATCTGACCGAAAACTGGTTGCCCATACGTTGTTCAAAAGACAAATCGAGACCGCCGGCAATAAGTGAAAAAGGCTGAATGGAAATAATGGACGAATATCGCTTGAAAGAGGTGTCGCGGGCTGAAATTTCCCGAAACGAAGCCGGTTCCTTACCATTGCCGAAAGCAAAAGCAGCAATTGTGTTGCAAAATAACGCAACAAACAGAATAGCGAAGCTGGTTTTTTTAGTCATACAGGTTAAAATTTGGTAAATAAATTATCGGTTTACAAAATAGTGAAGTCCATAAAGGCTGAACACAAATAAGCGGCATATTTATCTGTCAAAAAAGCACAAAACCACAGCAACCCCATAAACGTTTGGGTGTTGTAATACTATATCGGAAAAACACCTTGTATAGTTGCTTGTTAGTGTTAAAATTGGGTAATTTTATTGCGATTTTGTCGCTAAATTATTAACTTTAGGTCTTTATTAGTAGTGGCACACCTAATTTTGTTACATTTGCAACGGCTAATTAAGTGGTGTTTCTTATTGCCACTGAAGGCTGAAACAGACGTATTTTAGTATGCAGTATGCTGTTAAATTTGGAACCATTTCAAAACACACTATAGAATGAAACACATTTTACAATTTATCATTGCCATTGTAGCCTTCCCTTTTCTGTTAAACGCACAAACACCGGTTGATATTGGCGATGCAAGGGGCGTTGTTCCTTGTTCCACTTCATCGGGCAGCGCCTGTTTTACCGAAGCCGATTGCAGCACAGTTACCGTTCAGGGTGTTGTTACCAACGGAGGGGAGTTGGGCCCCATTCGCTATATTCAAGATGGCACAGGCGGCATTGGTGTATATAACCCGTCTGCGGCTGCGGACTTAAATCCGGGCGATTTGGTAACTGTTACCGGTCAGGTGAGCGAATTTAACTGCCTGCTTGAAATAACCGATGAAAGCAGTTTTTCTTACACGGTAAACAGCAGCGGCGCTGTGCCCGGGCCGGCTAACCTTGCCGCTTCGGCCGGTTATACCGAAACCTACGAGGGGCAGCTGGTGCGCATTGAAGCGGTGCAGTTTACCGCCGCCGGAACCGTATTTAACGGCAATAACAACTACAACATAACCGATGCCGAAGGTAATACCTATCAGGTACGCATTAACTCTAATTCCACCTCTATTGTCGGAGCCTTAATTCCATCGGGTTACCTCAATATTGTGGGTATTATGAGCCAGTATCAGGGCAGTTACCAGTTATTGCCCCGAACTTTCGATGATTTTGAGTTTCTTGGAACCGCCCCGGTGTTTACCACCTCTATTAACCAGACCAACCTGGCAACCACCTCTTTTACCCTGCAGTTTGAAACCCTTAACGAAGGAAATACCACCGTTCACTATGGCTTAACTCCGGATTTAGAACTGGGAACCGTTACCGATGCCGATTTTACCACCAATCACAGCATTGACATTACCGGACTGGAACCCGGCAATATCTACTATATACAGGTGGAAAGCGCTTCGTCCGGTGGCGATATTTCTTTCTCGGCTGTAGTTCCAATGGCTACCGTTTCACTTTCTTCGGGCAATATCAGCGTGTATTTTAACCGTCCGGTCGATACTTCGGTTTCAACCGGGGTGGATGCCGTTTACCTCAACCAGCTTATTCCCGATACGCTGATTGCTTATATAAACCGCGCCAAGTACACCATTGATATGTGCGCTTATACTTTTGATAACGAAAATGCCATTATTAATGCATTGGTTGATGCCGATGAACGGGGTGTGCAGGTGCGCATTGTAGCCGATTCCGATATTAACCCCGCTTCTCTTGCGCTGATGCCCGGCACCAAAGTGCTGCGGCCTGCAAGTTTACCCGGCATTATGCACAATAAGTTTGTGGTGATTGATGCTTTCAGCGATAACCCCAACGAACCTGTAGTATGGACAGGCAGCACCAACTTTACCGACCAGCAGATTACCGTTGACCCCAACAGCGTTATTATTTTTCAGGACCAAAGTTTAGCAAAAGGTTATACCCTGGAGTTTGAAGAAATGTTCGGCGGTGTGTTCAGTTCCAACAAAACCGATAACACACCCAAAAAATACCTTATCGGGGGCATACCTGTAGAATCTTACTTTAGCCCTACCGACCCCATGAACTCCATCATCATCAATACCATAAAATCAGCCGATTTCGACCTCTATTTCTCCCTGCTAACCTTTACCCGTACCGATATTGCCTATGCCATTGAAGACGAAATTTATGATGGTGAGTTTGCCGCCGGCATCATAGACCAGATAAGCAGCGCCGAAGCACAGGAAGTGTACCTGATTTTGGAAGAAACTATGGGAGAGCAACTGCAGGTGGACGAAAACTCGGCCATTCACCACCATAAATACCTGCTGGTTGACCCGAATTTACCCTCCTCAGACCCGACTGTTTTGGTTGGTTCGCATAACTGGAGCAACTCTGCCGCCTTCCGCAATGATGAGAACACCGTTGTGGTACACGATGCCTCTATTGCCAACCAATATTATCAGGAGTTCGTAAAACGCTATATTGAATACGGCGGAACCGTATTGGTTGATTCGGTTGTGTTTGTGCCCAACGTACAATTGCCCGATGCTGCCCTGAAACTGTTTCCGAACCCCGCAAACGGCGCATTGTATGTGCAATACGCGGTAAATGTACAGCAGGCAGCCTTGCCGGTTCAAATATTAAATAGTCTTGGTCAAGTGGTGTACAGTACCACCCTTAACGGAAACGCCCAAAACAGCCAAACCGTTTCGGTAAGTCATTTAACCACCGGTATCTATTTTCTGCGGGCAGGTAATGCCGTGCAAAAGTTCCAGATTGTAAGGTAAGCGCCTGATTTCCGGAACTTTAGCAAATGCCCTGATTACAAAATTATCAGCCAAACAAAATCAGTTAACAAGAAAAAAAATATTAATTATGTTCAGAAATTTACTTTTCAACTGCTTTCTTGCCCTGTTTGCTGTTTGGGGCGGCAGCGCCCTGCAAGCACAATGCAGCGACCTGTTTTTTTCGGAATATGTAGAGGGTAATTTTAACAACAAAGCCCTTGAAATTTACAATCCCACCAATCAGCCGGTAGATTTATCGGGTTACCGCATTATCCGGTGGTCTAACGGAAACAATATCTATGACCCCGTTGCTTCGGTGGTGCTTCAGGGTACCATTGCGGCCAAAGATGTATTTGTGGTAGTGCTCGATAAACAAGACTGCACCCTTGCCGGACAGGATACCTGTGTATTTCAGGAACTGAAAGACAAGGCCGATTTGTTTGTATGCCCCGTATATGAAGAGTGCAATGCTTTGTCGCATAACGGAAACGATGCCATTTCGCTTAACAAAACCGATGGAATAACCACGCCGTTTGGCGCTACCGGCACGTTTGTAGATATTTTCGGGTTAATTGGGGAAGACCCCGGTCAATCCTGGACCGATGTTTTTCCATATACCGAATCTGCCGGCGGTGCATTCTGGACCAAAGACCAGACAACCGTTCGCAAGGCGGGCGTACAAAACGGGATTTCTGCAAATGCAGGAGCACCTTACAGCGGCGCATGGAACCCTGCCGCAGAGTGGGACACTTTGCCCCGCAATACCTTTGACCGCCTTGGCTGGCATCAGTGCCAATGCGGCGATGCACCCAACAGCATACCGTCAATTGTACAAGGCAGGGTGCAATTGTATCCTAATCCGGCTATAAACCATGTGGTAGTTGGTGCAAGCGGTTATACAATTGAGCGTGCAGAAATTTTTAATGTTTTTGGGGAAAAGGTTTATGTTACCGGGCAGGTTAAGCAGTCGCAAGTACAAATTAGCCTGCAGGGGTTTGCAAAAGGCGCTTATTTTGTGCGAACCACTTTTACCGATAATTCGGTTGCTTACAATAAATTGCTGGTTCAGTAGATAAACAAGAGCAAAAGGGCAGGTAAACAAAGAATGAAAATGCTGTGTTTACCTGCCTTTTTATTGTAAAATTGTAATTACCTTCATGCTGCCATTTTATACAGGGGCACCTGATGGCATCTGTATCCAAACCAAAACCAAAACCGCATCAATGAACAAATATTTTCTCATCTGCGCTCTCACCTTCTTGTTTGCGTTGCCGGCCGTTGCTCAAAAAGCAATACTGAGCGGGGTGGTAAAAGATGCCATATCTGGCGAGACCCTGATACAGGCCAACATTAAAATTGGCGAAACCGGCACGGTTACCGATTTTGACGGCAATTACCGAATTGAAATGACGCCCGGAACTTACAATATAGAAGTTTCATATATAGGCTACAAAAGCCAGAACATCAGTTTTACCATGCCGTCGGGCAATACCATGCTCAACTTTTTGCTGGAAGAAGACAACGTTATTATGCAGGAAATAAACGTGGTAGCCGATGTAGCCCGCACCCGCGAAACCCCTGTTGCCTTTAGCACGGTTCAACTTGCCCGGATACAGGAGGAACTGAGCGTGCAGGATTTGCCAATGGTACTCAACTCTACGCCCGGCGTTTATGCCACGCAGCAGGGCGGTGGCGATGGCGATGCCCGCATTACCATACGCGGGTTTAATCAGCGCAACGTAGCCATTATGATAGACGGAGTGCCGGTAAACGATATGGAAAACGGGCAGGTTTATTGGTCAAACTGGTCGGGGTTAAGTGAGGTAGCCCGAAGCATACAGGTACAACGCGGTTTGGGTGCCTCTAAACTGGCTTTACCCTCTGTTGGCGGAACCATTAACATTCTCACATCGGGCATAGAGAGCAAACGCCGTTTCAGTGTGCAGCAAGATGCAGGCATGTACGGGTTTTACAAAACAACTTTATCGGGCACTTCGGGCAGGTTAAAGGGTGGCTGGGGCATTACCTTTACCGCATCCTATCGAACTAACCAGGGATGGGTAGATGAAACATGGGCAAAAGCCTGGTTTTATTTTGCCAAAATAGAAAAAACACTGGGTAAACATACCCTTGGAATTTCGGTGGTGGGCGCTCCGCAAAAACATGCTCAACGCGTGTTTAAGCAACCCATTGCCCGCTACGATACCGGTGTGGCAGCCGATTTAGGCGTTGACACCAGCGCTCTGGCAAGTACGCAGCAATGGAATCTTGGCATACAATACAACCCTCATTGGGGCGACCTGAACCGCTGGAAACTCAACGGCGAAGATACCGTTTTTGAAGGCAATATTGCCCAGACAGAAAGGCTCAATTATTACCATAAACCGCAATTTACCCTCAAGGATTTTTGGGTGGTAAACGATAAACTCAGCATTTCCAATATAGTATATGCTTCATTGGGCAATGGTGGCGGCACTTCCAATGCAGGCAGCACCTTTCCTTCCGATGCAAACGGGCAAATTAACTACCAGTTGGTATATAACAGTCAGTCAAATTTTGATGCTGCCGGGCGCATTATCCGCAGCAGTGTAAACAACCACCGCTGGTACGGCTTGCTTTCTACCTTTGACTTTAACCCCAACAACCATTACAACATTTCGGGCGGTATTGATTTGAGAACCTACAAAGGCACCCATTACCGCTCGGTTTACGACCTGTTGGGTGGTAAATATTACATTGATAACGATACCCAGGGCCGCAACCTGAATGAACAAATAGGACTGCAAAAAGGCGAAGGCGATAAGGTTGACCTGTTTTACGATGGTTTTGTGCATTGGGGAGGCGCCTTTGCACAGGTTGAGTACAAATCGGCGCCTGTTAGCGCCTTTGTAAATCTTACCGGTGCTGTTAACGCATATCAGCGCATTGATTATTTTGCCGCAAAAGACCTGGTGCTGCCCGATACCACTATTTTACAGGCAGTTACCTATTATATACCCTATGTAACCCCCGATGGTGATACCCTTAACATTAATTCTCCCGAAGCCCGTAACTCACAAACCGAAACAGAAATAATACCCGGCTTTACCTTTAAAACAGGCATGAACTACAACCTGACCGACCACCACAACGTCTATTTTAATGCCGGTTATATTCAAAAAGCACCCCCATTTGACAACGTTTTTAACCGTACCAACCGCGCTTACGGCAATATTATCAGTGAGCGTATTCTGGCAGGCGAAATAGGCTACGGACTAAAGTACAGGAAAGTTGCCGCAAATGTTAACACCTACTATACCGTTTGGCTTAACCGTCCGCTTATAGCCAATTTCCGCAACGAAGACGACGAGGTTATTCAACTGAATGTTGAAGGTATTAAAGCTCACCACCGCGGAATTGAACTCGATTTTGCCTATGATGTGCTACCTAACCTGCTTAAAATTGAAGGATTGGCTTCTATTGGCGACTGGATTTGGAAAAATGATTCAACCGCCACTCTCCGCAGCGAGGATGCTACCATAGAAGCGCCTTTCAGCGCCAACGGCGTGCATGTGGGCGATGCAGCTCAAATACAGTACGGACTTTCTGTTCGGGTTGAACCCCTGAAAAACCTGTATGCCACTGTAAAATGGACCTATTTCGGAAAAAATTATGCCGATTTTTCGCCCGATCAGCTTACCGGCCCCAATACCGACCGCGAATCGTGGAAAATGCCCGATTATTACTTGTTTGATGTACATGCCGGATACAATTTGAAATTTAAAAAAATGCGCTACCGTTTAAGCCTGAGTTTGCTTAACGCCCTCGATAATGCCTATATTTCTGATGCAAGTACCCGGCTCGGTTTTGACCCCGGTGATATTGAAGTGTTTTTCGGACAGGGCAGACGGCTTTCCGGCTCCCTGGAAATTGCATTTTAGTACACAGGAATAAGAACAATTTTATACCATAACTGCGGTGGTTTGCGTTCAACAATAGCAAAATTCCTTAAACAATGTGTTATGAGAGATAAATCGCTCAAAGACCAAATAAACGATGCCATTTCGCAAATTCCGCAGCAACTGGTTGTATTGGAAAGCGCTATAGACCCCGGGTTGTTGAAAGAGTATTTTGAGAAATCTACCGAAGTTGCCGGTTTGCGTGAAGAAGATGCTGAAAATGTAGAATCGCTTAAAGATGCGCTGTTTGACGAATTGGGCGACATTGAAAAGAAGAAAATAATCATGCTGTTATTGGCGCACACCGGTTCGGTAACCGCTTACCGCATATTGGAAGAGTATGGGCAGGTTGTACAGGAGCCGGTGCTTAAAAAATGGATGCTGCTTGCTTTGCAGGAGTGCCGCATGTTTTTGGAGAGCGAATTGCTTGATGAAACACATGGCTTTATTTTGTCGGGTTTGGGCGGTTCGGGCAATAAACTGCGCTACTTTTTTGTAGTGGTGGCCGCAGAGCCAAATGCACTTACGCCGTTTCAGCAGCAAAGAGTTGAATCGGAGTTTGAAAGTATTTGCCGGCAGTATCATACTCAAATTGAACAGGTAATTTTGAACCCCGATTATGTGGCATTTATAGCCCTCATTCCCATAGATGTAACCGTAAATGATTTTATTGACCGGGGAATTGAGCAAAGCAATGAATTGGGTAATTTCCTGCTAACCGTTTATTTAATTACCAATATGGAAATACCCACCCCCGAACAGCTTACAGAATATATTGAACAAATGAGAAACTCTGATGGTGAGATGGAAGAAACAGAATACGACGAAGATGATTTGTTTTGACATTTAGCCTGTCGCTAACCTCCCTCTTAAAATTTGCAAGCTCATGAAAACAGAAGCGTTTATTTATTGCAAACCGGTAAGGGTTGTAGCATGGGTACTGTTTTGGGCCTTGTGTATGCCTGCCATTGCTGATGCACAAAACCCTCAATACCCCTACTACGATGACTATGACAACCAGCCTTACTACAATTTTGAATACCCCGACTATCCCGAATACCCGCAGTACGACCAACAACCCGCACAAATTGCACCCCAAGGGCAACAGCAGTATCCACCCGTTGACCTATACATTCAGAACATTGCCCAGCAAACCATAACCTGGTGTTGGGCCGCAGTTGCCCAGCAAATTATTTTCTGGAAGCGCAATTACTCGCCCAACCAATGCGAACTGGTAGCCATTGCCTACAATGCAAATGCACAATATTGCTGTACCTACCCGCAAGCCTGTACGGTTACCGGTTCATTAGAGCAAATTCAGGCGCTGATTATGTATTATGGCGGCAGTTTTTCTGCTATTACCCCGCCGGCCGACCCATACAGCCTGTATCAGACATTGGCTGCCGGAAGGGCGGTTATTCTTGCCCTGCAAAGTACGCCGTTTTCCGGACATGTAGTGGTGGTACGCGGTATGGAATGGGTGCAAACAGCCTGGGGAATGCAACCGGTTTTGTATATAAACGACCCGATGTCTTATTTTTCAAAGCCCGTTCCTTTTTACGATTTGCTGGGCTACTGGCAGGCCGCCATAGTAGTGTTTTAATAACCCATTTTTAATGTAGCAGATGATAGACCTCAACAATTTCCATGAACACATTCAAGCATTATCTGCCCATGATTGGGATAGTCTATTCTCTCTTTTGCCCGAAATTGAACAAACCAAAAATTTTACCGAACCAATAGTACATAAAGAAGCCGGAGAGGGCATCCTTATTTTGCCGGCCTATTCAGATGCTGAAATTGTCAGTAAATTCATGGATGTTGTTTTCCGTTTAGAATTATCACCTGTGTTTGACTGGACGTCGTGGGAAGAAGGACGTCAAATGCTCTCGGTGCCAAACCCCGGTTTTGATGAGCTTGATATAGTTACATTATGCAAATTGTTTACGGTAATTATCCGCCAAAACCGTTTTTTTGAGGGATTTTTAGCTTTTAACTTTGAAAACGGCAATATTCAGGCAATTATCAGAAGTTTGCAAAAGCAGGTACAAGTTTAAGCCATTTATATTATGAATTTAGCGTTACGCATAGCCAAAAGATACCTCATTTCAAAAAAATCTACCAATGCCATCAATATTATTGCGGGGGTTTCCATGCTGGGTATGATGGTTGGAACTGCCGCACTCATATTGGTGTTATCGGTTTTTAACGGTTTTGAAGATTTGGTAACTTCTTTGTACAATACCTTTAACCCCGATTTAAAAATTGTGCCGGTACAGGGCAAGGTATTTAACCCCGACAGTATGCAACTGGTGCAAATTCGCCGTATAGAGGGGGTAAAAGCCGTTTCGGAGGTATTGGAAGAAAATGCGCTGCTGCGTTACCGGGAGAAAGATTATATTACCCGTTTAAAAGGAGTGGACAGCGTTTTCCGTGAGGTTTCGCAGGTTGACTCAGCCATAATTGACGGCATTTTCAGGCTTACCGAAAGTGAAGCAGATTGTGCTGTGTTGGGTTTGGGGGTGTTAAGTTCATTGGGGGTTAACTTGCAAAACCAGTTTGCCCGGTTAACCGTATTTATGCCCCGCCGCGAGGGTAAGGTAAGCACCTTTATGCCAGAACAGGCCTTTCAGCAGGCGAGTTTGCTGCCGGTGGGCGCATTTGCCATTCAGCAGGATTTTGACAGTAAATATGCCATTGTTCCTATGCGGTTTATGCGGCAACTGCTCAATTACCCCACACAGGTGAGCGCGCTTGAAATTGCCCTTCAACCCAATGCAAATACGCAAACAATAAAGGCAGCCATTGAAAAAATTACCGCCACCAGCGAACTAAAGATTTTAGACCGCTACCAGCAAGATGAATTTTTATACAAGGTAATGAAAACCGAAAAATGGGCGGTTTATTTTATTCTTACCTTTATTCTTATTGTTTCTGCGTTCAACATTATTGGTTCCCTTTCAATGCTGGTAATTGAGAAAAAACAAGATGTGAGCATACTCAAGGCAATGGGGGCAACGCGCGGCTTCATAAGGCGTATTTTTTTCTTTGAGGGCGTATTGCTGTCGCTTATAGGGGCAAGCATTGGCGTGGGCATGGCCGTATTGTTGTGTTTGGCTCAACAACATTTTAAACTCATTAAGTTGCAGGGTGCCTCCTTTTTAATTGATGCTTACCCTGTAAGTATGCGCATTACCGATTTTGTACTGGTATTTGTAACAGTAGTGGTTATTTCTGTGCTGGCTTCTGTATTTCCGGCCCGCCGGGCATCTGAGCAATCGGCAATATTGCAGGAAGAGTAGGGGTGGCATTATGCGGCGCTTTGTTATGGTTTAAGTAGCGCACAATTGCGTTTCAACTGCCCCTTCAATGGTACATTGTTGTTTTGCCGAAAAATTAAAACAATTCCCCCTGGTCTTTCTTGTTAGATTTACCGGTTTGTTTGTCGGGTGGTAAAGAGGTTTTTACTTCTGATTTTACCGTTTCCACTACCTGTTTCAGGGGCTGTACAGTTTTGGCGTCAGTTCCGGCAGCACGTTCAATTTTGGTAATTTTGTAGCCGGTTACCTTATTGCCCAAGGTGCGCCGCCCCTGAATGTTTACCGCTTCTTCCAACGACAAGGTTTGATGCCCTTTTGTTTTGGTTTTATCGGTAATGTAATGATAGGTGACTACCGGATTAGGTTCGGTGCTTACAAAAAGCAATTCATATTTTTTGTCTTCTCCGGTAAAATAAAATTTCTGCCCTGTTTTACCTGTTTCAATCTGAAACCGTTTTACGTAATACCCTTTCTTTTCGGGGTGATAGTAAATAGCCGAGATGATAGTTTCGGGATTAAATTTTTCAATTATTTCGTCGGTAGCAGCGACAAAGCGGTTGGTTAGTTCATAGTCAGTCAGTTCGTAGCTGCCATCTTTATGAACCACCAAAATTCGGTCGCCGGTGTCAAACTCGCCCAGCAGTTTACCCCGTCCGTCGGTATTCAGGCGCCCAATGCTTTCATCGAGCCATATTTTGCGCCCGCCCTGGGTAGAAGCGCCCACCTGCTTTTGTGCTACTTTGCGAATGGGGTAGGGGGTAAGCACATTGCCTTTTGCGTCGCGGCCTTTTATTGCCAACTCGCCAAAATCGTACTCAAACTCTTTTATTTTTGCTTTGCTGGAAGGGTGCAGCGAAACAATAACGGTTTCTGCCTCGCTGTTTGGATGCACCGACAGGTACACCAGTTTAGAGCCTTTGCCTGCTCCGGAGGTAATATCATATTCCTTATCGCGGGTTATAGCTGTAACTGCAAAGCGTTTTACGTAGTTTTTACCGGCTTCGGCGTCAAGGTAAATGGCGTGGTAAATGCGGCGCTCGTCGTTTTTGCGCCAAACATCTATATGCACAATGTCTTTGCCCACAAAGGTTTTTTCGGCAACCTTGCTTACCTGAAATTTGCCATCTGCTCTAAAAACAATAATATCATCAATATCAGAGCAATCGCAAACATATTCGTCTTTTTTCAGGCCATAACCCATAAAACCGTCTTTGCGGTTTACATATAGTTTTTGATTTGCCTGTGCAACCTGCGCCACGGCAATGGTATCAAAGTTCCGGATTTCGGTTTTGCGGTCGCGCCCTTTACCATATTTTTTCAGCAGGTCGTTAAAGTAATTTACGGCATAATCGGTTAAATTCGCCAAGTTGTGTTTTATTTCGGCAATTTCTTCTTCCAGCGCTTTAATGGCTTCATCGGCTTTAAAACTGTCGTATTTGCTGATGCGCTTAATCTTAATTTCGGTGAGCCGCAAAATATCATCGCGCGTAACCTCGCGCAAAAAGTTTTTGGTATAGGGTTTCAGTCCTTTGTCAATGGTATCAATAACTGCATCAAAGGTTTCGCATTCCTCAATTTTGCGGTAAATGCGTTTTTCAATAAAAATTTTTTCTAAGGAAGCGAAAAACAGTTTTTCGAGCAGCACTTTCAGCCTGAATTCCAGTTCGGCTCCAAGCAATACCAAGGTATGAGCAGTAGAGAGTTTCAGCAACTCACTCACCCCAATAAAACGGGGTTTTTTATCTATAATAAGGCAACAGGAGGGCGAAATTGACATTTCGCAATCGGTAAAGGCATACAGAGCATCAATAGTAACATCGGGCGAAACACCTGCAGGAAGTTCAATTACTATTTCTACGTCTTTTGCGGTGTTGTCCACCACTTTTTTAATTTTAATTTTGCCCTTGTCGTTGGCTTTGAGGATAGAATCAATTAATCCGGAGGTGGTGGTGCCGTAAGGAATTTCGCGAATGACGAGCATTTTTTTGTCAATCGTATCTATTTTAGCCCGAACTCTTACGCGCCCGCCGCGTTGTCCGTCGCGGTAGTCATTGCAATCTGCCATACCGCCTGTCAGAAAATCGGGGAAAAGGGTAAACTCCTTGCCTCTTAGCACCGCCACAGAGGCTTTGCAAAGTTCCTGAAAATTATGGGGTAAAATTCGGGTGCTTAACCCTACGGCAATACCCTCTACGCCTTGTGCCAGCAACAGGGGAAACTTTACCGGAAGGTTTACCGGTTCTTTTTTGCGTCCGTCGTAAGAGAGTTGCCACTCAGTTATATCAGGGTTAAAGGCAACTTCCAGCGCAAATTTCGACAGGCGTGCTTCTATATACCGGGAAGCGGCGGCGCTGTCGCCGGTTCTTATATCGCCCCAGTTGCCCTGTGTATCTATAAGCAGGTCTTTTTGACCAAGGTTAACCAATGCTTCATATATAGATGCATCGCCATGCGGGTGAAATTGCATGGTTTGACCTATTACATTGGCAACTTTATTATAACGGCCGTCGTCCATTTCTTTAAGAGCGTGAAGCAGGCGGCGTTGAACGGGTTTCAGTCCATCTTCAAGGGTGGGTACGGCACGGTCTAATATTACGTAGGAGGCATATTCTAAAAACCAGTCTTTATACATGTCAGATACATGTGTTACTTCCTGGTTTTGGTTGTTATAATTGGTTTTCGACATGATTTTTCGGGTGTTTTAGCGCTTTTGCTGATAGGGAGGTTAAACAAGTACAACACAAGGTTTGCATTATACTTCGGGGGTTTCTGCCATTTCCAACGGTTCAAGTTCTTCTTCAATTACCAGATTATCAATAATAAATTCTTGCCGGTCGGGGGTGTTTTTACCCATATAGTAAGAGAGCAGCCGGGCAATGGTAGAATCGGGACTAAGCAAAACGGGTTGCAGCCTTATATCGGTGCCAATAAACTTGCCGAATTCATCGGGCGAAATTTCACCCAAGCCCTTAAACCGGGTAATTTCGGGTTTTCCCTTTAATTTTTTTATAGACTGTTGTTTTTCCTGTTCTGTATAGCAATAAAAGGTTTGCTGTTTGTCGCGCACTCTAAACAGTGGAGTATCCAAAATATACACATGTCCGTTTCTGACCATGTCAGGGAAGAATTGCAGGAAGAAGGTGAGCAGCAACAACCTTATGTGCATTCCGTCCACATCGGCATCGGTGGCAATAACCACCCGGTTATAGCGCAGACCGTCTAATCCGTCTTCAATGTTCAGGGCATGTTGCAGGAGGTTAAATTCTTCGTTCTGATAGACAATTTTTTTGCTGGAACCATAGCAGTTGAGCGGTTTACCCCGAAGGCTGAAAACTGCCTGTGTTTCTACGTTGCGGGCTTTGGTGATGGAGCCGCTGGCCGAGTCGCCCTCGGTAATAAACAGGGTGCTTTCAAAATGGCGGCCATTGCCCGTTTCTTCGTTAAGGTGGTAGCGGCAGTCGCGCAGTTTTTTGTTGTGCAGGTTGGCTTTTTTTGCCTGTTGTTTTGCCAGTTGTTTAATACCGCTCAGTTCCTTGCGCTCGCGCTCCGATTGCATAATGCGTTTCAGCAGGGCCTCGGCAATAGCAGGGTTTTTGTGCAGGTAGTTATCGAGTTGCTCTTTCAGGAAATCGGTTACAAATGCCCGCACGGTTGCGCCGTCGGGAGCTACATTGGCAGAGCCGAGTTTGGTTTTGGTTTGCGACTCAAAGACCGGCTCTTCAATTCTGATGCTGATGGCGGCAATAATGGAAGAGCGAATGTCTGAAGTATCGAAGTTTTTGTTGTAAAATTCCCGGATGGTTTTCACCACTGCTTCTTTAAAGGCAGCCAGGTGGGTTCCGCCAAGGGGCGTGTATTGCCCGTTTACAAAAGCGTAGTATTCCTCGCCGTATTGGTCGCCGTGTGAAATGGCCACTTCTATATCATAGCCTTTCAGGTGAATTATGGGGTAGCGCAGTTCGTCGGGGTTGGTTTTGCGGCCAAGCAGGTCGAGCAGGCCATTTTTAGACAGGAACTGTTTGCCATTGAGGTAAATGCTTAACCCTGCATTGAGGTAGGCATAGTTCCACAACTGGTTTTCAATATGCTCTGCAACAAAGTGGAAGTTCTTGAAAATTTGCTCATCGGGTTCAAAGGATATAAAAGTGCCGTTTGCTTCTTTGGTAGGGCTTACCGGCAGGTCTTTTACCACTTCTCCGCGCTCAAATTCGGCGGCTTTCATTTCGCCGTCGCGCACAGAGTAGATACTAAAACGCTTTGCCAGGGCATTTACCGCTTTGGTTCCCACGCCGTTTAACCCAACCGATTTTTTAAAGGCCTTGGAGTCGTATTTGCCGCCGGTATTTATTTTTGATACGCAATCGAGTACTTTACCCAACGGAATTCCGCGCCCGTAATCGCGTACTTCAATGCGGTGGCCGCTGAGCTTAATGTCAATTTTTTTACCAAACCCCATTACGTATTCGTCAACAGAGTTGTCAATAATTTCTTTAATCAGAATATAAATGCCGTCGTCAGGGGCTGAACCGTCGCCGGTTTTGCCAATGTACATGCCCGGCCGCAGGCGTATGTGTTCGCGCCAGTCTAAAGAGCGTATGTTTTCTTCGGTATAGGTTGCCTGCAAACTTAGCTGGGCATCGGTTTTTTCTTTATTCATGGCAACAAAGTGTTCAGAATTGGTTTTGCTTTAATAGGCTATATTGCAGGCGGCAGTTTGCTGCCTGCTGCTGCAAATGTACACACAAAAATGGAAAAAGCAAGGGTTTTGTTTGAAAAATGCTAAAAAAATTGGTTTTTGGCAATAATTTTAGCATTTTGGCGCAAATTCAACTGTGTGAAAGGTAAAAAATGGGTTATTAGCCGTTTACCTGCCGGTAAAAGCGGTCAATATTGCGGCTTAGTACAATAAGTTGTTCTTCGTCAATGATGGTATTGGCTTGCACTAATTGTATGCCATTAAAGAGGCGCACAATTTCTTTGTACTCAATGCCGGTTTTTTCAGCGAGCATGTGGTATGCGGTGTCGTTCATTTCCATATTTTTAATAAAGAGTTTGGTTCGCAGAAAATGCAGGAAATGATTAATTTTTTTAAGAGCCAGGTCTTTATGGTCGCCGTTTTGCAGATACAGCATTCCCACGGTTTTGGTAAATTCGAGGGTGGTGTTGGCAAGGGGTTTTACAACCGGTATTGCCCGTTGTTTGCGTTTGGCCTCAAACAGCATAAAGAGCAGCAGGGCAAACAGGGCAACATAGAGCGCCCATTTCAGCGCCTCCACCGATAACAGGTAACGCAGTGGTGTTTCGGCTGCATTGCCATACAAGCCGGTCTTGGGTTTGTAATATTCGTCCCAAATAACATGGCCGGGCGGCAGGCACGATAAAACATTTTCGGCAAAGCATTGATAGGGTTCCTGTAGCAGGTAGTAATTTGTAAAAGCCACCGGCACGCAGCTTAAAAAAAGGTGTCCCTTACCCCAGTTGCGGTACAGGTAGGTTGCTTTGTTGCTGTTGTTTCGGGCTAATACAAAGTAACCCAGTAAATCTGCATCTTCAAAATAGCGGTCTGCCTGAAAATCGGTTCTGAACCGATAGGTAGCAGTATCGGTGCGCAGGGTGTTGCTGAATTTTATCTCCATGATAGAATCACGCACCCAAAGACTGGCATCTGTTTCTATGTTAAGCGTATCGGCAAAAAAATTACCAAACCAAGCCGAAGAAACAAAAACGGTATTGCCGGCCGCGGCAAATTGAAGCAAACGGGCGGCATCTAATGAATCGGGGCTGAATTCTTCAGTTATTATCAGGTAAATACTTTTTGTCCCGCCTTCGGGTTGGGTTTGCAGCAGATGGTTGTTTTCTATAAAACTGTAGGGCGAAAGTGCAGCTACCGTTATTGCCTCATCCGAAAAATAGCCGGGCAATAAATTAAAAAGCACTTTGCAACCCAAAGGAGATTTACCTTTCAAAGTAAAATCAAATGACCAATCAACAGGAGCCGGCTTAGTGGTAACCAAAGCCGAAAGTACGAGCAGCAACACACCCGATACCAGCAAAGCATAGCGTTTTTTCATTTTTTACCTTGTTGGTTTAACTGGTTGCTGAAATTGGCAAACAATTGGTTTACAACAGAAAAGTGCTGGGCATCAATGGTAAAATTGCCATACCAAACATAATTAAAAACACGGGTTATTTGGGCAAACAAAGTATAAAACCCGGTTTGGTACAATTCGTACTGGTAATCGCGGTTGGTTTTGTTGGGTTGCCAGTTGATGAGCGATTTATCGGAAAGCAGTTTAAGATTTTGCAGGTAAAGCAGCCGCACAGCCTTGCGATAATCCTGCGCTTTTACCGATTCGGCTATAAGTTGTTCAAAGTTGAGTTTGTGAATGTTTTCTTCCAGAAATTCATGCGCCGGAATGGATTTGGTAACCGGTTTGCGAAAAAAGAGGTCGCTTATTTTTACATTCAGCAGAGTGCTGACCAGCACAAAAATAAATGCGGCAACGAGCAGCAATTTTAACAGGCGGTAGGTATCTTTTTGCGCGCTGAAAGAAAAAATATCATCCAAAATGCTGCCCAGCCACTGTATAAAGCGGGTTAAGAGGGTAGGGGTATAGGGTTTTTCGGTGTACCGGAAATCGGGGTCGTTGCGCATTGTCTCCAGTTTTTGCGCATCGAAATGTTTTACCGGGGGTAAAACGGGCGCTACCGGTTTTACCTCCGTTTCAGGCGGATTTGCCGGCGGTTCTCCGGCAAAAAGGGCCGGCGGCTGCACCCACAGCAGGGCAGCCAAAAGCAACTCAAAAGCAACACTGCAGAATAACCGGCTGTATTTCATGTGTAATGCCAGTTTAGCGGTAAAAGTGCCCGGCACTAAATATCTGTTTCAAACAAGGCTACGCTGCCGCCCACCCACGTTTTATTTTTGTTGTATTTTACCCCAATTAAATCGGCACGGCTAAACCTTGCCAAACTGATAACTTTTTCGGGGCGGGGCAGCCCGGGTTCCCAGAAATACATAATTCTGATTTCGGTTTTTACCAATCCGCCATCGGTAGTTTGTACAACCGGTTCATATTGAACCTTTTTTTGCAGCATAAAGTTGTTTCGTTCCTGTAGCGGAATGGCGTCAATATCGGCTTGGGTGGGGTTAAAAATTACACCGCTTCCCGAAAATGAAAAAAGTGGTTTCAGCACGTAGTTATCCAGGTCGGTTGGAAACTGTTCAAAATTGCCCAGAAACCGGCATTGCGGTATGTAGGGGCTGTTCATAAAAGGCATAATGTACTTGCTGATACGCATAAACCAGTTGGGGTGTCCGGCCCATTCCACTTCTACCTCTTCGGTAAGGTGAAACTGGCATTGCAGGTCGGTTCGTTGGGTAAACTCGTCAAAAATGATGCGGTTATAAATGCGGTAAATGGGAGTTTTAACCCCGTTGCGCAGGTAAAACAATTTGTTTCCCTCGCGAATTACCTCGGTTATACAAACCGGTTTAATGCCGGTGTAGTGTTCGGTAACTATAAAATCTATGGCTGTGTTTTGCTTGTAGGGTTCAATTTCAAGCAAGATAACGTTTTCGGGTTGGTAATTGCCCAACAGAATTTTTTTCAGCCGTTGCCGGTATGTTTCAGGGTTTAAACCCGAAAACAGGTGCGAAAAATTATCGGGAACCGCAAAATGCTGCCGGTATTTATGGGTTAAAAAATCCTGGTAGGCAAACAGCGATGGAAAGCCCTGTAACTCAATAAGTTGCGGAACCAATTCGCCGTTTTCGGCGCGGCAGATGGCAAAATCAATACCTAAAAAGGTGGTGTGCGCATCTTCGGCCGGCACCAACAAATGGGGCGGAATGGCGTTTTTGGTAAGTTCCCGAATGTTGTTGTCCAGAAGGAAATCAATAATATCGTCGCAAGCGGCAAAGATATGTTTTTTTAACCCCGATGGAATAAAAACAGGCGACTCTGCCACCCTGAAACTGATGGGTGTCTGAAAACTGGTATCCAGGTCTTGCAGGAACAGCCGGTATTTTTCTTCGGTAAAAGATTGGTTGTATTGCTGCCTTATTTCGGGTATCATAACACAGGGTGGGGGAGTAGCGTACATTAAAAAACCAGAACCTGACTGCTTGCGCCAATGGTCATGTCCAGAAAACTGGGTAGTATGGTGTTGTGGGTAATAACAATTTTATCGGGGTCGTTGAGGTGGGTAAGGGTATCGTAGTATTTTTGCAAACCGTGTTGTTTAACAATAAGGTTTTTCTTTTCCTCGGTTTTAAGGTACTGCAAAAAGCCGTAGGGGTCTGCTTCGGGGTGAAATTGTGTGCCAATAATGGCATCGTTAAACCTGATGGACATCACCGCCCTTTCCAACGGAACGTGCGGCCTGAATTTTTCGATGCACAATACCGAACCGCCCATGGCTTTTATGCGCTCTAAATTGGGTTGGGTAACCTGATAATCGCGCGAGTCAACCGCCCAAAACGGTTCGGGAAGTTGACTGAAAAGCGGTTCATGCATACCTGCTTCGGTTTTATGCATGGGCATTACGCCAAAAGAGGTAGATTTTCGCAACGAAACGTTGGCCAACCGGTAGTGCCGGCAAAACAACTGAAAGGAATGACAAATGAGAAAAACGCTTTTTTTATCCGAAGGGCATCGTTCATTGTGTTGCATTATGCTGTTGAGGAGGTTGAAAAAACGCTCTTCCCACAACGTACCCTCGCTGTCTAAGGGGCTTCCGGGGCCGCCGGTAGATATATAAACATCATACTCTAACCCCGGTACTTCTGCCTTTGCTCTGGTGTTGAAAACATCGTAATCAATATCGGCGTCGTTTTTAAGCGAGTAAGTGTCAATAATTTCGAGTATGCTTCTCATGCCCTGATTGGCATAACCGTCATACATATCTAATATTGCAACACGTGCATAAGGCGCTGGCATGAAATGTGAATTTGAATTAGGAAAATGATTTGGTCAGTATTTAGACATGATTTTGGGGCATTGGTTACCTTATGCCCTTAATAAACCGGCTGCATGAAAAGTAAGTTTATAGATAACAAAGTAATATGGAATTGGTTTGCCTGTTTTACCATCGGGTTAAAATAAAGTAGTTGTTATGTTCCCAGCAAAGTTTGTTCCATAATGTAATCAACTACTTTAATGAGGCTGCCTGTTTGCTCAAAAACGGCTAATTGCCTGTCGGCGCCGGTGCCGTTTTCAAGAATGGTTTGCACGTAGTTAATGGCTTTTCGGCTGCCCAGTTCATCAACCACATCGTCAACAAATTCAAGCAGTTCCATAATTAACGAGCGGGTTCGTACTTCAGTTTCTTTACCAAAATCAATGAGGTTGCCATCAATGCCGTAGCGGCTTGCCCGCCACTTGTTTTCGTTAATAAGGGCGCGGCTGTAAATCATAAAATTGAGGTTTTGGGTTCTCAATTTATAGATTTTGGCAACCACAGCCTGAAAAATGGCGGCTATGGCAATGGTTTCGTCAATAAGCATGGGAATGTCGCAGATGCGAAACTCAATGGTATTGTAAAACGGGTGAACCCTTATATCCCACCATATTTTTTTGGCGTTGTCAATGCAGCCGGTTTTAATGAGCAGGTTTACATAGTTGGTAAACTCGGCATAGCTGTTAAAAAAATCGGGTATGCCTGTACGCGGAAACTTATCAAACACCTTGCTCCTGAACGAGCGGAAACCGGTATTGCGGCCTTCCCAAAAAGGTGAGTTGGTTGACAGAGCGTAAATATGGGGTAAAAAATACCGGGCAGTATTGGCAATGTGAATGGCCATGTTTTTATCTTCCATGCCTACATGCACATGTAACCCGAAAATGAGGTTGGAACGCGCAGCTTCCTGCATTTCGTTGATAATGTCTTCGTAGCGGGGGTTGGGGGTTATAAGTTGGGTTGACCAATGTGAGAAAGGGTGTGTGCCCGATGCCCCGATGCGCAAACCAAGGCTTTTTGCTATATCTGACACAGCGCCCCTAAGATTGGTAATTTCGCGCCGGGCGTGATCAATATCTTCACAAATAGTGGTACCTACTTCTACCACTGCCTGGTGCATTTCGGCTTTTACCTTATCCTCCAGTGTTTTGGCGGCCAGTTCCACAATGCGCTGGTCGTGCGATTTTAGCTCCCTTGTTTCGGGGTCTATTACCATGTACTCTTCTTCAATGCCAAGGGTAAATTTTGGTTGCATAAAGTTATTTACTTGTTTGATAATGGGGCTGATAGCTGATTTCGGTCAAAAATAAATATACCTGCCAAATTTATAGCATTATTGGCCCGATATTTTTTAAATATCCGGTTAAAAACAGTCTGAAACTGCCTGCTACGGTTTGTTAAACCTGTATATTTGTCAGGTACAAAAGCCGTTTGTGCTGCTTTGCCTTATTTTTACCTTTTTTGTAACTATTCAGGTACTATCTGTAAATCCCGGTCTTTTCCCTTGTTCCCTGCTCATTTAAAGCATTGACCAAAGACAAAAAAACTTTGCGTTCTTTGCGGTAAACTGAAAGAAATTCAGTGAAGAACAGCGCCAACAAAGGTACAACCTGAATAAGTACCTTTTTTACAGTATTACGCACAGACCCGGTAAAAAAGCGCCACCGGCCTATTCACTTTTTATGCTTTTGTTCATTTATAAACCAGATGCCGGACATGACAGCGCAGGAGCTTACAGAATTGCAAACCCAATTACAAAACGGTAACGAAGCCGGCTTAGACCGTGTTTTTTTACAGGCACATCCGGTTTGTGTGGCACAACTGCAAAAACTAACCGGTTCTGCTGCCGATGCCGAAGATTTATTTATGGACGCCATGTGGGCATTCAGGCAACAGTTGCTGCGGGGTAAAACGCTGTTGGCAACCAACCTCAACGGCTACTTGTTTACCATTGCCCGCAACCTGTGGCTGAAACAGCAGAAACAACCTGCAAAGCCGGTTGCTGTTTGGGCCGATGACCGGCAAATGGCGCCATTATTGGAAAAACTGGCCGGGGCAATGCAGGAGCAGGAAGAGTTTGAATTGCCCGGAATGACCGAACAGGAACGCCGTATTGCAGCGGTTTTGCGTGCTTTTGATGCCCTGGGCGAGCAATGCCGCAAATTGCTGCAAGGTTACCTCATTGACGAAATTGCCCTGAAAGACTTGCAGGTTTTGCTGGGCTATGCCAATTATGATACCATAAGGGCTGCCAAATACCAGTGCAAAAAAGCCCTCATTGATAAATTTAACCGCTTAATGCGCTAACAGGGTTGGCTTTGCCATTCCTTAACATTATTTGCCATGAACGAACAGGAATTGTATGAACGCATAGAAGCCTACCTTGCCGGCACCCTGCCCGACGAGGAAATGGCGGCTTTTGAACGGCAATTGCAAACCGATGCAAATCTGGCCGAACAGGTGCAGATTCATGCCAACCTTGCACCTATTTTGCAGGCAAGGCAAAAATTGCTCAAAAAGCAACATTGGCAGCAGCTTGTGCAACAGCAAAACGGCAAGGGTAAAACAGCATCATTTCCCCAATTGCGGTTTAAAGGGTGGGCAGTGCTTGCCGCGGCAGTGCTTGTGCTGGCGGCGGGTATTTATTTTGCCCGGCAAATGTTGTTGCCGCCGCCCAATATGGCGCAAATTGCCCTGCAGCAATGGCAGGAAACCCAAAATACCGATGCATGGAGTGGCCTGCGTGGTGCGGGTTCTGATACCACGGCGCAGCAACAAAAGTTGCAAAACGCTTTAGAAGCCTATGGAAACGGGCAATACTCCGATGCGCTTGTTCAACTGAACAGCATAGGTGCGCAAAGCGCTTTATACCCCGATGCACTTTTGCTTTCGGGCATGTGTTATATGCAATTGCAATTACCCCAAAAGGCTGCCGCACAATTTTCTGTACTCCTTCAACCCGAAAACGATAACCTGCTGAAAGACCGGGCGCGCTGGTATTTAGCGCTGGCCTTATTGCAAAACAGCAATTTTTCCGAAGCACAACAGCAGTTGGAGTTGATAGTTACAGGGCAAACGCAACATTATGACCGCGCACAACAATTGCTGCTGCAACTGAAACAGCAACACAAGTAATAATGTCCTCCACCAACAACGCAGGGTAGTTCAACCCCTTTGGGGTTGTTTGTTGTTTGTTTAATATTCAGTATGTTGCACATACTGCTATTCATATTTAACCCCGTTCGGGGTTTTGACGGCATAGCAGCAGGTTTGTGTAACATGGTTAACAATTATTCCGATGTAGGGAGGTTGAGCGAAATGTATAGCTTTACGAGGTTTAGTTTAGTTAAAATTGCATCGTAAAATTCCATTGGAATGTGCTTTAGCGCATTTACTGATAAGTGCAATTTACAAAGGGCTTTAGCCAAATTTGCTGCTTCAGTCGTGTTGCTCCCCCCTTATCCCCCCGAGCCAATCGGGGCAAGCCCCCTCGCAGGCGTTGGTGGGAGTTGTGTGTTTGGATGCCCCATGTATAGCTTTACGAGGTTTAGTTAAAATTGCATCGTAAAAATCAATTGGAATGTGCTTTAGCGCATTTACTGATAAGTGCAATTTACAAAGGGCTTTAGCCAAATTTGCTGCTGCAGTTGTGTTGCTCCCCCCTTATCCCCCCCGAGCAATCGGGGCAAGTCCCCTCGCAGGCGTTGGTGGGAGTTGTGTGTTTGGATGCCCTCTCACAGGCGAATGGGGGAGTTGTGTGTTTGGATGCCCCATGTATAGCTTTACGAGGTTTAGTTAAAATTGCATCGTAAAAATCAATTGGAATGTGCTTTAGCGCATTTACTGATAAGTGCAATTTACAAAGGGCTTTAG
>MTCR01000093.1 GCA_002212725.1 Sphingobacteriales bacterium TSM_CSM | reverse complement strand
TTACCACACCTTGGTTTCAAGACCAGTTTCACGACAAAAAACTTGCCGAAAACGATAAGTTTAAATTGCACATCCTGAAAGGCAAACACGAGGAAAAAGATAAATACTACGAAGTGGACGGCATATCAGGCTCAACAATTACCAGTAATGGTGTAAACAATATGCTCGAAAAATGCTATTCAAACTACCAGACTTATTTTGCTAAAATGCGTACCACTACGGGCAGCAGCAATACCATGGGTAACAGTAATTCGGCAGCGCCTGCTGATACCACATCTGCACCGGCTACCCCCGAACAGCAAACAGGCAATGCAGGACAAAAATAACCTTGTATTAATTAACAGCACACACAACATTTCCCTAAAATTATAAATTCGAAATATCATGAGCCAAGCTACCGAAACAACACCTGTAAAAGAGCAGAAAAAGGAAGGGTTGTTTTCATCTAAAAACAGGCATTTGTTAACCGACCCCATTGGCGACAATAACCCCATTACCATTCAGGTTTTAGGGCTGTGTTCTGCATTGGCTGTAACCACGCAATTAAAACCGGCAATTATCATGGCCATCGGGGTAACAATTGTTACGGCTTTTTCCAACCTCATTATTTCTGCCCTTCGCAATACCATTCCAAACCGCATACGCATGATTGTGCAATTAGTGGTAATTGCTGCACTGGTGGTTATAGTTGACCAACTATTGCGCGCATTTGTGTATGATGTAAGCAAAAAACTATCGGTTTTTATCGGGTTAATTATTACCAACTGCATTGTTATGGGCCGCCTCGAAGCATTTGCCATGGCCAACAAACCCTGGCCTTCCTTTCTTGACGGTATAGGAAACGGCCTTGGATACGGCGCTATTTTGGTAATAATTGCCTTGCTTCGCGAATCGCTGGGTTCGGGCACCATATTGGGCTATCAGATAATACCACAAGCGCTATACACGGCAGGTTATGTAAACAACGGGTTAATGGTTACGCCGGCAGCCTCTATGTTTATTATTGCCATTATTATTTGGATACAACGCAGCCGCAACCCCAAATTAGTTGACATCAGCTAAGCCAAAAGCATTTTTGTTTATTGAAAAACACCCGAAAACGTATATACAATGCAAGACTTACTAAATATATTTATTAAATCTGCCTTTTTGGAAAACATGGTATTGGCCTATTTCATAGGCATGTGTTCTTTTATGGCAGTATCAAAATCGGTAAAAACGGCTGTAGGCCTTGGGGCGGCAGTTGTTTTTGTATTGGGCATTACCGTACCTATTAACTGGCTTTTCCAAAACCTGTTGTTGATAGAAGGCGCTTTGGGCTGGATTCACCCGTCGCTGGCTACGGTAGATTTAACCTTCCTTTCGTTTATTGTATTTATTGCGGTTATTGCCGCACTGGTACAGTTAGTGGAAATGGTGGTAGAAAAAACTTCGCCAACGTTGTATAATGCATTGGGCATCTTTTTACCGCTTATTACGGTAAACTGCGCTATTTTGGCGGGTGCTTTGTTTATGGTGCAACGAGAGTACAATTTCCCCGAATCAATTGTTTACGGCTTGGGCGCCGGCATTGGCTGGGCTATTGCCATTATTGCCATGGCTGCCATACGCGAAAAACTGCGCTACTCCAATATACCTCCTGCCCTTAGAGGTCTGGGAATTACCTTTATTCTTACTGGCCTTATGGGTATTGCTTTTATGAGCCTTATGGGTATTAAACTGTAATTTTTGCTTAACTAACTCATTTAAAAACCATTGTTTATGGCGCCAGTAATTATAGGCGGTACCGTAGTGTTCCTCTTCATTATATTTTTGCTTACCGGTATGCTGTTATATGCAAAAGCCAAACTGGTACCGGCAGGAAATGTTAATATTTACATAAATGGCGAAGAAAACGAGCCGTTGCAGGTAGCCCCGGGGTCTTCTTTGTTGGCTGCCCTCTCTGAAAAACACTTGTTTTTACCTTCTGCCTGCGGTGGCGGCGGCACCTGTGCCATGTGTAAATGCCAGGTTCTGGAAGGCGGCGGCGATGTGTTGCCCACCGAACTTAACCACCTTACCCGTAAACAGGCGCAAGACCATTGGCGGCTTGCCTGCCAGGTAAAAGTGCGCAACGACATGAAAATTAAAGTGCCCGAAGAAGTTTTCGGCATTAAAAAGTGGGAGTGCGAAGTGGTTTCCAATAAAAATGTGGCTACTTATATTAAAGAATTTGTGGTTAAACTGCCCGAAGGTGAATTTTTACACTTCGAATCGGGGGGCTATATTCAAATAGACGTGCCACCCTGCGAAGTAGATTACAAAACCATTGAAGTAGAACCACAATTTAAACCCGAATGGGATAAATTTAATATGTGGAGCCTGAAAATGAAAAATCCCGAACCTATTTTTAGAGCTTATTCTATGGGCAACCACCCGGCCGAGGGCAACATTATACTGCTCAATATTCGTATTGCCACACCACCCTGGGACAGAGCCAAAAATAAGTTTATGGATGTAAACCCCGGCATTTGCTCTTCTTATATTTTCTCGCGCAAGCCGGGCGATAAAGTAACTATTTCGGGCCCTTATGGCGAGTTTTTTATTAAACCCACCAACAAGGAAATGGTGTATATTGGCGGCGGTGCCGGTATGGCTCCCTTGCGGTCGCACCTGTTCCACTTGTTCCATACCGAGAAAAACAGCGCACGCAAAGTTTCCTACTGGTATGGCGGACGCTCCCTGAAAGAGTTGTTTTATACCGATGAGTTTAGAAAAATTGAAGAAGAGTTTCCCAATTTTTCATACCATATTGCATTGTCTGAGCCGCTTCCCGAAGATAACTGGCAGGGTTCGGTAGGATTTATTCACAAAGTATTGTTTAACGAGTACCTGAGCAAACACCCCGAACCCGAAGAAATTGAGTACTACCTCTGCGGGCCGCCGGCAATGTTGGCCGCTTCGCTCAAAATGCTGGATGATATGGGTGTGCCCGAAGAAAACATAGCATTTGATGACTTTGGAGGGTAAGCGGTTTCATTAAGCAATATCCATTGCAACTACAAACAAAGGGCAACCCCGGTTTTCAGGGTTGCCCTTTGTTTTGGGATTGGTTAACGCCGTTGGGGCAATTGAGCCGTCTTATTTTTGAGCAGCTTCTATACAGGCGGCGTTCCACTTAATTTGGTCGTCGTAGGCTTCGCGCAGGTAAATGGGTTGGTAATAATACTGTATTTTGTCGAGAAAACATTTACAAAAAGCAAGAGCATCTACATCATTGTTTCCTTGCAGCATTTCCTGGCAGTATTGGAGATGAAACTCCATATCTTTGGCAGTCCAGCCTTCTTCGGAAACTATGGTAATGCCTTTTTCGGCTTTCGGGATTTTTTTTCCCGATTTGGTAATAATGTACGCTTCGCCGTTTTCTGTTACCGTTTTATTTCCGGTAACAGCCGGTGGTGAAGTTGTTGTACCCGAATTGCTTTTACCATTGCCACAAGCGGCAAAAATGAATAATAGCAACAGCAAATAACCTGTTAAACTTTTTGGCGTAATCATAGCAAATACACGGCTTTACAAGTGAAGAAAATAAGGCACAATATACGCAACAAATTACTTTGTGTCTTCGGCTGCACTTACCCAATGCAGCAGGTTTCGGTTGAGCAGGCGGCTTAATGCGGCAATATCGGGGGTAAAAGCCTGCTCTAAAAAGGCTTGAGTTTGCGGGTTAAGGGGCTTGCGCTCTTCGTACTGCGTATTAACCGCCCATAATTTGTTTTGCACCCATTTGCGCACTTTTTTTGATGGCAGCAGCGTTTTTACCAAATTAACCCAGGCTGCAGAACGCCGCTTGAGCAAGTTTCGCAACAACGGGTATTTTATGGTTTTGTTGGGATTTATGCGTTTGGTTTCTACGGTAAAACCGGCATCAACGCCCAAAAACTCCAAAGTTTGCCGGTAAACTGCGGCGGCATTGGCGGCAAAATCGTCATAGAGGATAATTTTTACCCTATCGGGGCCAAAAACATTTAAAAACCGGCTTACCTGTGGCGTAAATCGGGCAACATCAGAGTAAAATAACCCCTCGTAGGGGCAGCCTATCAGCGGCGGCAGCATTTTTCCGCGTCTGCGCAAAGGTTCGGCCAACAAGGCGTCTTCAAAAACGGGCAGGTTTTCGTTTCCCTCATACACCTGCTGACTGTGCAGGGCATACAGCATTTGCACCGGATTGCGCAACATTATAATTATGCGGGCATTGGGGTTAAAATCATATATTTCGCGGGCAGCGTTTTGTGAATAGAGATACCACACCGATGCTTCGCCGCAAAGTTGCCCGGGTTTTGCCTCTTTAAACAACGACAAGTAGTAGCTGTGTGTAGGCCGCGGATGGCGAAAGGTAAAGTCGCTGCCAAAAAAGTACAGTTCTTTTTGCGGCAAATAAAGTTGCGGGTGTTGTTTAAGGTAATAATACAACGCAGTAGTACCGCATTTGGGAGCGCCAACAATAAAAAAAACAGGTTTTGGGTTCATTTTGCAAAATTAGCATTGTTTTTGGTGTAAAAAAATGACGCCTGCAGGGTTTGGTAAATAACCCGCGGATAGTAAATTTTTTTACAAATATGTTACATGCTTTTGTCCGGTTTGAGCAGTTAGCCACTGCTTACAATAGTTGCTATTTATGAAAAATAATTGCATAAAAATTGCTGTTGTGCTTCGGGCAGGTAAGCCGGTAAACCAATTTGCTTTTTTGAGGAGTCAAGCTTTAAGGCTAAATGATGTACATACTGCCCGGAAAACTTGTTTTATGAGTATTATTGCGGTTGTACAGCAAGCAATCTGGTAATTGAATAACCCTAATGCAAAAGCGTTTGTTAAAGAATAGATGAAAATAAAATTATACACACTTTGCTTAACCTTATGGTTCTGTATTTTTTGGGGCAAAACAGTTGCGCAGCCGGTTATTACCTTTTCCGGCAACGGAAATAGCATGAATATTGGCGCCGATATTTTGGTATTTGAAGACAAAGATTTGTTGCTGACCATTGATAACCTGCTTAAATACCCCGAGTTGCAGCAAAGTTTTAAAAAAAGCAGGCAAAATATGCCCAATTTTTCTATTACCCCCTCTGCAATTTGGTGCAAGATAACCGTAAAAAACACTACCAACGAAGCACTTTACCTTAAACTGAATAACCCAAGGTTAGATACCATACAGTTTTACCTGCTCACCGACTCCAACACCTATACTACGCATGAAACAGGCATGATGCTTCCGTTTGAACGGCGCGAATTTGAAACCCCTGCCTACTTGTTTGCCCTTAATGTGCCCCAAAACGAAGTTCGCACCTGCTATCTTCGAGTTAGAAGCAACTCGCCCATTCAAATACCGCTTAAGTTAGGAACGCTCAAGGAATTTTGGGCCGAAAGCCATTGGACAGACCTTGTGCAAGGCATTTATATAGGTTTTATACTGGTGGTAATTATTTACAACCTGTATGTGGGCTTTACCACCCGAACCCCGCTGTTTTTTTACTATGCTATTTTTGCATTGCTTTCGGGGGTTAATAATATTGACCACAAGGGTTATGCCATAGATATTCTGTGGCGCAACATATTCTGGGTTAACAATTTTCAGGCTACCACGGCGGCAATTATGGGTATATTGGCCGCATTGCTCACCATATCGCTGCTCAATACCCGCGCAAACACCCCACGGCTGCACAAGGGGTTATTGGCACTTATGATTTGCGGCGTTGCAACTGTTTTGCTGAATGTGCTGGGATATTATATACTTAGCGGCACCTTTATACAACTTATTATATTTTTTGGCGCCATTTACATCATTATCTTATCACTCATCTTATTTGGCAAAGGACTTAAAAGGGCGCGTTTCTTTTTGCTTGGCTGGCTGGTTTACTTAGTTGCAGTAATATTATATGTACTCCGCGATTTTGCGGTTATACCTTATAATTTATTTACCGCCAATTTGTTACAAATAGGGTCGGTTATGCAACTGATTTTGTTTATGCTTGCATTGGCAGACAGGCTTTCGGACTATAAAAAAGAAAAAGAACAAGCCCAGCGTGAAAAAGACAATATTCAGCAGCAAGCGCTTAAGGCTTATCAGGAAAATGAACGGCTTATCAAAGAGCAAAACCAGATGCTGGAAAACGCAGTAAACGAGCGCACACAAAAATTACAGCAAACATTGGCCGAACTTACCCAAGCCAATGAACAACTAAGGTTAAGCCGCCGCGAGTACAAACTGCTGGCAGACAATACCGAAGATATCATTTCGGTATATGACCTTGCAGGAAAGCTAACCTATATTAGCCCATCGGTATCACAAATGGGATATACCAATAATGAACTGCCATCTGTAGATGCCATTCACCCCGATGACCGGCAAACCATTCTCGAAGATTTCAAGGGAATTACCGAGGGCAAACCCGGCCATACCATACAATACCGCATTAAAGACAGCAGCGGAAAATACCAGTGGTTTGAAACTATCTCGAACCCCATTTTCAATAACAAGGGCGAACTGGCCAGCGTTATGGCTACCTCCCGAAATGTAACCGCCCGTAAAGAGGCTGAGGAAGAACTGCGCAAACAGAAAGATTTTTTAAACAACCTTATTGAAAACCTGCCTGTGGGCGTATTTGTAACCGATTTAACCCGGCAGGAACAAATAATTATCTGGAATAACGCCGCCGAAGTTTTTCTGCAAATTACCCGAACAAAGGTAATTGGTAAAACCGTTTCCGAAGTTTTTAAAAACCAGCGAAGCAACAATATTTTTGCCGCCGCCCCCGAACTGCTGAACAAAGACCATGCGCAAACGCAAATTGTGAACATTTACAGCAACTCGCTTTACATACGCATTATAAAAGTAATTTTGTATGACAAAGAAGGCGCGCCGCAACTACTTTTGGGAATTATGGAAAATATTACCGATGAAAAAAAATCGGAAACCATTATCAACCGGCAGCGACTGTTCTATGAGAGCATTTTAAACAACATTCCGCTTGAAATAAGGGTATTTGACCAGACAAAAAAGCCCATTTTCATAAATGCCAATGCCAAAAATGATGCCACCGTTGAACGGCAGGTAGTGCCCGCCAACGACACAGCAGCAACAGAAACTACCAACGGTGCCGACATTCAACCCGAAACTACCGCCGAACAGATAGGCATAAACAAAGCCATTGCCTTTGGTAAGCAGGTGCAATTAGAAGAATACCTGAAAGACGAAAAAGATAAACTTAAAGTACTTTCGGTAGTTTACCTGCCGTTTTACAGGGCAAAATCTGCCGAAAACACACCCGAATTGAGCATGATAATAAGCTACGCCGTAGATATTACCGAACTTAAAAACCGCGAAACCCAGTTGCAGGCATACTCCAAAGAGTTGGAAAGAAGCAACAAAGACCTGCAACAGTTTGCCTATATTGCCTCACACGACCTTAAATCGCCCCTGCGAACCATGGTCAGTTTCATTCAACTGCTCGAAGCCCGGTTTGGCAAACAATTAGACCATACTGCCAAAGAGTATATTAATTTTATTATTGAAGCGGGTAAACGAATGGACGCCCTTATTGACGACCTGCTGCTTTACTCGCGCATTGACCGCAACCTGGGACTGGCCGTACCGGTTAACCTGAACGCAATCATGCAAATTGTTATTGCCGACCTTAAATCGCTCATCAATGAAAAAAAGGCTACGGTAGATTACAGCAACCTGCCCGAATTGCCCCAGGCACACACCAGTCTTATTGTGCATGTGCTGGAAAATTTGGTAAAAAATGGCATAAAATTTAACAAAAGTGCCCGGCCTATGGTAACCGTAAGCGCATCGGAAACAGGGTCTGAAATTGTTGTTGCCGTAACCGATAACGGTATTGGCATTGCCCCCGAATATAAAGTGCAAATATTTACCATGTTTAAGCGCTTGCACAGCCAGCACGAATATGAAGGAACCGGCATTGGACTGGCAATCTGCAAAAAAATTATTGACTACTACGGAGGTAAAATATGGCTCGAATCTACACCCGGTAAAGGCAGTACCTTCTTTTTTAACCTGCCCAAAAACTACCAACACAACGCCGTGCAACCACTGTAAAACAGCCGCTCTAAAACAACCCTTTGCCGGCCTTTTTTACTACTTTTGCACTTTAAATTCAATCACCTGTTTTATTCTTGCGCATGTTGGTAGTTGGTATAGCAGGCGGTACCGGGTCGGGAAAAACCACGGTTGTTCGCAAAATTATGGAGTTGCTGCCCGAAAACAGGGTTATGGTATTGCCGCAAGACAATTATTACCGGGATAACAGTCATTTGCCGCTAACCGAAAGGCATCAGCTCAATTTTGACCACCCGGCCTCCATAGAATTTGAGTTGTTGGTTAACCATGTAAACAATCTTAAAAACGGGCAGCCCATACACATGCCTTTTTATTCTTACCTTACCTGTACCCGTATGCAGGATACCATGCTCATTAACCCCACCGATGTGCTGATTGTGGAAGGCATTTTAATAATGACCGATGCCGACCTGCGCGCCTGCATGGATATAAAAGTGTTTGTAGATGCTGACCCCGATGACCGCCTTATCCGATGCATCAGCCGCGACATACTGGAGCGCGGGCGCAGCGTGAAACAAGTGCTGGAAAGGTATGAAAGAACGGTAAAACCCATGCACCTGCAATTTATTGAACCCACCAAACGCTTTGCCGATATTATTGTGCCGCAGGGAGGCAATAACGAAGTTGCCATAAACGTATTGGCATCAATGATTAGAATGCACCTGCACTACGGCGCTTAGAACGTGTTTTTCCACATCATGCTTTCCACAGGTTTAAGGGTGCGGTTAGTGTATTTTGCATTTGCCTTTTTGTTGTACAAATTGCCTACCTCGCCTTCTATGGTAAAATAAATAAGCTGACCAATAGGCATGCCTGCGTAAATGCGCACAGGCTGCACGCATGAAATTTCCAAAGTCCACGTATTGCAAAAACCCACATCGCCTTTACCGGCAGTGGCGTGTATATCTATGCCTAAGCGGCCTATACTCGATTTGCCCTCCAAAAACGGTACATGTTCATGTGTTTCGGTATATTCTTCGGTAACGCCAAGGTACAGCGTGCCGGGTTGCAGCACATAGCCTTCGGGCGGTATTACCAACTCTTCAATTTCGTTATGCTTGCGGGCATCTAACACATGGTTTTTATACACAGCCATATACCGGCTCAAATGCACATCATAAGAATTGGTTCCCAAAGACTCGTGCCGGAATGGTTCAATAACAATAGTACCCTTCTTAATGCACTCCATAATGGCTTTGTCTGAAAGTATCATGATGGTTTGAGCAGTTTTGCGTTAAATGAAAATGGTATAAAACTTAGAAAATAATGGCAAACCCGAATGTATAAGCGGCTGCCTGCCCTTGAAAATTATTTGTTGACAAAAGTACACAAGAAACCCTAAAGCAACTGCAAAGGCGTTTATTCTTTTTTCATTGAACAATCATTTTTTTTTTTGACCCATAGCAGTATTGTTGTAAGATTAGCCTGTTTTGTAAACAAGATGCAACAAGGTAAAAGTAGCCCGCACTCCAAGTTTTTCTGCCAATTTAAGGTAAAGTTTGGGTTCATGCTTGTAATTTCGGGTAATTGAGTTACCTTTTGCACACTTTTTAAGTTTCATACCAACTACCTATGCAAACACAACTCGACACCCGAAAAGCCATTATTTCGTGGAGCCTGTATGATTGGGCTAATTCGGCATTTGCCACCACTATTATGGCCGGTTTTTTCCCCATTTTTTTCAAAGACTTCTGGAGTGCGGGCGCCGACCCTGTTATCAGCACCGCGCGGCTGGGGTTTGCCAACTCTTTGGCAAGCATTACCGTTGCCCTTATGGCGCCGGTTTTGGGTGCTATTGCCGACCAAGGGTCTGTGAAAAAAAAGTTTCTCAGTTTTTTTGCGCTCATAGGGGTGGTAATGACAAGCAGCTTGTACCTGGTGCAGCAAGGACATTGGCAAATGGCCATTTTTACCTACGTTATGGCCACTATTGGTTTTACCGGCGGCAATGTGTTTTATGACTCACTCATTACCGGCGTGGCTTCACCCAAACGTATGCACCGCGTTTCGGCGCTGGGGTTTTCGTTGGGCTACCTTGGCGGAGGGTTGCTTTTTGCTTTTAATGTGGTTACTACTTTATATCCCAATACATTTGGATTTGCCTCGCAAGCCGATGCAGTTAAATTTTCATTTCTTAGCGTGGGTATCTGGTGGGCTGTGTTTTCACTGCCGCTGCTGTTGCTGGTACGCGAACCCAAGGGCGGAACCATAAAACCGGGGCTGGCTTTTGTAAAAGAAGGTTTTAAACAATTTATTGAAACCTTTCACGAATTAAGAAAAATTAAAAGCGTTTTTTTGTTTCTGGCTGCTTATTGGTTGTATATTGATGGCGTTGATACCATTGTTACCATGGCGGTAAACTATGGGCAATCTATTGGCTTTAAAACAACCGACCTCATTACTGCCTTGCTTATGGTGCAATTCATAGGCTTTCCGGCTGCAATAGGTTTTGGCCTGCTGGGCGACAGAATTGGCGCTAAGCGAGCCATTTTTATTGCCATCGGCGTGTATTTGTTTATTTCTATCTGGGGTGCTTTTATGACCAACAAAAATGAGTTTTATGTAATGGCCGGCGTTATAGGGCTGGTGCAGGGAGGCATACAGGCGCTTAGTCGTTCTTTTTATGCACGCATTATTCCTGCAGATAAATCGGCCGAGTTTTTCGGATTTTACAATATGTTGGGTAAATTTGCCTCGGTTATCGGGCCGGTTTTAATCGGGTTGAGCGGCATTGCGGCAAGGTCATTGGGTTATTCTTCAGATACGGCTTCGCGCATCAGCATCAGTTCCGTATCTTTGTTGTTTATTGCCGGAGCGCTGCTGTTTTACTTTGTTGATGAAGATAAAGCCCGCGCCGATGTGCAGGCTGCCTACGGCAACAAGGATAAGTAACTGTTGCCGGGTTTTGGAAATTGTATTAACCACATATAAAATCCGAAAGCAAATGAAACAAATTGCCGGAATTATTGTATTTGCATCGGCTTGCTTGTACACCCCGGCCTGCACCCCAATCTACCGTTCAATTCAGCCCCAAAGGTTAACTTATGAAGAAGGAGTATATTCTTCACCCGACTCTACTGTCAGGGTTTCCATTAATTATCATGTGCTTGAGGGTCGCAGAAACAAAATATTTTCCAACATGGAAAAGAAAAATAATGCAAATTTAGTTGCAATAAAGATTAATAACCTGTCTGGCAGAAAATTAAATATGGTACAGGATTTTGTTTTTCTCACCGATAAGAATGACACCATACAACCGCTGCCATTAGAAACTGCGATAAAAACTTTAACGGTGCCCATTACCAGGGGTAAGCCTGTAGATGATTGGGGAGTTGGGGGCGAAGGAAATGCATGGGAAGCAGTAAAGGCCTCGGTAATTTTGGGAAGGGCAATATCGGGTAGCAAAAAAGCAATTTCCGATTTAAGGTTTGCCACTGACTTGGAATACAATTACCTCGAAAGCATAACCATTCCGCCCAACAGTACCGAAGCGGGTTTTCTTGTGCTTCCGGTAAAACGGGCTACGTTTGTAAAAGTTAAACTAAAGGGGCAATAATAAAACACGTCCGTTCTGCAACCGGCAAAACGGACGTGTTTACAGAAGAACCAAACTGCTCGCTTACTGCAATAATTGGTTAATGCCGGTGGCTTTGGTAATAATTGCCTCCAAAGCGGTAACCGGCACGCGTTCTTGTTGAAGCGTATCGCGGTTGCGAATGGTAACGGTATCATCGGTAAGCGTGTCAAAATCAACGGTAACGCAATAGGGTGTGCCTATGGCATCTTGCCTGCGGTAGCGGCGGCCAATAGAGTCTTTTTCATCGTACTGGCACTGAACCGACATTTTAAGTTGTGAGAAAATCTGGCGTGCTTTATCGGTGAGGGCATCTTTGGAAACCAACGGTAATACGGCCACTTTTACCGGTGCCAGTGCCGGGTGCAGTTTCAGCACGGTACGCAGGGCCGTGCCGCCTTCGGCATCGGGTACTTCTTCCTCGTGCAGGGCAGAGGTCATTACGGCTAAGAAAGTGCGGTCGGCGCCTACCGATGTTTCCACTACAAAAGGCACGTAGCTTTCGCCCAAATCGGGGTCGAAATACTGCATTTTCTTGCCCGAAAACTCCTGATGATTACCCAAATCGAAATTGGTGCGCGAGTGGATGCCCTCAATTTCTTTAAACCCGAAGGGGAATTCAAACTCAATGTCAACGGCGGCGTTGGCATAATGCGCCAGTTTTTCATGCACATGAAACCGCAGTTGGCTGTGGTTAAAAATGGCTTTATGCCATTTCAGTCGTTCTTCGCGCCAATAGTTGTACCATTCCATTTCGGTGCCGGGCGGCACAAAAAACTGCATTTCCATTTGTTCAAACTCGCGCATACGGAAAATAAATTGCCTTGCCACAATTTCATTGCGGAAAGCTTTACCAATTTGCGCAATGCCAAAAGGCAGTTTTTGGCGCGTGGTGCGCTGTACATTAAGAAAATTCACAAAAATACCTTGTGCTGTTTCGGGGCGCAGATACACGCGGTTGTCTTCTTCATTTGCGCCGGCCAATGCGCCAAAATGCGTGGCAAACATGAGGTTAAACTGCCGCACATCGGTCCAGTTGCGCGAACCGCCTTCTGGATCCACAATTTCGCAGTCAACAATAATCTGTTTTAACTCGGCCAAATCGTTGTCTTCCATTGCTTTTACATAGCGTTGGGCAATACGGCCGCGTTCTTCGGCATATTTCAATACCCGCTCGTTGGTGCTTCGGAAAACACCTTCGTCAAAAGCATTGCCAAAACGCTTGGCGGCTTTTTCAATTTCCTTATCAATTTTATCGTCTAACTTGCCAAGGTATTCTTCAATTAACACATCGGCGCGGTAGCGTTTTTTGGAATCGCGGTTATCAATCAGCGGGTCGTTAAACGCATCAACGTGCCCCGATGCTTTCCAGATTTTGGGATGCATGAAAATAGCCGAGTCAATGCCCACAATATTTTCGTGCATTTGCACCATGGCTTTCCACCAATAGGTTTTGATGTTGTTTTTAAGTTCAACACCATACGGGCCGTAATCATATACAGCGCTTAACCCGTCATACACTTCGCTGGAGGGGTAAATAAACCCATACTCCTTACAATGCGATATCAGTTTCTTAAAAACGTCTCCCAAATTTTTCATAGCGGGCGCAAAGATAAGGCGCAATGTGCAAATATAGGCATGTGTGCCGCAATTTTTATTGGTTAATGCCTGTAAACAAACAGTTGTTGCCAATTGGTGAGCCTGTTTAATGCTGCTTTTACCCACCGGTGTTTGAACGGGCATACAGGATGCAATCCTTTTTTTAGTCGTAAACTTTCCGCCCGATTACCCCAACCGCCCTTGGTGAGGCTTTTTTTGGTAGCCGCAACAGCATGTAGCAGGTATTAAACACAAATAAAGTTTGTTGGCTACTTAGCGGCAGGCAATGCCACAGTTACTTTTTGCAACCGCATTAATTAACATGTCATAGGGCATTCATGCCGGCAACCAAGAATCCGACTTGAGCATTTTTTATTCGGATTATTATTTTTTTTCAAAGTAAAAGCAACGGTTTTTCTATTCATCTCGTTTAGAAATAGTGTAAATTTAAATGAGCCGGATTTAAAGCTGAAAAACCCGAAAAAGAAAAATGAAAACCGAAGATTTTCGGAATTTCATAAAAAATTCATAACAAAAATATCCTGAAATATGTAATATTATTTATTTCATAAGCATCTTTTTATTTTGTTTCACCTTTAAACTGTATGAATGTATGAAAGCTGCAAGACTGTTTCTTACAATGCTGATTGCCGTTTTATTTATAATTGGCGGTTGCATGTTTGACGACTCCGGCACCGGTATTGATGGTCCGGCTTATGTTGGTTCGTTAAAAGTATATGGTATAGTTACCACCGAAAACGGACAGCCTTTGGAGGATGTACACATTACCACCGAAAACGGTATGGGGCAAATTATTAGCACCTATTCTGATGAAATGGGTTTGTTTTTCTTTGAAAGCGCAAGAACGCAAGACCGCAGGTTTATATTGGAAGCAGATAAAGAGGGGTATTTTCACAAATCTTATGCCTCCATGTCGGTTGGAAAAGATGCTAAGGTAAGGCTGGTAATGAACACTAAAAATACTGCCAGTATAACCGCCAATGAGCCGGCCGAAGTTGCTGTTTCAGATAAAGCGCGGGTAATGTTTAAACCCAACAGTTTTGTACAGGAAAACGGAACGCCTTACAGCGGCGAGGTTACCGTTGCCTATACCTACGCCAACCCCGAAAGCCCTTTATTTGGGCTGGTAATGCAGGGCGGAGATTTACGTGGCTTAGATGCCAACCTGCAAACACAACACCTTATTTCTTACGGCGCTATGGGCGTAGAACTGAGTGGCAGCAACGGAGAACAACTGCAACTGGCACCCGGCCAAACGGCAACCCTTGAAATGGAAGTACCCGGAAATATGCTGTCTGAAGCACCTGCCCAAATTCCGCTCTGGTATTTTGACGAAGAAAAAAATATTTGGGTAGAAGAAGGCAGCGCTACCTTGCAAGGCAATAAATACGTGGGCGAGGTGAGCCATTTTACCTGGTGGAACTGTGATGACCCTGTTTCAATTAAATCTTTTGTTACCGGAACAGTTGTAGATTGCAATGGCAACCCTGTACCGGGTGTGGTGGTAAGCGTAGGCCCTTTGCAGGTTACCACCAATGCCGACGGGTCTTATATTTCTAATGTGGCGTCGGGGCTTGAATTTAACGTTTTGATCGATCCTTTATTCAATTACGGGCTTGGAAGCAGCAATACCATTTATGTTGCCTCGGCGCCCGAAGAAGGGGTTATGACCCTTGAGCCGTTAGTATTTGACTGCATGGCCTTTTTGAGCGGTAGCCTTAACTTTTGCAGTGACTATAGCGCTTATTTGGTTACGGGAACAAATTACAATTGGGCTGATGTTGTGCCAATTACAGACAATTTTACCCGGGTAATTCCGGCTGGCAATATTCTTAACATAGCCATCAGAGTACAGTCAACAGCTATTAATGCACAATATTATTACACTATTCCTCCTGTAGCCGAAGGTAATACTTATACCCTGTCAACTGCCATTAATTTGGAGTGCCCTATTACAATACAAGGTAAAGTTTTTGATTGCAACCAACAGCCAATTGCTGCTAATATATTCGCCAGATGGATGGGGGGATCCAATTATTATTATGCTACAGATGTAAATTATACCTTTCAAGCGCCAGCAAATTTGCCTGTTTATATTACTTTTTCTAACAACCAATCTTATTCCTACGTCGATTCTATTACCATTTCCGTTCCGGCTTTGCCCGGAGAAACAGTTTATACAATGCCCGATGTTGAGTTTCCCTGCCCGACAACAATAAGCGGAACGGTAACCGACTGTACAGGCAATCCTGTTGCGCTAACTGTATCGGCTGCCGGCATAAACTCCAATTTCAGTTTCTATGCAGCCGCAGGCAACTTTTCTGTACAAGTAGCGGCAAATGAGCCTGTTACGCTTAGCGCTTCCAAACTAATTGACGGCGATGTTTATGGGGGTGCAACTACCATAACCCCGCTGCCGGGGCAGGTAAACAATGCCTCATTTCAACTTTGTAACGTGCTGTTAGATGTTGACTGCTCCATGCTGGGTATGCAGCTTACTACTAACAGCAATATTGTTAATTTTGACAACATGTTAGCCTATGAATTTGCCCCGACTATTACTATACCAATGGCAACAGCAGACCCTTACACAAACCAACCCGAAACATTTAACCTGCCTCCGGGCTATACCGCCTTGCGCCTGACCAATGGACCCGTTTATTGCGTGTTTGTACTGCCCGAACCCGTAGAACCAGGTCTGTACAGCGTGCAATATTACCCGAATATTGCCCTCAACAGCCCTATTGGCATGATGCTGGTAAACAATAATACCATTTCTGCCATTACCACCAATGGAACAATAACCATTGAAAGCGCAGGTCCCGACAATATTACCGGCAGTTTTTCGGGCGGACCGGGCAGTATTGTCTTTGACCCGCAATTTCCTTCAGGCACTTTTTCCTACAGTTCAAGCTATTACGGCTATTTCTGCATTCCTTATTAACCAAATCCAATTTGGATAACGGTTTTCGTACTGCCGCAAGAACCGGCATAACCTCCTTCAATCGGGTGTTATGCCGGTTTTGTTTTGGCCGGTTTCTGCTGTCGAAACCGGTGTAAAAACTGCTTTTTAACAACTTTTACAATTTTCTTAAAAAATGTTTAAAAAAAATTATCGGGCTTGGAACATTTTGCGTACTTTTTGCCTCCTTTAGCAGGGTGTTTTTACAACCCCAAATACAGCGCCGGTAAACACACCTTTACTATTGCATCGTAACTCATTAACATACCTCATATATGCCCGTTCCCATGAAAACATTTGCCCAAATTGCTGCTTTATTTTGCCTGCTTGCCTTTTTGTTTGTTGCCTGCAACCGCACTATGGGCAGCAAAACAGTAGAAATTCAGTCTAAAAACTTTGAAGACGAAATTTCAAGAACCGAAAACCTGTCATTCACCTTCTCCCAAGACCTTGCCCCCGACTCTTTGCTCATGCTGTGGGACAGTACCGCCTACATTCAGTTTAACCCGCCCATTAACGGCCGGTTCCGCTGGACCAACTCCAACACGCTGGTCTTTTCGCCCTTTGAGCCTTTTGCGCCCAACTCTGCGTTTTCGGGTAAGTTAACCAAAGATGTGCTGCGCCATACCAAAAACGGATTTAAACTATCGGCCAACAATACCTTTAATTTTCATACACCCGATATGGAAATCAAATCGGTCAACACTTACTGGAAAAAATCGGCCAATACCAGCAAACCGGTGTTAGCCGCTACCATAAAATTACTGTACCCGGCCGAACCCCAAGTTTTTGCAGAATACCTTAAAACCAGCGTTAACGGCAGCAACCGCACCTTTACCATACTCAACACTACCCCAAGCGATGAAATAAACCTTGAATTTGCCGATTTCCAACCTGGCGAAGAAGATATTTCAGTCTTGTTTTCGGTAGAGCCGGGCATGCCGGTGTTGGGCGCCAACCAACCCAGCAAAAAAGAACTCACCGGTAAATCAGATTTGCAGTCAATTGCCGTACTTACCATAAACAGCCTCGAAGCCACCCACGACGGCGCCGAAGGCCGCATAGATGTCATTACCTCGCAGCAAGTAGCTTCCGATAACCTGCGCCAGGTTATTACCCTTACCCCCGCCGTGCCTTTTGATGTGGAAACCTACGGCAGCGGTTTCAGCATTGTTTCATCGGCTTTTGATATGAGCCAAACCTATCAGTTGAGCATTGCCAATAAACTTACCGGTATTTTTGGCGGTAAAATGTCGGGCAAATACAATGCCCAAATTGCCTTTGGCGAGGTAGAACCTACCGTGGCATTTGTAAACCAAAAAGCCATGTACCTCTCTAACCGCGCCTATAAAAATATTGCCGTGCGAATGGTAAATGTAAAAGAGGTAAAAATTACCATTGCCAAAGTATTTGAAAACAATATAATGGCTTTTATGCGCCAAGGGCAGCAGTACGACTACGAAAGCAACTATGACGAAGCTACCGATTATTACGACTACCACGACTTTACCTACTACGACACCGAAAACTATGGACAAACCGTGTGGGAAAAAACCTACAAAACCTCGCAGTTGGAAGCTTTAGGTAAAATTAACCTGCTGCACCTCGATTTTGAAGATAAACTTCCGCAGTTCAATGGTGTATATATTATTCGGGTACAAGATACCGACCGGAAATTTGTTACCGACAGCAAAATTGTTTGCTATTCCGACATCGGGTTAATAGCCAAAAACGACGGCGACCAGATTCATGTTTTTGTTAATACCATCAGCGATGCCAAACCGCTGCCCGGCGCCGAAATTTCGTTTATCAGCCGCAACAATCAGGTGTTGCATACCGCAGTTTCTAACGAACAGGGCGTTGCCGTGCTGCCCAGCCTCAAAAGCAAGTATCCCGATTTTAAAATTAACATGATTAGCGCCCGCAAAGACGGCGATTACAGCTTTATGCTCTTTGACCAAACCAACGTAAATACCGCCCGCTATGATGTGGGTGGCCGCCGCGCTAACCCCGCCAATTACGAAGCCTTTATTTACGGCGAGCGCGATATGTACCGCCCCGGCGAAACCATACACGCCGCCGCTATTGTGCGCACCTCCGATGAGTGGGCAACCCCCAAAAATGTACCCGTAAAACTAAAACTGCTGCTGCCAAATGGCAAAGAATACAAAACTGTTGGCAAAACGCTGAACGCCGAAGGCGCCTGCCAGGCCGATTTTGAAGTGCCCGCCAATATGGTTACCGGCACTTATACGCTTGAACTTTATACCGGCAATGATATTCTGCTCAACTCTAAAAGCATAAGTGTGGAGGAGTTTATGCCCGACCGCATTAAAGTAGAAGTCAATACCGATAAAAAAGAGGCAAAACCCGGCCAATCTGTAGTATTGCTGGGAAAAGCCACCAACCTTTTCGGGCCGCCGGCTGCCAACCGCAACTATGAGGTTACCATGAACCTGAACCGCAAACCCTTTGAATCTAAAGATTTTCCGGGCTATATTTTTAGTATTGAAAACGACCGCTATATTGAACAAGTGGTGGCCGAGGGCAAAACCGATGAAAACGGCGATTTTACCGAAAAATTTGATATCTCGTCTGAATTTACCGATATGGGCGTGTTGAGCGGTAAACTCTTTGCCACCGTTTTCGATGAATCGGGCAGGCCGGTATATAGCATGGCGCCGTTTGATGTTTATACGCAAGACGTTTTTTACGGCATTGCCGATGCCGGCGGCTATGTTTCTACCCGAACACCTGTAGATATACCAATGGTAGCTGTTGACAAAACGGGTAAAGCCGTAAGCGCAAAAGCGCACATTGAAATAGTGCGTTTTGAATGGCGAACCGTTATGCAAAGCATTGGCGGCAGCGGCAGATACCGCTATGAATCGCAACGGCAGGAAATTACCGAGGTTAGCCAGGAAATTAACATCAGCGGCAACAAGTTTGTCTATAAATACAAACCCGCCGAATCGGGCGAATACGAAGTGCGCCTTAGCCGGCCCGGAAAAGCTGTTGCTTCGGGCGATTTAGGAGCGGTAAAATACAGTTTTTACGCCTACCGCTACGGCGATACCCAAAGTACTTCGTTTGAGGTAAATCAGGAAGGAACCATTGACATAGAGTTTGACAAAGAAAGCTACCAAGCCGGGCAAACCGCCAACGTACTGCTGAAAGCCCCCTTTGAAGGCCGTATGCTGGTTACCGTTGAACGCGATAAAGTGTTGCGCTACCTCTTTGTAAATACCGATAAAAAAGTGGCAAAAATAGACCTGCAAATACCCAATGAGTATGTACCCAATGTGTTTGTAGCCGCCACGCTTATAAGGCCCGCAAAAGAACTGAACGTGCCGCTTACCGTAGCACATGGTTACGCCAACATATCGGTAGAAAATTCTAAAAACAAACTGCCCGTAAAAGTAATTGCCAACGAAAGCTCCCGCGGTAAAACCAAACAGAAAATTTTAGTGGAAACCACTCCCAATACCGAATTGGCCATTGCCGTTGTGGACGAAGGCATTTTACAAATCAAAGACTATAAAACACCCGACCCCTACAACTTTTTTTACCAACGCCGCGCCCTGGAGGTAGAAAGTTTTGATATTTACCCCTACCTGTTTCCCGAAATTATGGCCGGTGCCATGCTGTCGGGGGGCGATGGGTATAACCTCAACAAGCGCATAAACCCCGTTACCGCCAAACGTGCCAAATTAGTTACCTATTGGAGCGGTATCATGAAATCTAACAGCGCCGGTAAGGCCGAATTTGTTATTGATATTCCGCAGTTTTCGGGCGATTTGAGAGCCATGGCCATTGCCTATAAAGACAAATCTTTCGGCTCGGCCGATGCCCATATTAAAGTGGCCGACCCCATAGTGGTAAGTACCGGACTGCCGCGCTTTCTTAGCCCCGGCGATACCATAACCGTACCCGTAACGCTTACCAATACCACCAAAAACAGCGCACAGGCAAAGGTAAATATTGCCGCCAACAACTTTTTGCAGGTGGTGGGCAGCAGCGCTGCTAACCTGTCTGTTAATGCCAATGCCGAAAACCGCACCGAGTTTAAAGTAGTGGCCAAACCCGAAGTGGGCGTGGGTATGATAACCGTTTCGGCCGAGGCCATGGGCGAAACCTTTACCGAAGAAACCGAAATTGCCGTAAGACCACCGGCCTCGTTGCAAAAAATCAGCAATTCGGGCGCCATACAACCCGGCCAATCGCAAACCATTAACATGGACAACAACTACCTGCCCAATTCCATAGATGCCCAATTGCTCTTAAGCCGCTCGCCCCTTATGGAACTTGCCGGCGGACTGGAGTATTTGGTAGAATACCCCTACGGCTGTGTGGAACAAACAATATCGGTTGCTTTTCCGCAGATTTATTACTACGATATTGCCAAAAACATAGGCAAAACACCCCGAACCGCCATAGGAGCAACGGCAAGCAACCCCAACTACAACGTGCAGGAAGCCATTAAAAAATTAGAATCCATGCAAATGGCAAACGGCGGCATGGCCTATTGGCCCGGCGGCGATGAAGAAAACTGGTGGGGTAGTATTTTTGCCGCCCACTTCCTTATGGAAGCGCAAAAGGCAGGGTTTGAGGTAAAACAAACTACCATAGACAATCTGTTTGCCTATATGCAAAAACGCCTCAACAAAAAAGAAACCTATAAATACAAATATTACGACACCGCCAACAAGCTGCGCGAAAAAGAAATTGCCCGAAAAGAAATACCCTACACGCTGTATGTAATGGCACAAGCCGGTAAACCCGCCATACCGCTCATGAATTACTACAAAGCCAAACCCGATGCGCTGAGCCTCGACGGACGCTACCTGCTGGCTGCTGCATTTGCCTTATCGGGCGATAAAGCCAAATTTACCCAAACCTTGCCGCCCTCTTTTTCGGGCGAGGTAAGCCAACCCGAATTTGACGGCAGTTTTGCTTCACCCATTCGCGATAAAGCCATTGCCCTTAATGTACTTTTGGAGGCCGACCCCAACAATGCCCAAATTGGCGCTTTGTCAAAACAACTGGTTTCCGATTTTAAAAAACAACGCTGGCACAATACACAGGAATGTGTGTTTACCTTTCTGGCGCTGGGCAAAGTAGCCCGCCAAAATGCCGGCAGCGATGTGCAGGCTACCATAACCGCCAACGGGAAAACCATTGCCAACTTTACCGGCAAAGACCTTAAACTAAACTATGCCGATTTTAAAACCAACTCCCTCCAAATCAGCACCACCGGCAAAAAAGGCAACCTCTATTACTTCTGGAACATGGAAGGCCTTAGTGCCGATGGTAAATTTGTGCAGGAAGACAGCAACCTGAAGGTGCGCAAACGCTTTTTTGACCGAAGCGGCAAGGAAATTACCAAACTTAACCTGAAACAAAACGACCTGGTGGTGGTACAACTCTCCTTGCAATCTACCGGTAGCGGCAATGTGCCCAACGTGGTTGTTACCGATATGTTGCCCGCAGGTTTTGAAATTGAAAACCCGCGCATTGGCGAACTGCCCGATATGCCCTGGGTGAAAGATGCCGCCCTGCCCCAACATCAGGATATTCGCGATGACCGCATTAACCTGTTTACCACCGCCGAAAATAAAACCAAAAACTTTTACTATGTGGTGCGCGCCGTATCTCCCGGCCGTTTCCGCATGGGACCCGCCGCCGCCGATGCCATGTATAACGGCGAATACCATTCCTACAACGGCGCCGGTACGGTACAAATAGCGGCAAGGTAAACCCCTTCTGTTATTGTAACTGCTTTTCCTCCTGTTGCGGGTGTTTTGCATAACACCCGCAACAAGAGAAGCAGCGCTTTGGTTTTCTTTAATAGAATAGCCCGCAGCTTTATCATGACCCATGCCAACCTAATCATTACCACCGGTACTATTGAAGAAGCCGTTGCCATTTCGCAACAAATACCCGAATTTCAATATGCCCCCCTCAGCAGCGAAGCTGAAGTAAACCTGTATCGCCGCCGTATGCTGAACAAACCCAATATTATACTCATTGCAAGGGTAAACGGCCAACCCGCCGGCTTTAAAGCAGGGTACCAACGGTACAACAGCCGTACCTTTTACAGTTTTATGGGGGCAGTGCTGCCGCAATACCGGCGCATGGGAGTAGCCCGCGCACTTGCACAGGAACAAGAAAAATGGGCAAAACAAAACGGCTATACCCGGTTGGTATTTAAAACCCGGAACCGTTTTACCAATATGCTGCTGTTTGCCATAAGCAACGGGTTTAAAATAGTAAAGGTAAAACCCGCCCAAACCATTGCCGATTACCGAATACACCTGCAAAAGCGAATAGGGTAAACCAAGGAAACAGAATAACCGTAGATGTAACTATTTAGGTGTTATCTGTAAATCCCTGCATTTTCTCTTGTTCTTTGCTAATTTGAAACATTTACCAAAGAGCAAAAAAAGCTTTGCGAAACTTTGCGCAAAACTTTGCGTTCTTTGCGGTAAAATGAAAGGAAGTTAGTGAAGAACATCACCAACAAAGGCACAACCTATAAGTACCCGTAGATTATGTATGATATTGACAATACAGAACACCGCAATGTCAATTTTTAACCTGCCGCGTTGCTGAATATAACAAGTATTGTTTACTTTTGTGGCATTGGGCAGGTTGTATCCGGCACCGCCCCTGAAACACCATGAGAAGCTGTACGAAAAGTGAAATTAGCGCTAATTTACTTGCAAGTGAGTGCTAATTCCTTTGCGAAAAAATTTGCGAACCTTGCGGTTAAAATAATTTCTTATCCAAAAAATAAGCGAAACACAAAACAATTAATAAAAACATTAGCCCAAAAACAGCCACAGATACATTACGTACAGCCCCAGACCTTTGCGGTTGAGAATTGTTTTACCTTAATTTAAACCACTCATGCAGGAAGAAATGATAGACTCGCTTTTACCCTCCGAAATGGCCAAAAAAGCCGAACAGGTAGGTGTTGCCAAAGCCAATATGCCGTTTGCAAAAACATTTATGTTATCGGTATTGGCAGGTTCATTTATAGCTTTGGGAGCTGTGTTTTCCACTACTGTTACGGCCGGTTCTACACTGCCATTTGGTGTAACCAAACTTCTTGGCGGGTTGGTTTTCAGTTTGGGATTGGTGCTGGTAATAGCCGGCGGCGCCGAATTGTTTACCGGCAACAACCTTATTATTATGGCCTGGGCAAACCATAAAATCAAAACCATACAGGTATTAAAAAACTGGACACTGGTGTATGCCGGCAATCTCATAGGCGCTTTTTCTATGGTGGCGCTTATGTACCTGTCCGGTCAGTATGCTTTTGGAAACGGTGTTGTGGGCGCCAATATGCTGGCAATAGCCAAAGCAAAGTGCGAACTTGGTTTTGTACAGGCAGTAGCGCTGGGCATATTGTGCAACATACTGGTATGTTTGGCCGTTTGGCTCAGTTTCAGCGCAAGGTCGTTAACGGGTAAAATTGCGGCCATTGTTTACCCCATTACAGCCTTTGTGGCGGCAGGTTTTGAACACAGCATTGCCAATATGTATTTTATTCCTATGGGCATTTTGCTGAAACAACAAGCCGATGCCGATTTTTGGACCCGAATAAACAACACCGCTCAAAACTATACCTCCTTAACCTGGGAACGTTTTTTAACCGGCAATTTACTGCCCGTTACCATTGGCAATATTATTGGCGGAGCCGTATTGGTTGGGCTGGTGTACTGGTTTGTTTTTCTTAAACCTCAACAACAGCAACAACCATAACCGCCGTGTAAATTGCACACGGTACTGAACGCTGTTGTTTGAGCAACACATATTTTAGCCTGCCCCGCGGCCCTGCACTGCCTATGACTACCCTGTGTTGGCTGCCCATCAAAACCTTGCCGCCCTGCAACCGGTATTGTATATTTTTTGTGAATGATTTGTATAGTAGCCAATATTTAACCTTTCAATCACATCAATTGTCAGACAGAATTTTGCTCTCAATAAGTTCCACCTGCAGTTTCTCTGCCAATTCCCTTTCTCCCCAAAACCTTGTCCTGTTAGTTGCTGCACAGAGGAGGTAAAAAGCCCGGTGGCGCTTGCAAACTTGCCAAAACGGCCGTAACTTGCAGCAAAATTAGTACCTGCCATAATGCCAAAACCGCAACCCCAAACGGCGCCTGCTTTGCCGCTTCCGCAGCACCTGCTGTTAAAAACCTACCGGCTCATGCAAACTGCCCGTCACATGGCCGAAACCTACGATGCCAACCGGCAAATCTGCAAATATGTACACAGCACCTCGCGCGGGCATGAGGCCATACAACTTGCAGCCGGATTTCAGTTAGAGGAATATGATTATGCTGCTCCATATTACCGCGACGAATCGATGTTGCTGGGCATGGGCTACGCGCCCTACCAACTCATGCTGCAATTGCTGGCAAAGGCCGATGATTATTTTTCGGGTGGCCGCTCTTATTATTCGCACCCATCGGCAAAACTGGCCGGTTTTCCCAAAATACCGCACCAGTCAAGCGCTACCGGTATGCAGGCCATACCCGCCACCGGCATGGCACAAGGCATTAAATACAAAGAAACTATGGGCTTTTTGCACAACCATGTGCGCCCCATTGTGTTGTGTTCTTTGGGCGATGGGTCGGTAACCGAAGGCGAGGTTTCGGAGGCGTTTCAGTTTGCGGCATTACATCAGCTGCCTGTTTTATATTTGGTACAAGACAACGACTGGGGCATATCGGTAAGTGCCGATGAAGCCCGGAGCATGGATGCCTACGAATATGTAGCCGGTTTTAAAGGGCTAAAAAGAATGCGCACCAACGGCACCAATTTTGTTGAATGTTACTTAGCCATGCAGGAAGCCATTGCCTATGTGCGCAACAAGCGCAAGCCGCTGTTGCTGCATGTAAAAGTGCCTTTGCTGGGACATCATACATCGGGAGTGCGCAAAGAGTGGTATCGCAGCCCCGAAGACCTGGCAGAACATGCCCTGCGCGACCCGCTTCCGCATCTTGAACGCTACTTGTTGCAAAACGGCGTGGCTACTGCCGAAGAACTGACTGCCATTGCCGATGAAACTGCCCACGAAGTAGCCGATGCCTTTGCCCATGCCGTTGCTGCTCCCGAACCCAAACCCGAAACGCTGTTGCTGCATGAGTTTGCCCCAACTCCTGTAACCGAAGAGCGCGGGCAGCGCAGCCCGGCCAACGGCCGTAAGGTGGTAATGGTAGATGCGGCTTTGTACGCCATGGACGAAATATTGGCCACACACCCCGAAGCCGTATTTTATGGGCAGGACGTAGGCCGGAGGCTGGGCGGCGTGTTTAGAGAAGCCGCCACGCTGGCCGAAAAATACGGCGATGCCCGCGTGTTTAACACCGCCATACAAGAGGCATATTTGGTAGGTTCTACGGCAGGCATGTCGGCAGTGGGTTTAAAGCCAATTGTAGAAATACAGTTTGCCGATTATATTTGGAGCGGGGTTAACCAATTGGTGGTAGAGCTTTCCAAATCGTGCTACCTAAGCATGGGAAAATATCCTGTTCAATCGCTTATAAGAGTACCTATTGGCGCTTATGGCGGCGGCGGGCCTTACCATTCGGGGTGTATAGAAAGCAGCATTCTGGCAGTAAGGGGCATTAAGGTAATTTACCCCTCTAATGCTGCCGATATGAAGGGTTTGCTGAAAGCAGCCTTTTTAGACCCAAATCCTGTAGTTTGTTTTGAACACAAAGGCTTATATTGGTCTAAAGTGCCCGGTACCGAAGATGCCAAAAACCCCGAACCCGATGAAGAATACATAATACCGCTTGGCAAGGCCAATATTGCTTTATTGGCCGATGAAAAACAGGTAAAGGTGGGCAATTCGGTGGGTATTATAACCTATGGTATGGGCGTTTACTGGGCAAAAAATGCAGCGCCCCGTTTTAACGGCAGTGTAGAGGTGCTGGACCTGCGCACCCTTAACCCACTTGATGAAACAGCCGTTTATGAACAGGTAAAGCGCCACAATAAGGTAATTATTTTAACCGAAGAACCCGTTACCAATTCATTTGCCCAAACCATAGCCGGCCGCATTGCCCAGCATTGCTTTAAATACCTTGATGCACCGGTGCGCGTAGTTGGAGCTGCATCTATACCGGCCGTTCCGCTAAACACCGGTTTAGAGCGCGAAATGCTGCCAAACGAAGATAAACTGGCAAAGGAAATAGAAGAGTTGCTCAACTGGTAACAGTTTTGGGCGGCTTTACTGCCTTAGTGCGGTCGGGTTACAGACAAAACGGGCACAAATGCCACAGATAGTGTAATTTTTCGGCTTTATTCTTGTAAATAGGGTACAAATTTGTATTTTTGCTGTCAAACAAATTATCAAACACAGTTTAACATCCGGTTTATGAAAAAAATCAGTTCTTTTTTAATTGTTTGTGCCACCATGGTACTTTTGTCGGTAGCTTGCAACGCACAACAAAAGCAAGACGCCAAAATGCCCAATAACCAACTATCTGAGCAGCCGGCAGCTACAGAGAATGTAAGCAGTAATGAAGCCGCAAAAGAGCAAACCAACCCCAGGGCCGGTGAGTTTAACCAAGGTTATATGGTATTGCCCGGCTTTACCCCTACCGGCAACAAAGAGGTGGACGACGCTAACTATGCCACCGCCAAACGCGACTTTGTGGCTAAATATCCCAACGATTATATTGAGCGTATGGAAAAAATGACCAACGAACAACGCCAAGAGTGGGAAAAACAACAGGCCAACCAGCAAACCCGCCAAACACCGCAGACACCCGCTGCCGGTAAGGTAATTGAAATACCCCGCTCGCGCTACAACGGCATGACCATTGACCAGAAAAAACGCATTGACGGCGACCCGCAGTTTAAAATTGTGGATGACAAGTAAATAATTATTTAGTGTTCTATCCATTTAATTTTATGAACTTAATTAAGCCCCGAGTACTCGGAGTTAAAACATTAGCAACAATATTTTTAACCAATAGCGACCTTTGCGCAACCCTTGCGAACCTTGCGGTAAAAGAAAAAACCGCAAAGACCGCTATGTAATTTGCAAACACCGCTATGATTTAAACTAGTGTTTTATCCATTTAATTTTATGAACTTAATTAAAATTAAAGTGTCAAAACATTAGTGCAAAAAGCAAAAAAACAAATCCCCGATGCAGGTAATAAGCATCGGGGATTTTTGTTGCTACAAACTGTCTTAGAAAAACGGCTATTTGTTCAACTGTTTGTTCAAAAACGGAATAATGAAAGCCAACGCCAAACCGGTTACGGCACCGGTAATAATTTCATCAACATAATCTTCTAATGCGCCGCCGCTGCTTGCTCCTATAATAACAAAGAACAGTGCACCTATTAAGGCCCCAAGCAGGTAGTAGTTTAGTTTAAGCCGTTGCGTGCCGGCAAAACCAATAATGGCGCCCAAAATTACCGGCAAAACAATGTATAAATACAAGGAACCTGCGCCAAACAGAAAAAACTCAATAACGCCTAATACCAAGCCGGCCAATGCGCCAATAACGATTTGATTGTTCATAAGTGTTTGATTTTTGATTGGTTATGAATAGATGACAAATTTATGACGGTAAGGTAATTTAAAGTCACGCCTAAACCAAACAAACACCCTGTTATTTTACCCTTTTTACCAAAATAACTCCGGCGTGGTGGTACAAAGGCGCACTTTTTGAGGTAAATTGTTGCCTGAAAGCCGGTAATGTCATGAATACACCTCCTGTCAGCCTCTTTTTTGTTGCTCAAAATGCGTTTTTTGCCGAGGGCACATTATTTGAACTGCACGCCCAACTATACCTGCCCGCTACAAATGGTTTCAGGCCTGCCGAAACGGCAGAAGAAAAACAGTGTGCTGATGCCGGGTACCTGTTTCCCGATTTAGGAAAAGGCGAGCCGGGGTTAATGCCTGCCGCCGTTTTATTGCCCTGTCCCCCGTTTGCCGAAAACCTGCCGCCTGTAAAAGGCGCTTTACAAATTACCCGCTTAGGCATAGTATATGACCAACCCCTGCAAAAACCAAACATTGATGCGCCAATTATTGCCTGCCGCCAACTATTGACCGACGAAACGCTGCATTGGCAAAAAATAGGGTTGCCTGCAGAACGGTTGCCCCCGATTACAGCTATTGAAGTATTTGACAAACTCCGTCAAACCGATGCCGAAACCTATTATTATCCGGGTATTACCGAACAAAACGGCAACCAATGGTATTGCTGCGAAATGAGCCATATACGTTTCGGGTTTTACCAACTTCGGTTTTTTACCAATGAAGGCTGGTACTATGCTATAGATGTAATCAAGCATTTTCCGGCATCGGTAAAGCAAAAATATGAGGTGCTGCAATTGCAGCAAGGCAAAAGTGAAAGTCCTGCATCGTTGCCGGATGCTTTGTATTATTCCGAATTTGGTAAAGAAGCGCCGCATCGGGCACCCCCGGAAATTGAGAATATACCACCCGATAGGGAAGAACTTGTCGCCTTTATTACCCAATTTGAACCGGGCAGCCAACCCGGCTCCTCAATAACGGTTGCCATACTCAATCAGGCGCTGGCGCTTAGTTCCGAGTGGGGCGAAAATTTCGGCAAGCCCATTGAGGCAAGGCTACAACGCCTGTACCCCCAGCTTGACAGCCGGCTTTGCAATGTTTTGCAACAATACGTTAAGCAGGCAGAGTACTGCATTTATGAACAGGCAGAACAAGTGGTTTTGCACAACCTGCCCGAAACAGAAGCCCGCCATATTGCGCTTAAAAAATACCCGTGGATAAATGACCACAATCTTTCGCGGTTGCTCAACATTGGTTTTTACTATGCCATCAGGTAACACAAGCACCCGGACATCAACAAGCATCGGTGAAATATGGCGCTATTAATCTGCATTATAAGTAATCCGGTAAATACAATCGGCAAAATCATCACTTACCAGCAGTGAGCCATCGGGCAGTTGCAGCAGGGCAACCGGCCGCCCCCATACTTTACCGTTTTCGGGCAGCCAACCTTCGGCAAAGGGTTTATATTCGTCAGACAACTGCTTTTCGTTGAGGGCAACGGTGGTAATTCGGTAGCCAATTTTTTTACTTCGGTTCCACGAGCCGTGTTCGGCAATGAAAATGCGGTTTTTGTATTCGGGCGGAAACATGTTGCCCGTATAGAAAATTACACCCAGCGGGGCAACATGCGGCCCCAGGTTTTGCACAGGCGGGGTAAACCCGGTGCAGGGGCGTTTACTGCCAAATTCGGGGTCGGCAATGCTGCCGCCGTGGCAATAGGGGTAGCCAAAGTGCATGCCGTTTGTTGTGGCGCGGTTCAGTTCGCAGGGTGGCAGGTCGTCGCCCAGCCAGTCGCGGCCATTATCGGTAAACCAAAGGTCGTGAGTTTCGGGGTGCCAGGTAAAGCCCACGGTGTTGCGTATGCCGCTTGCAAACACTTCCAGACCGGTACCGTCGGGGTTCATGCGCATTATGGTTGCAAACCGTTCATCGGCACTTTCGCAAATATTGCATGGCGCACCTACCGGCACATAAAGTTTATCATCGGGGCCAAAGGCAATGTATTTCCAGCCATGATGCGTTTCGGTGGGAAAACTTCCGTTTACCAGCACCGGTTTGGGCGGCTTTTTCAGGTTATCTTCAATATGGTCGTATCGCCATATTTTGCTAATTTCTGCCACATACAAAGCGTTGTTTCTGAAGGCAACGCCGTTGGGCATTTTTAAACCCGATGCAATGGTAAACACGGTGTCGGCGCGGTAATCGGCATTGGCATCTTTAATGGCATATACCTTGCCCTCATCTCTGCTGCCAACAAACAAGGTGCCTTTGCTGCCAAGGCACATAGAGCGGGCATTAACCACCCCTTTGGCATACAATTCTATGGTAAAGCCCGGCGGAAGGGTAATATTTTCAACCGGTTTGCGACTTGTTTTAATTAGTGGCGGCGGCGAAACATGGCAGGCGGCAGCACAGCAAATGAGGCAAAAAAACAACAACAGCAGAGGGTGGGGCAGGGGTTTCATATACTGCAACGGGTTTTAATAATTGAAATATGCACAAGCGTAACAAACCGGCGGCAATTTTGTAAGTTGCTTGTTGAAAAAAAAATTATTGCACAAAATAACAAATTTGAACTAATAAGCCCGGTTTGGTTATTTTTAATGCAGCAAATTCTTGTAACCCCCTATTTGTAAGCCATGAGTAGAACCCGTTTTAAAACAGCCAATATTGTTTTTTTTCTGCTTTTAATTTTGCTTATTGTTTACCTGTTCAACCGGCAAAAAGCAGAGCAAAAGTTCATAGAATGGGGGCTGAAAAACCCGCCCGATACCACCACTGTATTGGAAATGCCCTCTGATACCAGTTTACAGCAACAGCCGCCCGATACCATATTGAACAATAGTTTGTTGCCCGGTTTACAGCCGCCCGATACCAACGGGCTGGCTACCTGGCGCATTTTAACCCAAAGTGATGCCGGTTTTTATGTGGGCGGTCCCAACCGCTTTATGGTACAGGCTGCCGAAATTGACCCCCAGCAAATAACCCCCGTAGTAAGCGGCAGCCGGGTGGTTATAGAAACCATAGATAAAGATAAAGGTCTTTACCGCCTTAATGCACAGGAGGCCGGCAAGGCAGAAATATCGCTGTTTTATGTAAACAGCAGCGGCGCTGCCGATATTTTGGGCAGTCAAAGTTTTACCATTCACGGTAAAGCGCCTGCCCGGGTACAACAGCCCGATGCAAGTTATTTATGGAGCATTGTTACCCAACAACCCGATACCTTGTTATACGGCAACAATAACCCGCTGATGGTAGCTGTAGCCGAAACCGCACCCCAAAATATTGAAGCTTCCATTAGCGGACAGGGCAACGAGTTGCTGTTAACCGATACCGCCAATGCTGTTTTCAATGCTGTTATCAGAACAGGCGGAAATGTTACCATTACTGTTCGCATTACCAATGGCACACAAACCCGGCTGCTGGGCAGTAAAACATTTGTGGTAAAAACAACCGGCGAAGTTGCTGTTTTGCCGCCGGTAAACACGGGTACTGCCGCAGAACCTTATGTATTGGCGCAACATAACCCGGTTTTGTATGCAGGCATTGCCAACACCATTTACCTGCTCCCCATGTTCCGGCAGCCCGCAACCTGGCCGGTATTGCAAACAAATAACGGAACCATAACACAAAACAACGGCACCTGCACCCTTATTCCGGCACAAACAGGGTTGCTCCAACTTAGCGCACAAGGCACAAACGGAAACCTGTGGCCAAACAAACAGTTTGAAGTAATACAAACCCCCAACCCAATTATAACCCTGGCCGGCAGCCCCGGAGGCGATATACCGGTTGCCTTGCTTAGAGAGGCAACACGCCCCGAATTGATAAAACCAGCTGGTTTTACCAAACCCGATTTTACCCTCTTGTCTTTTGATGCCGTATTTTACAGTGCCGGCAGAGGATTGGTAAAAATTACCAACACAAGCCCTGTTTTTAACCCCGAAACAACCCGCCAACTTATGCAAATGAAGCCCACAGACTTGCTCTATCTCAATAACATACAGGTTACAGGTACAGATGGCAGTAAACGCACACTGCCGGCAACAGTATTTGCTGCCCGTTAGCCGTTACCTGCTCCTGTTTAAACCAAACCAAAATAATGACAATGGTAAAAACATAAAAAAGCCGTTCTGACGTTATTACACCTGTTGAATGGTAATTTTACCAAATTATCGGCTCATTGCTATTGATTGGCCGTATAACACAATGCCAAATGCAAAACCTGCTTAATGTCCCGCATCTGTTGCGGTTATAAATAACCCTGCCGGCAAGCACATAAAAAAACGGCAAACTTCTGAAATCAAGCAATAACACCCCTTATACATTAACCTCCTTTTTAACCGGCATGAAAAATTTTACCCGTTTCGTTCTGCTTATTAGTCTTATTGCCGTAGTAGCGCAACCCATGTTTGCCCAAAAAAAACGCGCCACCGGCCTTCGGTTCGACGATGCTGCATACAATGCTGTTCAGCGTAAAAGCGATTTTAAAGGGCATCTTTTTGCCACCATGCCTTTTTCGGCAAGTCTTAAACAATATTGCCCCAATGTTGGCAACCAAGGCGAAATTGGCTCTTGTGTAGGATGGGCAAGCGCTTATGCCGCCACCACCATACTCAATGCCATAAAATACGGATGGACCGATAAAAGTACCATTACCAGCTATGCCTTGTCGGCTTTGTTTGTGTATAACCAAATAAAAATTGGCACCTGCGATGATGGGTCGCGCATACCCGATGCAGCCCATTTCCTGAAAGAAAACGGCTCCTGCCTCAACAACAGTTTTACCTCTTCCGATTGTTATACCCTGCCGCCCGATAACCTGTTTGCCGAAGCCGGTCAATATAAAATTAAAGATTACTCCATACTTTTTACCACAGAAGAAACCAACGCCAACGAGCGAATCTATAAAATTAAGCAAAGCATAGCCGATAAAATACCGGTTATAATTGGCATGACCGTAAGCGAAGATTTCATGGATTTAAAACAGGGTACCGATACATGGAACTATAACCCCGATAACTTTATTTACGCCGGCGGACATGCCATGTGTATCATTGGCTACGACGACAGCAGAGGCGCTTTTGAAGTAATGAACAGTTGGGATACCAATTGGGCCAACAACGGCTTTGTGTGGATAAAATACAACGACCTGGCTACCTTAACCAAATATGCTTTTCAGTTTTATCTGTTCAACAAAAACGAAGATAACCAAATTGCCAACCTGGAAGGTGAGTTTAATTTCCGCTATGTAGTGCCCGGAAACGGCATTGTATTTGAAAACGCAACAGTAACACACAATGGCAACGGCTACTACGAAACCGACAGAAAAGACTGGCAACTGGGGCAGTTGTTTCAGTTGGTGGCAAAAAACAAACGCGATAACGAATATGTTTATGTGTTTAGCATTGATGCACAATACAATGCCAATATTCATTTTCCCCGGAAACAGGAATACAGCAAAACACGGTTTCATGGTTTTAACGAAGCTCCCTTAGTACCCGAAAACAACGTGGAAATCATTATTCCAACACCCGATTCGGGGTTGAGCATTACCACTTTAGGTACCGATTATTTGTGTGTGTTGTTTTCTGCCCGCGAAATTCCCGATTTTGGCGCTATGGTGCAGCGTATTCGCAGCCAAATGGAGTATGGCAGCAGTATGGAGGAAGCGCTGCAAAATAACATTGGTGAAAAATTAGTGCCATCTTACAACATTCAGTATCAGGCAGATAAAATGAGTTTTACCTGCAACAGCAATGCCGGCAGTATAGTGCCTTTGGTACTTCGGGTCGACTCGGGGCAATAATAACCGCCACAAGCGGTTTTTTTTCAGGAAGAATGTAAAACAAAAAGAAAATGAAATATATTTTATCCATAATTTCATGCCTCATCTTTTCGGTTTCACAACCGGTTTTCGGGCAGGGGCAGATAGTGGGTTGCTCTTACGATGGGAGTTTGGTAAATACAGACAATTTATGCCGTTCTCTCAAATTTGCCTCCAACTCCGATGCCGAATCTTCTATTGACGATATGCTGAGGCAAATTGGATTAAAGCGCAATTTTGCCATTATGGAATGCCCCGGCACCGAAAATTGCATGGCCGTTACCATAGAGGGCATACGGTTTATAATTTATGACAATGCTTTTCTGGGTAAATTTAAAACCTACCGCTTTACCGAAGTTCCGCTTATTGGCGGCGGCAGTACTGCCACGGCCGATTGGGCAGCCATAAGCATTATGGCGCACGAAGTAGGGCACCACCTCAACGGCCACACCCTGCAGGCGGGAGGAAGTAAGCCCGATTTGGAACTGGAAGCCGATGAGTTTTCGGGTTTTATTTTGTATAAGTTGGGCGCTACTCTGGAACAGGCACAACAAGCCATGCGAAGCCCCATCATTTCAGACTATGGTACATTTACCCATCCGCCCCGTCAACAGCGCCTCAATGCCATTGCCACCGGTTGGAATAATGCCCGAAACCTGGCAGCGCCTCCCGATTTGCCCCCCTTGTTTGACCAGCCCAACCTTCCCGAAATGGCATACATTGAAGGTGGCAGTTTTAATATGGGCTACAACTCGCTGCTGGGGTTTGATGAAAGCCCAGTACACCAGGTTACTTTAGACGGGTTTTATATGGCTAAAACCGAAGTTACCGTTGACCAATATCGCACGTTTTGCAATGCCACGTCCAGAGAAATGCCCTTTCCGGTTACCTGGGGCTGGATAGATAACCACCCCATTGTTAATGTAAGCTGGGACGATGCCAATGCCTACTGTGTTTGGCTTAGTACCGTAACCGGACAAAAATACCGCCTGCCCACCGAAGCAGAATGGGAGTATGCCGCAAGGGCAGGTAACCAATCTACCATATTGGATTACCCTTTCAGTGGCAGTTTGTATATTGACGAAGTTGGCTGGTACAAAGACAACTCAATGGAGCAACCTCACCCGGTAGGGCTTAAAAAGGCCAACCGGTTTGGCTTGTATGACATGACCGGCAATGTGTGGGAATGGTGCGGCGATTGGTACGATGCCGGCTACTATTTTAACTCAGATGCCAATAATCCGGCAGGCCCTTATTTTGGCGAAAAAAAAGTTTTACGCGGCGGCAGTTGGGCTACTCCTACGGCAGACTGCTCGGTTTATGACCGCGACAAGGGTTTTCCCGGATTAGGCTTGCATTTTAGCGGTTTCAGAGTGGTAAAAGAACAATAAAAAGTAATTTACCCGATGAAAAAAAGGCTAAACCATTATTAAGCTTCAATATGCCTGTTTTTTCAGATGTGCCAAACCTTTGAAGGAACAAGGTAATTTGTTGCCTGCTTTAGAATAAACTAATCAAAAGAAATTACTATTTCGGCAGATTTTGGCAGCGATTGGCAGGTTAAAATAAATCCCTTTTTTACTTCTTCATCGTTTAAACCATAGCAGGCCATCATTTCCACTTTGCCTTGCAGCAGGGTGGCACGGCACGTAGTACACACGCCCGACTCACACATGAACGGGGCATCTATACCTTGGTCGAGGCAGGCATTTAGAATTGTATTACCTTCAGGTACCACAATTTGGCCGGTTTTACCATTTAGAATGACGGTTGCAAGGGTTTCGCCTGTTTTGGGAGTAACTTTGATTTCACTTTCGGGTAAACCGGCATCGGGTTTTGGGGACAGATGTTGTTTTCCGGTTTCGGGTAATTTGGGTTTACCTTTTAAAAAATTAAACAGACCCATATTTGCAGATTTTGGTAAATAACAACTTGTTTATTAACAGTTTTAAAGGAGCGTTTTAATTTGGTTGGTACAGAGGTGTATTTTTCGGACTGCAAAATTAGCCATTTACCGCCAATATTGCTTAAAAAATCTGCGCAAGCGGTTTTGCACCATTAAAATTGGCAGCATGCATGGTTTTGCACTTTTTTAAGGTAAATTTACCCCATCATTAAAGCAGCATACAGCTATGGATTGGTGGAAAGATTATTTTGCACGGGTTTGGGAACCTATGTCACACCTGATTAAACAAAAACGCGATACAGTTCACGAATGCGATTTGTTAGACCATCTCATGCATGAGTTTGAAATGCAAACCCTGTTAGATGTGCCTTGCGGTTCGGGCAGAATAGCGCTGGAAATGGCCAGGCGGGGCTATGAGGTTACCGGGGTTGATTTTAATCCCCAGGCCATCCAAAAAGCAAAACAGAAAGCGCAACGAATGACCAAAAACCGGCCTTCTTTTGTGCAGGACGATATGCGAAACATGCAACTGGACCGGAAATTTAACATGGCGGCGTGCCTGTATAACAGTTTTGGCTATTTTTCCGAAACCGAAAATCTGGCATTTCTTAAATCGGTAAGCAATTTATTGACAGACGGCGGTTGCCTGCTGCTCGAAACCCATGTGCTGGAAACCCTGCTGCCTGTATTTACCCCGAAAGAATACTGGCGATACGACGAGTATATTTTGCTGGAAGAACGCGTTTTTGATTTCAACGACAGCCGTTTGAAAGGCAATTGGACTTTGATTGATAAAAGCGGCAACCGCGAAAATTTTAGCAGCAGCGTGCGAATTTACCCCTATCACCAATTAATACACCTGCTTACAACATGCGGCTTTACCCATTTTGAGCCTTTTGGTTCTTACCATGCCGAGCCGTTTGAAATGGGCGCAGATATGTTGTTGTTGCTGGCAAGAAAAGGCGACATTGAAGAATGAAAATTTTTAACGTAAATCAGGTAAGGCAGGCAGATGCCCAAACCATAGCCAATGAACCAATAGAATCGGCCGATTTAATGGAGCGGGCATCGGGCGCTATGGTAAACCAAATAGTGCGTTTATTTCCGCCTCCCGGTACTGTGGCGGTATTTGCCGGCACCGGCAACAACGGCGGCGACGGGCTGTGTCTGGCAAGGTTGCTTTTTTTGCGGGGTTACAAGGTTGTGGTTTACATTATTAAACCCGATGGCGCAAATGCCACCCCCGATTTTTTACTCAACGAACATAGGCTGAAACGGCTGCCTGTTGCGGTTCATTACCCCGTTTCGGTGTTGCAATTGCCGGCCGGCCTGCAAGGAACGGTGGTTATTGATGCAATGTTTGGTTCGGGGCTTAACCGCCCCGTTGGCGGTTTTGCAGCATTGGCAATACAGCATATAAACAACTTGCAGCCTGAAGCCGTGTTGTCGGTTGACATGCCTTCGGGTTTATTTGCCGATGTGTTTACGCCGCCTGAAGCAACCATCATTCGGGCAACGCATACGTTTAGCTTTGGCTTTCCAAAACTGGCATTTATGTTTGCCGAAAATTACCCCTATGTGGGGCAGTGGCAGGTAATTGATATAGGATTGCTGCCTGCCTTTGCAGCGCAGGAACCAACACAAAATTATTACCTTACCCCGGCTATGGCCGCCGCCATGCTGCGTACACCGGGTAAATTTGCGCACAAAGGCACCCGCGGCCATGCCCTGGTAATTGGCGGCATGTACGGTAAAATGGGTGCCTGTATTTTGTGTGCCCGCGCAACGTTGAAAGCCGGCGCCGGATTGCTCAGTGTGTATGCGCCGGCAAAAGGATACGCCATTATGCAAACAGCTTTTCCGGAAGCCATGCTCATACCGGCGCCTGCACAAAATGATGAATTTTTAGATGTTTTACCCGCCGGCCTGGCAGTAAACCCCGATGATGGGTTGCCCCGGTATGCTGCCATTGCCATAGGCCCCGGCATGGGCGTAAGCAGCCAAAGGGCGCAGGCGCTCAAATTGCTGATGCAACAACTTAAACAGCCGCTTGTGCTGGATGCCGATGCGCTGAACCTTATTGCCCTGGCAGGTTTGTTGCCCTTTGTGCCCCCAAACAGCATTTTAACCCCGCATCCGAAGGAGTTTGAGCGTTTGGTTGGTAAAACCGGCAATGCCTTTGACCAACTGGAACTATTGCGCAAAACAGCCGTGGAATACGGCATTTACATAGCCCTGAAAGGCGCACACACGGCAGTTGCCTGCCCCAACGGAAACTGCTTTTTCAACTCAACCGGCAACCCCGCCATGGCAACCGCCGGCAGCGGCGATGTGCTTACGGGTATTATATGCGCCCTGCTGGCACAAGGTTATACTCCCCAAAGCAGCGCTCTGCTTGGCGTGTACCTGCATGGCTTGGCCGGCAACCGCGCCGCCGCCGCGCTTGGCAACAGCATTACCGCATCAGACCTCATCGGGCATTTTACCCTGCAAACCGGAACCTAAGAACGGGCAGTAGTACTTATTTAGGTTGTACCTTTGTTGGCGATGTTCTTCACTGCATTTCCTTCATTTTACCGCAAAGAACGCAAAGTTCCGCAAAGTTTTTTTTGCTCTTTGGTCAATGCTTCCAATCAGCAGGGAACAAGAGAAAATGCCGGGATTTACAGATAGTACCTGAATAGTTACGGGCATTATACCATAAAATCCTGTTCGTCCAAATACAGGTCTTCAATAGCGGGGCGGTATTTTTCCATAATAATTTTGCGTTTCAGTTTCATGGTAGGGGTGAGTTCACCTGTTTCTACAGACCATTCTTCGGCAAGGAGCATAAATTTTTTCACCTGTTCCCATTTGCCAAAATTTTTGTTGTAGTTTTCAATTTCGGCATTTATAAGGGCTTTTATTTTTTCGTTGTCCACAATTTGGTAGTTTTCTGCCAGTTCAAGCCCTTGGGCTTTAGCCCATTCGCGCAGGTTAAGGAAAGACGGAACCACCAAAGCGGCAACATATTTTTTAGAGTCGCCCAAAATCATAATTTGTTCAATAAAAGGCGATTCTTTCATTTTGTTTTCAATAACCTGCGGGGCTACATATTTTCCGCCCGATGTTTTGAAGAGTTCTTTTTTGCGGTCGGTAATTTTCAGAAAACGGCCGTCCACCCATTCGCCAATATCGCCGGTATGGAACCAGCCGTCCTCATCTATGACTTCGGCGGTAAGGTCGGGTCGTTTGTAGTAACCTTTCATGATATTGGGGCCTTTTGCCAGAATTTCACCATCGGAGGCAAGCTTAATTTCCACGCCGGGAATGGGCATACCCACAGTTCCAATAGACCTGTCTTTGAGTTCAATTCGGTTAACGCTCAGCACCGGTGAGGTTTCGGTCAGGCCATAGCCTTCAATAATGGAAATGCCGGCGGCGGTAAACAGTTTTGCCAATCTGGGCTGAAAAGCTGCGGCACCGGTAACAATAAACTCCACTTCGCCTCCAAGGGCTTCTTTCCATTTAGAGAAAATGAGTTTTCGGGCAATTGCCAGTTGCAGGTTATACAACAGTCCCATGTTTTGGTTCAGCTCAAAGCGCATGCCCAGGTTTACCGCCCAAAAGAAGAGTTTTTTCTTCATTCCGGTAAGTTCATGACCTTTTGCCATAATTTTTTCATACACTTTTTCCAGCAGGCGCGGCACGGTGGTAAAGCAAAACGGGTGTACTTCGCGCAGGTTTTCGCCAATGGTTTCTAAGCTTTCGGCATAGTGAATGTGAATGCCGTTTGCCAGATAAGCGTAAAAAACAATGCGCTCAAAACTATGACACAGCGGCAGAAAACTAAGCGCTTTTTTACCCGATTGGAACGGCAGCAGGCTTTGTATGGCTTTGAGGTTGCTTACCAGATTGTTGTGGGTAAGCATTACCCCTTTTGGGTTGCCGGTAGTGCCCGATGTATAGATAATGGTAGCCAAATCGTTGGGGCTTACCTGTAGTTTGCGGTTTTCAATTTCGGGCAGGTTTAATTCGCCGGCAGGCGGTATAATTGTAAGGTAATGTTGTTGTCCGGCAATTTCTTCAAAGGTATAAATGCCCTTAAGTGAACTTACCAGGTTTTCGAGGGGTAGAACCCGTTCCAGAATATTGCGGTCGCCTACAAAAGCGTATTGTATTTCGGCATCGTTAAAAATAAATTCATAATCGTTTTGGCTAATGGTAGGGTACATAGGCACACAAACGGCGCCAATTTGCTGCACACCCAGGTCAATAAAGTTCCATTCGGGGCAGTTGGTGGAAATAAGTGCAATTTTATCATCTTTTTTAACGCCCAAATTTAGGAGCGCCATGCTTACGCGGTTTACCATTTCCTGTACCTTTTCAAAAGTATAGGTTGTCCATTCTTTACCGTTTATCACCTGCACCTTGGCGGTTAAAAAAGGTTCGTTGGGGTGCGTGCTGTGTTGGTAGTTCAGGTAATCAAACAAACGTGTTATTTCCATACAGTTGAATTTATTTTATGAGTTTACTGATTTGTTTAAATTCATCGGTTCCGGCTTCTTCCATAAGTTGGAACAAAATCATTTCCACCGAAACAATAAACGCGCCCGATTGCCGCATGCGCTCCAAGGCCAACTGCCGGTTCTGTTCGGTGCGGGAAGATACGGCATCGGCAACCACATGTACTTCAAAGCCGTTTTGCAGGGCGTCAAGGGCAGTTTTCAACACGCAAATATGTGCTTCCGCACCAGCCAAAACAACCGATTTTGTACCCGACCGTTTCAACTGCTGCATTACCCCGTCAGACAACATGCAACTGAAACAGGTTTTTTCTATGACCGGCTGGTTGGGCGGCAGTTGTATTTCGGAACAGGTTTTACCCAATCCTCTGGGGTACTGTTCGGTAACAATTACCGGTAGGTTGAGAATTTGAGCGCCCTGCAACAGTTTGTTGGCATTGTCAATAACTTGCTGGCGGTTGGCAATAACGGGCATTAACCGCTCCTGTATGTCAATGAGGAGCAGGGCGGTTTGAGGGCGGTGTGGTATTCCGGGGTTTGTGTTCATAAACGGCATTAAAAGTATAAAAGAAACAGAAAAAAGTTGGTTGTACTGCTAAAAAGACAAAGAACGCAAAAAAACGGTTTGCGGCCAAGTGTTAACTGCCAAAAAAGAGCAGTTTTGTTTGAGCCGCCCCGGTTGCGGCGCTGAACGGCTGTAATTTTTGCGGGCAGGCACTCTAAAGGAATTTATGGAACAGGGCAAGGTTTTAAAACTATATAAACCGATTTTTTATGGGCTGCATGGCATAAAAAGAAAAGAGGTTTGTAATAATTGGCAAGGTTTTTGGAAGAGTTAAATAGTCAAGCCTTAACTGTTACCATTCAATTTTCATTCTTCCATGAAACACACAAGCATCGTCGCCGTATTAATTACCTTGTTTTTGTTGTTCGGGTCTTTACCACCGGCATTTGCCGGCACAGGTTGCGATTTAATGGACCTTCCGGTAGCAACAGACGATGAGGCCTTTACCCTGCAAAACACATGGGTAACCGTTGCCGTTACCGATAATGATGAGGGCAGCGCCATTTTTTTGCATACGCTGCCCATGTTGCCTGCCAATGGCACAGCCGAAATATTACCCGGCAAACTCTATGTGCGCTATACCCCCAATCCGGGTTTTATTGGCACCGATGTATTTACCTATACCGTAAAAGATTTTCAGGGCAATATTGCCGGGGCATCGGTTACGGTAAATGTTATACCTGCCTCGCAACTGCCGGTGGTAAACGTGGCGCCCACACCCGTTTTTGACCTTGAGTTTTGCACCCAGCCGCTAACGCCGGTTATTATTTGCGAAGACTGGCAAGACCCCAACGGCGACAACTGGCATATTAGCGCCGAACTTTCAAACACTACCTTTCATTGCAGTTTGGTAGTACTGAACGACTCCTGCCTGCGCTACACGCCGCTGCCGGGCTTTTTGGGTACCGATACGGTTTCTATTGTGGTGTGCGATGAACAAATCCCCTCGCTGTGTTCTACCTCTGTTGCACTGGTGTATGTAGGTTGTATAACCCCCGTTGCCAACCCCGATGTGGCTGTAGTAAGCAATACCGGCGTAGTGGTAAACGGCATTGCCTACGGCGGCAACGGCCTTAGCGGAGCACTGCTGCCCGTGGTTGCCAATGATGAAGAACAGTGCAACAGCACCCTGGCGCTTACCCAAATAAACAGCGCTCCGGCACATGGAACGGCGGTAATCAGCGGCGGACAAATATTGTACACCCCCACATCGGGCTATAACGGCCCCGATGCCTTACAATATACCATTTGCAACGGCTGTGGCTTGTGCAATACAGCAACCGTAAACATATCGGTCAGTTCATCGGGCAATTGCACCATTTCTGAACAGTTTTGCACACAGCCGTTTGCTTCGCTGGAACTGTGCCCGCAGTTTTGCGGCATTAACCCCGCTACAGCAGGCTCGGTTACGACTTCGGTAAACGGAACAGGTACCGTAATGCCAAACGGCAACGGCTGTTATACCTACCTTACCACATCGGTTTTTGAAGGAACTGATGTTATTACCTTTTCTGTTTGCGATGTTTCGGGAAATTGCAGCACCAACACCACAACCATAGAAATAACCCCTTCGTGCGGTGGTAATAACCCGCCTGTAGCCGTAAACGACAATTACGTGGCCGCACCGGGTGAAACGCTGGTGCTCAACGTGCTGGACAATGACCTGGACCCCGACGGGCAACCGCTTACCATTACCGAACTGTTTACCGCCTCTGCCTGCGGCACAGTGGCTATGTTTGGCAGCCAATTGCTCTACACCGTAGGCGACACCTGTACCACAGGCGATTGTTTTCAATATCTTATCTGCGATAACGGCAGCCCGGCTTTTTGCGATACTGCCAAAGTTTTTGTGGAAATATTGCCCCCGGTAACCAACTGCAACTACCAAACCGATTACTGTACCCAACCCATGTTGCCCGTTCAAATTTGTGTGCAGTTTTGCGATGTGCCCGATGCTGCCATTACCGATGCCAATACCACTTTTAATTGCAGCCTCAATATTTTGGGCGATACCTGCCTGCAATACACCCCTTTGCCCGGTTATTTTGGAACTGATATTGTGGAAATTGTAGGCTGTAATACCGCCGGACAGTGCGATACCGCCTTGGCCTATGTACATGTAGGTTGCACCGCCCCCGATGCCCAGGACGATGTGGCAACGTTGGTCAACAATGGCACCGCTACACCGGTAAACGTGCTGGCCAACGACTCGCACGTTTGCGGAAGCCCCATGACACCGGTGGTACTAACCAATCCCACGCACGGAACCGCAACAGTAAACCCCGCCAATACCATAAACTACACTCCCCAAAGCGGTTATGCGGGCATTGATGAATTTACGTACCTGGCCTGTGTGCCCTGTAACACCGGAACCGTTTGCGATACCGCTATTGTAGTACTAACCATATTGCCCCCCGAACTGCCGCCCTTAGACCCCCAACCCGATGCAGCAACTACCTTGCAAGGCAACCCCGTAACGGTGGCGGTACTTAATAACGACAGTGGCAGCGCCCTTGATGTTACCGGAATTACCCAGCCTGCCAACGGAACCGCTGTATTGAACCCCAACAATACCGTTACCTATACGCCCGGCAGCGGTTTTCAGGGTACAGATACTTTTACCTATACCGTTTGCGATTCGGGCGGCAACTGCCAGCAGGAAACCGTTACCGTTACCGTTACACCTGACACCGTTAACCAACCGCCTGTGGCCGGAAACGATACGGACAATACACCCCAAAACACACCTGTAACCATTTCGGTGCTCAACAACGATTCTGACCCCGACAATACGCTTGCACAATTGGGTTTGGTAGTAATTGCTCAACCTGCCAACGGTACGGTGGCTATTAACTCCAACGGAACTATTACCTACACGCCCAACCCTGCTTTTGCCGGTACCGATGTGTTTACCTATAACCTGTGCGACCCCGCCGGACTGTGCGACCAAGCTACCGTTACCGTTTATGTAACCGCACCGCTATTGGTAGATGCGCAGCCCGATTTGGTGTTTACCACCATTAATACGCCTGTTTCCTTCAATATTTTGAACAACGATTTTGGGGAAGGTATTGAAGTCTCGCAGGTATTGGTATTGCCCCTGTATGGTAGTATTGAAAGCCTTGACCCCGCCACCGGAGAGGTTACCTACCAACCCGATGCCGGCTATACCGGGCAAGATAATTTCCTGTACCAGATTTGCAACCCATCGGGTGTTTGCGATGTTACCCTCGTTACTGTTACCATTCTTCCAAACGGGTTAAACCTGCCGCCAACACCCAACAATGATGTGGCACAAACCCCGGTAAATACGCCGGTTGATATACCCGTTTTATTGAACGATACCGACCCCGACAATGACCCCCTTACCGTTTCTGCCATTACCAACAATCCCGAAAACGGAACCATTTCCATTAACCCCGATGGAACAGTAACCTATACCCCCAACCCGGGCTTTACCGGCTGCGATTTGTTTGCCTATTCGGTTTGCGACCCGGCGGGTTTTTGTGCGCAGGCCGAAGTGGGTGTGGAAATAGGCAACACCGGTTGCCAAAACCTGCCGCCGGTGGCCACCGATGATGAGGCAGCCGCCACCGAAGGCATACCGGCTGTTATTGACGTATTGACCAACGATTTTGACCCCGATGGCAGCATTGCCACCCTGAGCATTGGCGCACAACCCTATAACGGTACTGTGTCATTGCTGCCCGATGAAAGCGGTTTCAGCTATACCTCAAACCCCGATTTTACCGGAACCGATTACTTCCCCTATATTATTTGCGATACCGGCAACCCCGTTTTGTGCGATACTGCCTATGTAGCCATTACCGTTGTGCCGGCGCCCATTAATGCCGAACCCGATATTGCCTTCACCGCACAAAATACACCTGTTACCATCAACGTTTTTGCCAATGACAGCGGCACTGCCATAGAACTTACCGAAGTGTGGGGCGGCCCCGATAATGGCGCTATTGCCGTTGTGCCCGGCACAGGTAATGTAGTTTATACTCCGCAAACCGGCTTTACCGGAACCGATTATTTTGAATACCAGATTTGCGATGTGGCTGGCAGTTGCGATGTTACATTGGTAACCATTTACGTGCTGCCACCCACCACTGCCAACCTTCCGCCGGTTGCCATTGGCGATATGGATACCATACCCCTGAACACGCCGGCCATTATACCGGTAACGCAAAACGATTACGACCCGTTTGGCGGCGACACCCTGCTCGTACAACCCGGCCTGCCCTTGCTCCCGCAGCATGGCACGGCCATTATTAACCCCAACGGTTCTGTAACCTACACACCCCAGCAAGATTTTACCGGCACCGACTCGCTGCAATATATTATTTGCGACAACGGAAGCCCCGTTTTATGCGACACGGCAACAGTGGTAATTACCGTAGGTTTGGGTCTCTACAACAATAACCCTCCCTTAGCTGCCGATGACCAAACTACAACCGTATTGAACACACCGGTGGTAATTGCCATATTAGACAACGACAGCGACCCCGACGGCGACCCGGTTGCCATTACCTTTGTTTCGGAACCTGCACACGGCATTGTAACACTCAATGAGGATTATACAACACTGTATGAACCGGACAACAATTTTATAGGTACCGACTATTTTGCCTATATTATTTGCGATAATGGCAGCCCAACTTTGTGCGATACTGCTTATGTGAGTATTTTTGTGAGTACCGATACGCTTAAAATTGCCGATACCACTCAGCAGGAAACTCCACTTACCCTTTGCCTGCCCGATTTCTTAGCCAATGTAAACATTGATACCGCTTTTGTAACGGCACTACCCTTAAACGGCGGACTGGTTCTTAACGAAAACTGCGTGCAATACCTGCCCGACCCCGGTTTTACGGGTATTGATACCTTTACCCTGCAGGTTTGCACACCTGCCCAGGATTGCTTTGCCGTAACTTTTTGCATAACGGTAACCAATGTGAACGACCCGCCGGTAGCGGTAAATGATACTGCCACCACCGGTGTTGATGTGCCGGTATTGATTGACGTGCTGGCTAATGACTACGACCCCGATGATGACCAGATTACCGCCATTATTCTGCTCAATCCGCCTTTTGTTGATGGCGCATCGGTTGATATTGATTTGGTTAATCTGGAACTGGATTACATTCCGGCGCAGGGTTACACCGGAACCGACTCTTTCAGCTACCTCATTACCGATGCTACCGGCTTAATCAGTGATACCGCATGGGTTTTTATTACTATTGAAGACAGCATTATTAACCCGCCGCCAACCTATAACCTTGCAGCGGTAAACGATACTGCCCAAACCGATGCAAATATGCCCGTAACCATAGCAGTGCTTGGTAATGACACCTTACCCGAACCGTTGCCCGTTTTGAGCATTGATTTGGTAAGTTTTCCGGTAAACGGCTCGGCCATTATTAATACGGCGGACAATACCATTACCTATATTCCAAACGTTGACTTTGCCGGCATTGATAGTTTTTACTATGCCATTTGCATACCCGCCGGCGACAGCGGCAGTGAGTTATGCGATACTGCATTGGTGCTTGTTAACATAACCCCAAACACCAATGATTGCGCCATTGCGGTTGCCGAAGGATTTTCGCCCAACGGCGACGGGGTGAATGACGTATTCCTTATTTCGGGTATTGAATGCTACAGTGCCAATCAGCCCAAATTGGTTATTTTTAACCGTTGGGGCGATGTTATGTATGCCGTATCTGACTACTCAAATGATTTTGCCTGGGATGGCAATTGGCAGGGCAGTAACGAAAATGCCCCCGATGGCACCTACTTTTACTACATAGACCCCAAAACCGGCAACAAAGCCGATATTAAAAGCGGTTTCATAGAATTGCACAGATAACTAAAGGCTTGTTAGTGTGTTTGAAGAATGACCGGGCAACCTCCTTTAAGGCAGGTTGCCTTTTTTTTGGAAAAAAATGCGGTAAACAACCTTTTTGTTGCTCGGTTTTGGCGCTTTATGTTTACCTTGTTGTTGTTAAGCGCCGGCATTTCCGCACCTTTAAAAATTATATTATGGGAAGTTTATTGTACTCTTTAATTGTTGGCGCAATTATTGGCTGGCTGGCCGGTTTTTTGCGCAAAGGTTATGGCTTTGGCCTGTTGGGCAACATTATTGTGGGCATTGTTGGTGCATGGTTTGGCTCGTGGCTGTTTGGAATTTTGGACATACACCTTGGTTCGGGGCTATTGGGCGACATTATTGAAGGCGTAATTGGCGCATTGGTGTTGCTGTTTCTCATCGGGCTGATACGCCGGTAGGCGAGGTTAAATTTGGGTGTATAACCCGGTATTGCTGGCAAAATTCAAAATGCGCTCATCAACAATAATATCGCGGTAGCGGATGGGGTTTTTGAGTACAATACCCTCTAAGGTGGTGCACCGGCTTAGAGCAACATAAACCTGTCCGGGGGCAAAGGCGCCTTTTCCAATGTCAATAAGAACATGGTTAAAGGTTTTACCCTGGCTTTTGTGTATGGTAATAGCCCAGGCCAGTTTTATGGGGAATTGGTTAAAACTGCCAATTACTTCGGTGGTAATTTTATTTTCTTCGGGGTTGTATTGATAGCGAAGTATTTCCCATGTGCTTTTTTCAAGTGCATACACCACTTCGCTACCGCCACTGTTTACCGATACGCAAATGGTATCGCTGTCGAGGTAAGAAATAACACCGAGTGTGCCGTTTACCCACCTGTACCATTGGTCGTTACGCACAAACATTACCTGAGCGCCTTCTTTCAGGGTAAGTGTTTTATCGTTGGGCATATTATGTTCATCAAAATTGCCCACAATATCGGCGGCGAAGGTGTATGCGGGCGTGTTGAGTTTATCGAGTTCGCGGTTGTTAATACTTTGTGCAATATAATTGGTGCTGGTAAGGGTTATATACAAATCTTTGTTGGCGGGCAGGGGGTTATTAGGCAGCAGGCATCGGGTATTAAGGTGTTTCAGTGTTTCGTCGTCAATGGTTTTTGTTCGTATAGAATCGAGCAAATCAAGAAAGTAGCGGTCTTTTTGCCGGTACACCTTTTTCAGTTCAATATAGTGCAGCGGCAATTTGCGCAAAACATGGGCGCTGAAAAAATAAGGCGTATTGTATAAAAAATTGAACATTTGTTTTTCTATTTCCGAAGAAATGACGGGCGGCAGTTGAAACAGGTCGCCAATAAAAATCATTTGTACGCCGCCAAAAGGCAGGCTGCGCTCGCGGCCGTTTATGCGCATGAAGTAGTCAATGGCATCTAAAATATCGGCTCTTACCATTGATACTTCGTCAATAACAATGGCATCGAGGTTTTGGTAAATTTGGTTATTGCGGCGTTTTTTTATATGGTCATTGTGAAAGGGGTGGGGCGGAAACCCGAAGAAGGAGTGAATGGTTTGCCCGCGCACATTAAGGGCGGCCAGTCCGGTAGGAGCCAATACGGCAATTTTTTTTTGTGTTACTTCTCTGAAATGCTGCAACAGGGTTGATTTACCTGTTCCGGCGCGGCCGGTGAGGAAAATATGATGTCCGGCCGGGTCTTCCAGCAATTTAAGGGTATGGGTAAATTCGGGGTTGAGGTCAAGTTGCAGCATACAGGGTGGCGGTTGGTCATCTGTTCTGCAAATATAGCAACAAAAATCTATTGTTAAAGCTAAAAAAAGCGGTTAAAGTGCCGGGCGGTTAAAATCTTTAACGGTTCGGGCAGGAGTTTCGGGTGTTAACCGTTTAATGAGTTTAAGTTGGTGGGTTTGTATGCCGGTTTCCGAATGAAAAATGCCCTGCTCCTTTAGCCCGTCAATGCGCACACAACCCGAAGCATGAATAATTTTACCATTGCCAAGCGCTATGCCTACGTGGGTAATTTTTCCGCTGCTGTTGTTGAAAAAAAGCAGGTCGCCGGGCAATACGGAGGCAAAATCCAATACCAATTTACCTTGTTGGGCTTGTTGATAAGCATCGCGCTGTAAGGGTATATTGCACACCTTAAAAACAAGTTGGGTAAACCCCGAACAGTCAATGCCGAACAAGGTGCGCCCGCCCCAAAGGTAAGGGGCATGTAAAAAAGTGCGGGCATAATCAAGCAATTGCGCGGGCTGAGCCGTACCGGCGGCGGCGCTTGTCACTTCGCCATAGCAGCGGTAGGGCAGGTTGTTTATGGTTCCTTCTTTGTTGCTGCATGCCGGCAGGGAACTGCCCCATAACAGCGGAAAATGTACCGACCGGAACACCATTTCTTGTACCGGTTCGGTGGTATAGGCGCATGGGCTTAACAGCAGCCGGTCGTATTCTTTTACCGGTATTGGAAGGCATTGTTTTTCATCGAGCCAACCAATATAGGCATCGTGGGTACATTTTACCTCCAGCCAGTGCTCTTGCTGTTTCAATATGGTAAATGTTTCCCCAAAAAGCAGTTGGCTTACCATTTCGCTTTTATGGGAAGGTTCTTTGCGCAAAGGCGCTACACTTAACGGGCAAATACCATATTGCATCTGCAACATGCCTCAATAAGGGTTAAGTTGAATTATGGAAGGAAGGGGTAACTTTAGGGCAGCAAATTTGGAACCGGAGCGCTTAAAACAAACATTTATACTTTACTGGTGGTGTATTTACCATTTTCCATTACGGCAATGGTTTTTTTGTACGAGGCATTCAGTTCTTTTATTTCGGCAATTTGCACCTGCAGGTGTTTGTTGGCTTCTTTTAACAACTCGTATTTTTGTTTCAGTTGGTTGTATTCATTTTGCAGCATGGCAAGCATGTTTTGTGTTTCGGTATGTTTTTTGGTTACCGTATCGAGCAGACTTACCTGTTTTTCGAGGTTGCCAATGGTGAGTTTTTGTTCCAGAATTTGTTTGCCAAATTGTTTTTTTTCAGCTTCCAATGTTTCATTGCCGGTACGCAGTTGCTGCAAGATGGCTTCCATTTCTTCCGATTTGGGCAACAATTGGTCGTATTGCCGTTTTATCTGGCTAAGATGCACATAATCTGCTTTGAGGCTTTCATTTTGCCGGGATATTTCCTGCAACTGGTTTTCCAATGCTTTTTTGTCACTTTCTGCTACCTGCAACTGGTTGTTTGTTTTATTAAGCAAAAATTGCATTTGGTGTAACTGCTCTGCCAGTTCGTTAGATTGGGTGCGGTAGGTTTCCAAAAACTGAATGCGCGCTTCCTGTTCTTCTGAATTGGTGGTTGCCTGTTTTAGTTGCATTTGCATTTGTTCGGCATTTTTGCGCAGTTTGCTTGTGTCTTCCTGAATTGCGTTGCGGTCGTTTTCAAGAAATTTGCGCTGCTCAATAATGCGGTTGAGTTTAATGCTGGTTTGCTCCAGTTTTTCGGTTTGTTTTTTCAGGGCATCGCTCAGTGCGCTGTTTTTAATGCGGTAATAAATAACAACCAGCAGAATGATAAAAAACTGCAAGACGAGGTAAATGAAAATATCGTAAATCATAACTTTGTAATGTTTATAAATGCAGCGCAGCAGCGCCAAAATTTACCTCCAATATACAGTAAAATAAATTACCGGAGAACAACTGCGCCAATATCAGCACGTTTTGTGCCAAAAAAATCTGTTTTCAGGTTGTTTGCAACAATTTTACCCATCTTTTTTGCCTGTGCCGGTAAAACCACAAAGCCCACCATGCCAAAATGCGGGTAAAGTAGCCGCTATACATCAGAATTTCATCGGTGTAAAGGGTTTGGTTGGGTTGTTGGGTTTGCAGGGTAATGCGGTGCTGTCATACGGGTGCCATAGTGCCGCTTTCGGTGGTTTGCAGGGTCAGGGTTTGGTGGTTGATATGATTTACGGTAATGCAATGTTTGCCAAGCGGTAAAACCCCGAACGCATGTAAACGCAACTTTACAAAAGTGCCTTCCTGCCAGTTTGCGGGCAAGGCGGCATGGTTTTGGGGCGTAAACTGCAACAGTGGGCTGGCAATAAACTGCAGGGTGGCTGGTTGTTGCAGTTTTTGCCATACTGTTTGGCTGCCGGCATTGAAAACAGATTGCACCTTAACAAGTAAGGCTCCGCGCGGTAGTTCGGCATTGCCGGCAGGAGCCGGGTAGATACCAGACGAAATAACCATATGGCAAAAGCACAATGCTTAACGGTCGTCTCCCACTTTCATGGCAGGCGCCTGTTTTTTGTTAATGAGGTTGTCCAGCATTTCATCAACCTGTTTGGGGTCGAGGCGTTTGGCAATTATTTTCTTGTCTTTGTCCAATACATAAATGGTAGGAGTACTGTAAATATCGTACAAATCGCGGAATTTGGTTCGGTTGTACGGGTCCCACAGGTTGTTCCAGGGTAATTTATATTCTGCGACAAATTTTTTAATTTCATCTAATTCCACTCTGGTGCAAATGCCCAAAATGGTAACGCCCTTATCTTTGTACTTTTCATGCAGGGCAACAATATCGGGCATTTCTTTTTTGCAGTGTCCGCAGTTGTAGTCCCAAAAAACCATTACCACATACTCGCTCTTAAGTCCGTGCAGCGAAACGTTGTTGTTGTCTAAATCGGGCATCAGCAATTCGGGTGCTTTCAGTCCTACCAGATTATATTTAAGCCGGTTTACCCTTTCGGTCATTTTAGACATATTGGTAGAATCCATCCATGTGGCAAATCCGGTGAGGTAATATTTTTGTGCCAGGTGTACAAATACGGCATCCATGCCCATAATTTTGGAGGTTTCGTAGTTGTAGGTCATTTGAGAGAGGGCAAACCGGAAGGCATCGGGGTTGGCTTTAGCCCTTTCAATGATAAAGTCGGCCGAAACGTTAATTGAGTCGGGCAGTTTAAGGGTAAGGTTATCGAGGTAGTAGGTAATTTTGTTGTTAAAAATGGGAGTTCTCACCAGTCGCCCGTCGGCAAAATTGTATTTATCCCAATAGTGCGATTTGAAATATTTGTAGGCAAACTGCGGGTCGGCAGGGTCGCCTTTTTCGTTTTTGGGAATTTCCGGAATTTCGGGTTCCCACATAGCTTGTATAATGGCAGCCAGAAAGGAGTTGGGGTTTTCTTTTGTAATGGTTTCGCGGTAAGCTTTTATATCTTTTTCTACGGCGCCAATGCTTTCGTCAATAAGGGCAATGGAGTCTTCATTTTGGGTGGTGTCTTTTTGTTTTTTCAGTTCTGCAATTACCTTTTGTTTTTTTCCCAGGTAGCGTTGATAATCGTTAAACAATTTGTTGTCGGGCGAGCCGGTAACTTTCATGTTGTTTACAAAATCGGCGCTGTCGGTTTCAAGGGCAAACTCCTGGTTATCGGTATTTACCAGCATTTCAAAGTATTTGCTTCCCGGAAAAACAGCCAGGTAAATGCCGCCGGGCAGTTTTTCATTTCCTTTAAATTGCACTACACCTTTTGAGTCTATGTTAAAAGTATCGCTTACCAAAATGCGGCTGCCATAGTAGTAAGCTAAGTAGCAGGTGGTATCGGCAAAGCCTTTTACCTTTACCTTAATATTATAGCCCTCTTTGGCAAAGCCGGGCACAACAAACAAGAACAAGCATGCGCCATATATCAGCAGGATGCGCAAAAAAAATTTGTTCAATTGCATATAACCGGATAGTTTTTTATTAAAGATTTGGAAAAACGAAATTGGTTTAACAATGATGATTGAGTTTTAAAAGAAATCGCCGTTTTTTTCCGGGTTTATTCACGGCCCGATAAATAACAGTGTTTCCGGGCATTTCGTTGCGGTGGGGCATGGTTTTGTTTATTTGCCCGATGCTGCGGGTATGTTTGGGGGTGGTTGCCCAAGGGAGTCGGGGTTTTGGGTGGCGTTTGTTTCTGCCAGCAATTTAAGTTTTTGCAGACCTTCTTCCAGGTCTTTGCCAATCCATTTATCTAAAAACGGGCGGAAATATCTGAAAACAGGGTTGTTGCCCATACTGCCCGATGTTATCCACTCTACCTGTGTGCGGTTGGCTTCCAAATCGGGGGTAAAGCGTATTTGTCCGTTTAGTTGAAACTGGTTGTTCATGAGCAGTTCGTATTTTATGCCTTCCAGTGGGTAGCTTTCGGTAATGGTGATTTTACCATTGCCCATTTCTTTGCCGTTCCACACCTGTGTGGCGCCTTTTCCTTCGGTAATTGCGCCAAAGGCAATTTGCAGGGTGGGGTCTTTTTGGTTGTTCCAGGCTGTCCACTCGTTCCATTTTTTCAGGTTGTTTACCCAGGCATACAGGGTGTTGTGCCCGGCATTAATGGTTTGCGAGCGCGCAACAGAAAATTCGGAAGGCAAAAAATAGGCCCCGATAAGCAGCAACAAAAAAACAGTTGATATACCCAAGATAAATTTAACCATATTTACCGGTATGAGTTATGATAGTAAATGCTGTGGCAAATTTCGGAAAAAAAATGCAGACAGATTATTTTGGCGGCCGCTTTGCCCAATATTGCGAAAGTGCAAGACCGGCCAACATATCCCAAATACCCCACCATGCAGCCAATATTGCCATGCCGCCCAAGCCGCCAAAAAAGGAAAATATGAGCATTAACCCCAAACCGGTATTGTGAATACCGGTTTCAATAGAAATGGTGCGGGCATCGTATTCTTTTAACCCCAGCAGTTTGGCAAACAGGTAGCCGCCGCCAAACCCCAGGCTGTTGTGTAAAAACACCAGCAGCGCCACTAAGTGTATATAGGCAAGAAAGTAGCTGAAATTGGAGGCAAGCGCGGCTATAATTACCACAATGAAAATGAAAAGCGATATTTTATGAACCGATGGCGCTATACGCGCTGCAAGTTGGCTGTGTTTTTCAGAAACATACAGCCCAAGCAGCAGCGGAATGCCCAACACCAGCAGCACGGTGGCAAACATTTGGGGTAAACTTACGCTAATAGTGCGCATCAGCTGTGCAGTTGGCGGGTACAGGCTGCCCCAAAAACCAAATACAGCCGGGGTAATAATTGGGGCCAGCATGGTAAAAGTAGCGGTAAGACTTACCGACAGCGCCGCGTTGGCCTTTGAGTTGAGCGATATAAAATTGGCTACACTGCCACTGGGGCAGGCAACCACCAGCATCATGCCCAATGCCATGCTTGGCATAGGCCGGAAGAGGTAAATAAGCCCAAGTGTAATAAGCGGCATCAGCACCAGTTGTGCGGTAAGGGCTATGGCTGCCGTTTTGGGGTTGGTCATTACCATTTTGAAATGCCGGAGTTTTAATTCCAGCGCCACGCCAAAAATAATAAATCCGAGGCAAAAGTTAAGTATCCAAAGACTTTCAGGACTAAAGTGCAGGCGCACACTGTCTATGGCTTCGGGTGTAAGCATCTGGAGGGCGGCTGAGGGTTAATCGTTAAGTTTAAGAACCGCCAGGAATGCCTCCTGCGGAACATCTACCGAGCCAATCTGGCGCATACGTTTTTTGCCCTCTTTCTGTTTTTCGAGCAGTTTGCGCTTGCGCGTAATGTCGCCGCCGTAGCATTTTGCGGTTACGTCTTTGCGCAGTGCGCTAATGGTTTCGCGGGCAATAATTTTTGCCCCGATAGCTGCCTGTATGGCAATTACAAACTGTTGCCGCGGCAACAGGTCTTTTAATTTGGCACATATTTTACGCCCAAACTCGTATGCTTTGCTTTTGTGGATGAGGGCGGTAAGTGCGTCAACGCGGTCGCCGTTGAGTAAAATATCTAATTTTACCAATTCAGACTGCTGATAGCCCGAAATGTGGTAATCAAAAGAGGCATAACCTCTTGATACGGTTTTGAGTTTGTCGTAAAAATCAAATACAATTTCGCCCAAGGGCATTTCGTAGGTTAACTCAATGCGCGTGGTGGTAAGGTACATTTGGTTTTTGAGCATGCCCCGTTTTTCATCGAGGCAGAGTTTCATGATTGCGCCAATGTATTCGGGCTTGGTAATAATTTGGGCGGTAATATAGGGTTCTTCCACATAATCCAATATAGAAATATCGGGCAGGTCGGCCGGGTTGTTTACCAGTATTTTTTCGGCTTTTTTCCCTTTTGTATAGGCGTAGTAAGATACGTTGGGAACGGTGGTAATTACGCCCATGTCAAATTCGCGGTCAAGGCGTTCCTGCACAATTTCAAGGTGCAGCATACCCAAAAACCCGCAACGGAAACCAAAACCCAGTGCCAGCGATGTTTCGGGTTCAAACACCAATGCGGCATCATTGAGTTGCAGTTTTTCGAGCGAGTCGCGCAGGTCTTCGTAGTCTTCGGCATCTAAGGGGTAAATACCTGCAAAAACCATGGGTTTTACGTCTTCAAACCCATGAATAGACTCTGTGCAGGGGTTGGCAAAAGTGGTAATGGTATCGCCCACTTTTATTTCGGTAGATTTTTTAATGCCGGTAATAATATACCCTACATTTCCGGCCTCCAAAACGGGTTTGGGTTCCAGGTCGAGGCGCAATATACCTATTTCGTCGGCCAGGTAATCTTTGCCAGTGTTTACAAATTTTACCTTTTCATTGGTTCTAAGTCTGCCGTTTACTATACGGAAATAAGCTATAACCCCGCGGTAAGAGTTAAACACCGAGTCGAAAATCAATGCCTGCAGTGGTGCTTCGGGGTCTCCTTTAGGTGCGGGTACTCTGGAAATAATTGCGTCTAATATGGACTGAATACCAATGCCTGCTTTACCGCTTGCTTCCAGTATTTCCTCTTTTTTGCAGCCTATCAAATCAATAATCTGGTCGGCTGTTTCCTCAATCATAGCGCCTTCCATATCAATTTTGTTAATGATAGGAATGATTTCGAGATTGTGGTCAATGGCCAGGTAAAGGTTGGAAATTGTTTGCGCCTGTATGCCTTGTGTGGCATCTACCAGCAGCAAAGCGCCTTCGCAGGCTGCAATAGAACGCGATACCTCATATGAAAAATCTACGTGGCCGGGCGTGTCAATAAGATTAAGCACATACTTTTTCCCATCGGAATGGGTATAATCCATTTGAATGGCATGACTTTTTATGGTAATGCCCCGTTCGCGTTCCAAATCCATATTATCCAGCAACTGCGCCTGCATCCGGCGTTCGGGTATGGTGTTGGTAGTTTCCAAAAGGCGGTCGGCCAAGGTGCTTTTACCGTGGTCAATGTGAGCTATGATGCAAAAATTTCTAATATTATCCATGTTGCCGCAAAAATAGGGCTTTTTTGCCAATATTTTATACACTGCCGCAATTTTGACCCCATATCCATACTAAAAGCCCGCTGTTGTTGCCCGGTACAATGGTAAATGGCGGTTGTTTGCTGTAATGCCGGCATGTTAACATAAGTTAGCCAAAGCTGTATAATCCTTTAAAATTTGCTGTTGTCTGCCGGCTGAATATCCGGTTGCCGGCTTTGGTAATGGCGCTTTGTACCACTCTGCAAAGAAACGTCCACATAAGTGCCTGTTTATGGTGTACTAAATTGTTGTAGTTAATTAATTTTAATGCAAAACTCGTTTCTGCTTTTTTGCTTTCCTTGTTGCGGGCATCATTTGCATGGAAATGCCAAAACAGGCTTGGGGTGGCAATTAAAATACTTTATTTTAATTTTTATGTGTAATTTATTGTTTTTATGAATTTAATGGTTTTATTAAAAATATATGTGTTGATTAAAAAACCGAAATGCTGCCGGCGTTTAAATTTTACTATCTTCTATCAAACATATTAGCATGTTTGTTTTTGAATCATTTATGCAAGAATTTGCAAAATGTTATGGGGTGTGTCATTTAATTGTCAGAAAGTGATTAATTTTGTAGCGTTAATTAACTACGAAAAAACCGCTCAAATGTTACGCTTTAAACCCAAACAACAAAAGACTGCCCCTGTTTTAACGGGGCTTGCACCCGAAGCAAACCCAAAGGGTAAAAAATTGAATGCTGCAAGTCTTTATTTTAAGGCATTTTTAAAGATTTCGACTTGTTTTATTCTCTTTTTATTATTATCAGTACTTGACTATGTACAGGCACAAACTGTTGGTTTTGGCATGAGTTCTTTAGCCGGAACAGGGCTTAATAACCCCACATCGCTGCAATTTGGGCCCGATGGACGGCTGTATGTTGCACAACAAAACGGCATCATTAAAATTTTTACCGTACAACGGGTTGCTGCCAACAATTACCAGATTACAGCCTCGCAGCAAATTGATATAATAGCCCAAATGCCCAACCGCAACGATGATGGTACGCTCAACAGTTCGGTGTGGGGCAGGCAGGTTACCGGCATTTTAGTAACCGGAACGGCTCAGTCGCCAATTATTTACATTTGTTCCAGCGACCCCCGCATAGGTGCCGGCCCTACGGGCGAAGACAGTAACCTCGATACCAATTCGGGCATTTTGTCGAGGTTGAACTGGACGGGCACACAGTGGGTAAAAACCGACTTAGTGCGAGGGCTGCCACGTTCCGAAGAAAATCACGGCTCTAATGGTATGCAACTGAACGCCGCCACCAATACCTTATATGTAACGCAAGGCGGACATACCAATATGGGCGCCTTATCGGCCAATTTCAGTTTCCACCCTGAGTATGCCTATTCTACCGCAATTCTGGCTGTAAATCTGACTGCCATTGGAAATTCAACTTACGACTTACCCACTCTTGATGACGAAGACCGCTCCAACACCGGCACCACCGCAGGATTTACCGACCCCAACGACCCCTTTGGCGGAAACGACGGTAAAAATCAGGCAATGCTGGTGCCCAACGGGCCGGTGCAAATTTATTCCTCCGGATACCGGAACCCTTACGATTTGGTTATTACCACATCGGGTAAAATGTACACCTTCGATAACGGACCCAACAGCGGCTGGGGCGGTCCGCCTGCTTCCTGCATTTATTCGGTAGTAGAACCCGGTACCTCGCAACCCGACCAACTGCACTTGGTAACACAACAAGGTTTTTATGCCGGGCATCCTAATTTAACCCGCGCCAACCGCAACAATACCTTTAATATAACCAATCCGCAATCGCCCATACCGGCAGGAATGGAAAATCCGGCCGAGTGTAATTACCTCTACCCGGGCACTGCCGACGGCTCACTGCTTACAATACCCGCCTCCACCAACGGCCTAACCGAATACACCGCCTCCAACTTTGGCAACAACCTTAAAAATAACCTGTTGGCAGTATCGTGGAACAACAAGGTGTACCGCATACAACTCAATGCAGCCGGCACGGCAGTAGTACCCGGCGGAGCTACCGAACTTTTTTCGGGATTATCAAGTTTGCCCCTCGATGTGGTTGCGCAGGGCGATGCCGGACCTTTTCCGGGAACGGTGTGGACTGCCAACGTATTTGGCAATGAACCCATCTATATTTTTGAACCCAATGATTATGCCGGTTCAACTCCTGTTACCTGCGACCCCAACAACCTGCCTGCCACCGGCGATGCCGATAACGACGGTTATTCCAATACCGATGAACAACTCAACGGAACCAATCCCTGCTCGGCAGCCAGCAAACCCCGCGATAATGACAATGACCTGGTATCTGATTTGGTGGATACCGATGATGACAACGATGGCATTCCCGACCTTTCCGATGCGTTTGCCATTGATAATACCAACGGCATTAACCGCGTAATGCCTTTTTCAATAACATGGGATAACGATGGCTCAACGCCGGGCGGCATTTACAATACCGGTTTTACCGGGCTTATGACCAACGGAACCACCAATTACCTGAACCAGTATAATATTGACCAAATGACCATTGGCGGCGCTGCCGGTGTGCTAACCGTTGATAATGTACCCGAAGGCGATGCTTTGGGTTTTGGTAATACCCAACAGTACGCATTTCAGACCGGGGTAAATGTACAGGGAGCTACCACGCCATATTGCCTGCACACCCGCATTAAAACGCCGTTTGCCGGTTTTAACCCTGCCAACAATCAGTCAATGGGTGTTTTTATAGGAACCGGCAACCAAAGCAATTATATTAAAATTGCAACCGCTGCCAACGGCGGCTTTGGCGGCATTCAGATAGTGAAAGAGCAAAACGATGTGGTAGCCAGTTCGTTTATTTACTGGGTACCTATACTTAATGCCAACTGGGTTGATTTATACCTTATCATAAACCCCGTTACACTTACTGTACAGCCTGCCTATTCCATTAACAGCGGCGCAAGAACAAACCTGGGAGCGCCTTTTACCATACCTGCTTCGTGGTTGCAGGTGGCTGCCATAGGCATTATAGCAACCTCCAGCGGTCCCGGAAGCCCGTTTCCGGCTGCATGGGATCTTATTGAGTTAAAAACCGACCCGCTTTCGGCAAACGGAGTATGGCAAACGGTAAATTGCAATGGTTTTCCTGCATGCTCCAGCCAACTTACCGCCCGTCGCGACAATGGCTTTGTTCAATCGGGCAACCAGTTTATTCTGTTGGGTGGCAGGGGCAGTTCATTACCGGTTAACCGATACAACCCTTCCACCAATGTATGGAGCAATGGCGCTGCACCACCGGTAGAATTGCACCATTTTCAGGCTGTTGAAATGAACGGGCTGGTTTATGCCCCCTGTGCCTTTACCGGCAACTACCCCAATGAAACACCCGTTGCCGATGTGTATTACTACGACCCTGTTGCCAATACCTGGGGTATCAGCACGCAGGTGCCGCAGGGCAGGCGCCGTGGCGCAGCCGGTGCAGTGGCGTATAACGGCAAAATTTATGTGGTAGGCGGCATTACCAACGGACATGTATCGGGTTGGGTGCCTTGGTTTGACTCCTACAACCCGGCTACCAACACCTGGACTTCGCTGCCCGATGCCCCGCGTGCCAGAACCCATTTTAACGCCATAGTAAAAGACAATAAACTCTATGTAATTGGCGGTCATCTTACCGGCGCACCCGGCACTGCCATAGCCCCCATTGCCGAGGTAGATGTGTATGACTTTACCAGCGGCAGTTGGTCAACCCTGCCGCCGTCGGCCAATCTTCCTACCCCCCGCTGGGGTACCGTTGCCGGTACTTTGGGCACCGAAATCATGGTTATTGGCGGGCAAAGCCCCACCGCAGCCAATGCCAACACCCGCACCGAAGCCTTAGACATTAACACCAATACCTGGCGAACCCTTACCCCCATGCTGGAAGGACGCCACGGAACACAGGCAATTTCTGCAGGAAATGCTGTTTATGTGGCTGCCGGTTCGGCCAATGCTGCCGAAACTGCCAATAACGCCAACCTCGAATCTTTAAACCTGTTTAGCGCCGTATTGCCCGGCGGCACGGCTACGGTAAAAGGCAATTTCAGCGCCAGTCCTGCATCGGCTGCTTTCGGGTATGTAGCAACCGGCGCATCGGTAACACAAACCATTTCACTTAGCAATGCAAGCGGCAATCAGGCATTGGTAATCAGCAGTTTAACCATTTCCGGAAGCGCCGCCTTTAGTGTGTCTGCTCCTAATACTTTGCCTTTGGTTATAGCACCCGGACAGCAGGTGTCTGTTTTGGTGGTGTTTGCGCCTGCCACAACAGGGGCACATAATGCCACGCTTACCATTAACAATACCGGCGCCATTACTGCACTTACCATACCCCTTAGCGGCAACACCGAAACTTTTGCCACCCGCATAAACTCCGGCGGCAACGCTTTTACCACCACCGATGGTAAAAACTTTATTGCCGATACTTATTTTACCAGCAGCAGCAGCACTTTTACCACCTGGCTTACCACACCAATTGCCAATACAACAGACGATGCCCTTTACCAAACCCTGCGAAGCGGATATGCCAACGGACTTACGTATGCCATACCGGTTCCGCAGACGGGGTACTATACCGTAAAACTGCACTTTGCCGAGTTGCAGTTTGCCGCGGCGGGGCAACGCGTGTTTGATGTGAACATAGAGGGTGGCAACCTGGAATTGAACGATTATGATATTTATGCCGATGCGGGCGCTAACAGTGCATCGGTGAAAACTTTTAACGGCATAGCTGTTACCGATGGAATACTGACCATTAACTTTACCGCGGTAATAAATGCGGCAACCATTGCTGCCATTGAGGTAATTGCCGAAGCCGGAGGCATTGCACCCGTTACACAACCTGTTTTGCTGGTAACAAAAAGCACCACGCTGAACACCGGCGATGCGGCCGTAAAAATGCGTCTGGAAAACAGCGGTTACACCGTGGTAGCCCAAAACCAGTCGGTAGCCAATGCCTCCAGTGCAACGGGCAAGAGTTTGGTAGTTATTTCAGCATCGGCAGATGCATCGGTGGTGGCAAGCAAGTTTAAGAACGTTACGGTTCCGGTATTAAGCTGGGAAGCCTGGATTTATGATGACATGAGCCTGACCTCTACACTGTCGGGCACACATTACGGGCAAACCACCACCAACCAAACACAGGTGGCAATTACCAATGCAGCACACCCCATGGCAGCCGGTTTAAGCGGAACAGTACCGGTTTACACCACCGGTAACCGGCTTATGTGGGGGCAGCCCAACGCAAATGCCATAACAATAGCCACAGTTTCGGGGGTGCCTTCGCAAGCGGTAATATTTGGCTATGAAGCTGGCGCCGCCATGAACGGAGGCTTTATTGCACCCGCCCGCCGGGTAGGTTTTTTCCTGAACGCCAATTCTGCCGGTTCTTTAAATACCAACGGCTGGGCTTTGTTTGATGCCGCTGTTTGCTGGGCAATAAACTGTTCGGGTACACCGCCGCCACCGCCGCCGGTTAATACACCGCCACAATTTACTGTTAGCCCTGTATCGGTAACCGTTAATGCCAATTTTGCTACTCCCCAGGTTATTACCGTAACACCTGCACCCGTACCTCCGGCAGAAGTTTCGCAAACGGTAACCTATACTTTATCGCCGGCATCGGTTAATTTTGCCATTGTAAACATCAACAATGCTACAGGGCAGGTAACCATTACTGCCATGCTCAATGCATACGGTACCCAAACGTTTACCATTATAGCCAACGATGGGCAAGCTGCCAACAATACGGCCACACAAAGTTTTACCCTTACGGTAAACCAGCCATCGGGCAACAACACTACCACTATCAGAATTAACTGTGGCGGGCCGGCGCTTTCCACATCGGGCGGGCAAACTTTTTCGGCCGATGCCGCCTTTGCCGGGGGCAGCACCTCACTCACTACCGCCCCTATTGCCAACACTACAGATGATTTGCTGTATCAAAGCGAGCGCTATGGGTGGGCAAATGATTTGGCCTATAACATACCGGTTCCGCTTGCCGGCACATACTCGGTAAAATTGCATTTTGCCGAAATTTTCTGGACAGCCGCCAACCAGCGCAAATTTGATGTAAACATTGAAGGCGGACCTGCCGAATTGACTAATTTTGACATTATTGCGCAGTCCGGCGGACCTAATACGGCTATTGTGAAACAGTTTGACAACATCAGTGTTACCGACGGCATACTGAACATACAGTTTACGGCAATAGTGAATGCGGCCAAAATTTCGGCTATTGAAGTATTGGGGCAAACATCGGGCGGCACTACCGGCAATACACCGCCCACCTTTGTGTTGTCGCCGGTATCTGTAACCGTTCCTGCCAATTTTACCACGCCACAGGTGGTATCCGTAATACCCAATGCCGTACCTCCTGCAGAAGCCGGGCAAGTGGTAACCTACACTATTTCACCGGCATCGGTGGCATTTGCCAATGTTAGCATTAACAGCAGCACAGGACTAATTACCATTACAAGTGTTGCCAACCAGTTTGGCACCCAAACTTTTACGGTTACTGCCAACGACGGGCAGGCTGCCAATAATATTGCCACCCAAACATTTACGCTTACCGTAACCCAACCCACCGGCGGAGGCAGCGGCACGGCTATACGCATTAATTGTGGCGGCAGTTCATTTACAGACTCGAACGGCAATACTTTTGCCGCCGATGCTTATTTTGCCGGCGACGGTTCATTTGCCACCCTGTCGGCCATAGCCGGTACGGTTAATGATGCCTTGTACCAAACCGAGCGTTACGGATGGAGCAACAACCTGGCTTACAACATTCCGGTTCCGGTTGCAGGCTATTATACAGTTAAACTGCATTTTGCAGAAATATACTGGACAGCCGCGGGGCAACGGGTTTTTAATGTAAATATAGAAGGAGGCCCTGCCGAATTGACCAATTTTGATATTATTGCCCAAACAGGTGCACCCAATACTGCCATTATCAAAGAGTTTTCGGGCATTTTTGTAAATGATGGCATGTTAAACATTAATTTCAGTGCGGTGGTAAATGCTGCCAAAATAGCTGCCATTGAGGTAATTAGCCAGGGAACTGCCGGCGGGCCGGCATCAGACGGAAGCAGTTCGGGCAAACAGGCAGGTAATGAAAACCCTGCTGTACAAAGTGGTATTTCGCTTTCCGATGAGGCTGTTCTGGCATATCCAAATCCGTTTGTAAATGAAATATTTGTGCAACTTGCCCCCGAAATTACCGGGCTTGTAAAAATTAGCCTCTGCAATGTACAAGGACAGGCAGTTTGGCAACAAACGGTAAACAAACAACCCGGACAACATGTGGAAATTGTTCATGCCGAAGGTTTGCTCCCGGGCTTTTACCTGCTAAGAGCAGCATCGGAAAATGGCAGCAGTACCACCAAAAAACTTGTAAAATACTGACACTGACACAACCTATAAAACCAAACAAGAAACAACACCCCTTATTAAACAGTCATTGAAACCCTTAAAATGTAAATCCTTGATGCTATTAAGCATTTCAGTTCAACCCAAACAACAAAATTCTTATGAAAAGGAAAAAAATTCTGGTCGTAGAAGACGACAACAGCATTCGTATGTTGTTAAGTTGCCTTTTAAGCAAGCAATATGAAGTAACTACGAAAAAAAATGGTTTAGAAGGTATGAAGTGGTTAGATTTCGGGAATTTGCCCGATGCCATTCTTACCGATATTAATATGCCCGGCTTTGACGGTTTCAGTTTTCTGAAAAATGTAAGGCAAAGTGGTTTTTTCTCTTCCATACCGGTTATTGCATTGTCTGGTACAGAAAGAAGCGGTGAAATGAAGCGGTTTCTTGAAATGGGCGGTAATGATTTTCTGCCTAAGCCGTTTGACCCAAGTTTGCTTTTCAATGTGCTTAATAAACATATTGGCGATAAGCAGCAGTAACCTTATTAACCGGCTTACCTTTGTTTCCGGCAATCTGTGTCAAATAAATATTTGTATTGCAGATGGTTCTGAAGACATGGGGAAACCAAATTAAATGCAGTAAAATGGAACAGAACAACATGCTTTATTTCAGGAGCGCTCCAAAAATTACCGAAACATTTTCACCGGTGGCAGAAAATGCTGTTGTACCTCATTGCAAAAAAATGTTGGTGATAAGCAATGATGCAACTTTGAAAGAGTCCTTAAGCCAGTTAGTAGAAAATTCTTCCCCATATTGTTTTACAACTGTAACCGAAAATTCAGATACAATAGTTGCCAAATTGGTGGCAAGCCGCAAAGTAGAATTACCATTTGCATTTATTTGCGATTTAAACTGTTTTGAAACAACAGGATTTGAATTTGCAGTTCGCATGCAAAAACATCACTACTTAAAAAGTATTCCCTTTATAGTTGTTTCAAGGCATTCTTTTACCGGCAATGATTTTGCAAAAATTGTGTCCATGCTTCAAAAAACGGGCTTGGTAGATGACTTTTATGCCTTGCCCGCAGATTGGGAACAGATTGGGAACAGAATTGAGTTTTTAAGCCTGCATAAAGCAAGTGCTAAACCGGCATCCGACGACGAAGAATTTGCCGGATATGTAAAGATGCCAATGGCAAAGAGAATATTTGATATTATTTTTTCTTTCATTGCACTTATTGTTTTTGGGCCGCTGATGTTGCTTATTGCTTTGGCCATAAAACTCGAATCGAAAGGCCCGGTATTGTACAAATCAAAAAGGGCAGGAGCGGGGTACCGGATTTTCAATTTTTACAAATTCAGGTCTATGACACAGGCAGCAGACAAAGAACTTAACAGTTTGTCTCACCTGAACCAGTATGCCCCGACTAATGAAGAGCAACAGGCGCCGGGCAATAACACGTCTTTTGTAAAAATAAGCAACGACCCACGGGTAACCCGTGTAGGCTGGTTTATTCGCAAAACCAGTTTAGACGAACTGCCGCAATTAATCAATGTGTTAAAAGGCGATATGTCTGTTGTAGGAAACCGTCCGCTGCCTTTGTACGAGGCGCAACAGTTAACCCGCGATATTTGGGCTAAAAGGTTTTTGGCGCCTGCCGGCATTACGGGGCTTTGGCAGGTAACCAAACGCGGAAAAGCCAACATGTCGGCCGAAGAACGCATACAGCTCGATAATGATTATGCGCAAAACTGCAGTTTCAAGTTAGATTTGCTTATTATTTTAAAAACATTTCCTGCCATGCTGCAAAAGGAAGAAGTATAAGTATGTTTTATTTTACAAACAGCAAACCACATGAAACAACCGCTCGTATCTGTCATTACCGTTAACTACAATCAGCCTGCCCTCACCTGCGAATTACTGGCATCGGTGAAAAAATTGCAATACTCCAATTATGAGGTTATTGTGGTGGATAACGGTTCAAGGATAAATCCTCCCGATATTATCAAACAAAATTATCCCGAAGTACAACTCATTTGCAGCAATACCAATTTGGGTTTTGCAGGCGGCAACAACCTGGGCATTCGGGCGGCGCGGGGCGAATATCTTTTTTTGGTGAATAACGATGTAGAGCTTAACCCCGATGTGTTGGATAACTTATTGCCTGTATTTGAGCGTCATCGGAATGCGGGCGTAGTTTGTCCCAAAATCTGCTACCATCTTTCGGCAGCAAGCAAAAACGGAATTCCGCTCATACAATACGTAGGTTACACGCAGGTAAACCCCTATACTGCCCGCAACACCACAATAGGCGAATATGAACCTGACCAAGGGCAATACACAAATGTAGCGCAAACGCCCTATGCACACGGGGCTGCTATGCTTATTAGCAGGGCAGCAATTGAGAAAGCAGGCCTAATGCCCGAAGATTATTTTTTATACTATGAGGAGTTAGACTGGTGCGAGCAAATACGGCGAATGGGTTTCAGTATTTGGGTAGAACCTAAAGCTGCGGTATATCACAAAGAATCAATGTCGGTAGGGAAGACCAACCCGCTGAAAACATATTTCCTTACCCGCAACCGCATTTTGTTTATGCGCCGGAATGCCGGTAAATGGCAACTTGCCGTTTTTCTGCTGTTTTTTACCTTTGTAACCTTACCCAAAAATATTGTTGTCTATATTGTAAAAAGGCAGTATGCACATTTGCAGTCTTTTTTGCAGGGCGTACTTTGGCATTTGAGTTCAAAAAAGAATACATTCTACAATATTAACCCCGCCTGAAGTTCATGGAAGCAATACTCTTTTTATTATTAAAATTGGCAAGCCTGCTTGCTCTTTGGTTTCTTTTGTTTCCGTTGGTTGCAACTGCTGTTTCGTTTTTTTGGGGAAAGAGAAATAACGTGCAATTGGGCAATATGCCGCAGCAGGTTGGGGAAACAGCCGATTTTGGCTGTATTATTACCGCCTACCGCAATTTAACCGTTGCCCTGCCTGCAGTAGATGCATTGCTCATGCAAAACTACAGCAACTATCATATTTACCTGATTGCCGATGACTGCGATATTGCAGAACTTGATAACCGCATTTTTCCCGATGGTCGGGTAACTGTGCTTATGCCCTTTGTGCCGTTTCATGCAAAAGTTAAATCCATACAGTATGCTGTAGAAAATTATATCCGGCCGCATTCCCATACGGTTGTGTTTGATGCCGATAATCTGGCTGCTCCGGGCTTTTTAATGGAACTGAATCAATATCTGCAGCAGGGCTATCATGTTGTACAAGGAAAACGCACAGCTAAAAACTTAGACACCATTTATGCCTGTGCCGATGCAACCGGCGAAATTTATAAAAACTATATTGAGCGCTACGTGCCCTATCTGCTTGGTTCATCGGCTACCATTGCAGGCTCGGGTATGGCGGTACAAACCGGTTTATTGAAAGAATTTTTGTACAGCCCCCAAATAATGCAACTTTTAGAAAGCGGCCGGGTTATTGTGGCCGAAGATAAACTGCTGCAAAATTTTCTGCTCAACAGGCGGCAGGTTATTGCCTTTGCAAAAGAAGCAATAGTGTATGATGAAAAGGTAAAAGCGGCTGCACAGGTAAAACGGCAGCGCACAAGGTGGTTGTATGCCTATTTTCAAAACCTGCCACAAGCTGCAAGACTTACGGCCCGGGGTATTTGGGGCGGTAGTCTTAATTTGTTTATTGCCGGTGTTTTTGCGCTTATACCGCCACTGTTTATATTGTTGTTTGGTTCGGTGTTGCTGGCATTGGTTAATTTTGGTTTCTTGGGCAGCAGGTGGTTTATGGTTATGGCATTGGGTATTGCGCTTTTTATTGTTAATATTTTTTGGGTGTTGCGGTTAAGTAATGCGCCCCGGCAAATATGGCAGGCGCTATGGGGGTTGCCGTTGTTTATTTTCAACCAAATGCTGGCTTTATTGCACCTAAAACAGGCCGGTAAAAGTTTTTTGCATACACAACATACGGCACCTGTGGGTATTGAACAGGTTCATCTGAAAAAGTAGCACAGTTTGTTTAGTGAATTGCCTCGTTTTAGGCATTCATAAAAAAAGCGGCTTTACCCCAACGGTAAAGCCGCTTTTTTTGTACTATATTATTGGTATTGTTACTGTATGATTAATTTTACGGATTGTTTGCTTTGGTTGGTGGTTAGTTCAAGCAAATACAAACCCGATGGCAGGTCTGCGGCGGCGAAATTTAATATGTGCCTGCCCGGCTGCAGGTAGCCGGTAAACACATTTGATACAAGTTGTCCGGCTGCATTGTAAACCGATACCTCTGCATTGCCGGCTTGTGCCATGTCAAGGGTAACTGCTGCACTTTGTTGCATTGGGTTGGGGCACACCTTTACCGATGCCGGGTTGTGAACCTCGCTTATGCCCACGGGTTCAACAGAGTCGTCAAAACCAGCCAGTTCAATATAACGGGCAATAATGCTGGGTTGGGGCGAACCGTTTACCTCTTCCGAGGAAATGCTGAAAAACGGATATGCCAGTTTCGGATGGTACCAGGCATACGTTTCCACGGTGTATTCAAAGGGGTCAAACCCCGGAATGGTTTGGGTATAGTTTTCTATGAAATGCAGCCGCACAACATTATGAATGGTTCCGTAGGGTAAAACCAAGGTGCCGTAGGCATCGGCGTTTACGGTAAAGCTGCCGTTTTCTGTTACATTTACCGTTCCACTGGTATAGGTTGCCGAAAAATCGTCAATATGAGCATTGCCGTAGGTAAACGGGTAGGGCAGCAGCACTTTCGGGTCTGCGTAATTAACCGCAATAGGTGTTGCGGCATTGTTTACAAATCCGTTTTTAAGAAATGCGGCATCCGATACATTGAAAAACTCATAATTTGCAGTGTAAGAACCGTATTCTATACCCGGGTTGTAGGCTATGGCTATGGTTGAATTAGGAAACGAAGCCCCGAAAGGTGTGGCATTAGGCACTACAAATGTACCTGTTTTGGCATTTACCATTGACAGAGACTCAAAGTTCCAGGTAATATTGGCTCCCGATGCGCCTTGGGTAATAGCGCCGGTGTTTACCCTTGTTATGTTAATGATGGTACCCGGCTGCGGACTTGGGTTGTAATTATTGCTCAATACCGGTTGGGCGTCAACATAGTAAGGCAATAGGCAGGCAATTAATAAAATGGCGAGGGTGGTTACTTTTTTCATGTTGTTGCAATAGTTTTATGATACTGAATAGCTAATTACCACACAAACAATGCCGATATGTTATAAATCCGAAAACTTTGCCGTATTATGACAATACCATGAAAAAACCCTGTTTCAGATGGTTTGAAACAGGGTTTTTGCTTTGCGGTATGTTCAGTATAACATACAGGTGCAATAAAACCGGCAATTATTTTTGATAGGTAATTTTAATAATTTGGTCGCCCTGAACGATGGCATTTACCACTTTCTGGTCTTCGGGGCCTTTTACCTTTCCAAAAACGGTATGTTTTCCGTCTAACCAGGGTGTTTCTTTATGGGTAATAAAAAACTGGCTGCCGTTGGTATTGGGTCCCGAATTTGCCATAGATAAAATACCGGGAGAACTGTGTTTTAAATCGGGGCGGGTTTCGTCTTCAAATTTATAGCCCGGGTTACCACGGCCATTGCCAAAGGGGCAGCCGCCCTGTATCATAAAATCGGGAATAACGCGGTGAAAATTCAGCCCGTTGTAAAAACCACGGTCAACCAACCCCAGAAAGTTTGCTACGGTTTTGGGTGTTTTGGTGGCATAGAGTGTAACGTGTATGTTGCCTTTGCTGGTTTCTATGGTGGCGTCAATGTCTTTGTCAAATTTGGCATTGGCTATGAGGTTAAGCATTTCCTGCGGGTTAATACCGCGAATAAATTGCTGCCCTTCATTACCGCCGGCTGCCGGTGGGGGCGTTTGTTGCTGCTGGGTTTGCGCCGGTGGTGTTTCTGTTTTTGCCGTTTCTGTGGTTTCTTGCTTGGGTTTGCAGGCATTGAGCAGGAAAACCGAAAGCAGAACAAATAAGGTTATTTTTTTCATTGTTGATTAAAATTTTTGGGTGAATATTAGATTTGACTGCAAAGTTACTATCTGCCGGCGGTTTTACCCAAAAGTTGCCGCAAAAAAGCTTGTTTGCCGTAAAAAATGGCAAAGGTGGCAAGGCAATTGGGGTTTTTAGCTACCACGTTTTACCAAAGTAATGTAAAATTTGTTCTTTCAGCAGGGTTTCCTGTTGGTTTAGCCCTTTCATATCGTGGGGCATGGGTTGCAGGGGGCGGTAATGCGGCCAGCCGTCCTGGTCAATATGGTCAAATTCAAAATAGCCGCACTGGCTAAGCAACCGGCAAACTGCCAGGTGCATAAGGTCTTGTTTTTCTTCTTTGTTGAAGGTACGGTGCAGTTGCCCCAATTCCTGAACGCCAATAAGAAAAATTAAACTCTGAAGGTTGGGCCGGCGGCCAAAAACAGGTTTCATTTCGGTAAGCAGGTTTTTAAATGCCTGCTCCATGTCTTTGTTATCAATGGTATCGGTATGCATATTTCTGGTTTTCCGGGTTGGTTAATTTACCCTTTCGCCTCTAAGTTGCCGGTATCGTTTGCGGGATTCTACCACATACAAACTGCCGGGATATTGTATGAGCAGGTTTTGATAACACTCCAGGGCTTTATCCTTGTTATCAAAATGTTTTTCGTTCAGTTGTGCAAGGGTAAATAAAGCGTCATCGGCCAAAATATCTTTGCCGTAGCTTTTCAGCAGGGTTTCAAGATATTGCGCCGCCTGTGTGTATTGCCGTTGTTCAATACTGATATTTGCTCTTGAGTACAAAATGTCATCGTCTAAGGTGTGTGCCGGAAACATGCGGTTCAGCGAGTCATAGGTGGTAATAGCAGCGGCATATTTTTTTTGCACTATAAGCAAATCGGCACGGGCAAACATTTGCATAGGAACGGCAGAGGTATCTAAGCCCATGTTATCGGTAATAAAAACCGAAAGTTTAAGCGCATCATTGGCAATCAGTTCAGAGGTAGAGGCTTTCAGCACGTTTAGCTGGGCTTGTGCCCATTCAAAATCGCCGTTAAAATAAGACAGACGGGCATTTTTGTACCGCGCTTCTTCGCCCAGCATGTCGTCGGTAAAATCTTTGTCCACCTGCGAGTATAAGAGCGTAGCATCCCAAATTTCGCCTTTCATGAGGTAGTAGTCGCCGAGGTCTAATTTGGTAAGCGCGCGGTTGTAAGCGCTCACCGATGACATGCGCAGGGCATCTTCGAGCAGGGTAATGGCATTGTCGGTAATATTAAGGTAATAGGCATACAGTGCTGCAAGGTCGCGAATGGAAGATATGGTGTTGGCATTTTTACCAAACAACCGGAGGAAGTCAATATAATCAGCCTCCAAACCCCGAAGGTCTTCCTGGGTATAATTGGGGGTAGCGGTAATTTTTTCGTTTCGGCAATTCAGCAGTTCTTCGCGGGCATTAACATAAAGCGGGTTGTTTTCGCCTTTGGCTATCACGTATTCATAGGCGCCAATGGCAATATCGTACTGTTTTTCGGTTAAGGCTTTTTTGGCAAGCTCCATTAAGCGTTTCCCGTCTTCGTTCAGCCGTTTGTCTAAGGCTTTTACCTGTATAAAAGCTTGTTCAAAGTCTTTTTGCTGGTAAAATGCCCAAATCAGAATTTCGGTATAAATAAGTTCACTGGTTTCGTTTTGAATGCGGCTGTATAACTGGCGTTGCAGTTCTTCTATATCCTCTTCCTCATTGGTAAACCGCTGCAATTCGTTGTATATAATTTGAATATGGTCTGGCTGTATGGCTGCATAATCTAAGTAACAGGAGATGGCGTTGTTGGTGTCGCCGGTTTGTTTGTACTCCTGCGCCAGTTCGCGCGAAAACATCCTGCTGTCTTTAAAAATTTCGCGGCCTTTTAAATAGGCTTTTATGGCGTAGTTATGTTCGTCGGCATTTGAAAAAACAGAGGCAATGTTTTGAATTTGGTTGTCTTTTGCCATTTTCAGCGCTTTTTCAAATTCGGCATCTGCATCTTCAAATTTGCTTTGTCCTTTCAGCAACAGCCCAAGGTCAATGTAAAGTGTCGGGTCGTTTTTATCTTGTTTCAGTTGTTTTTTTACCAATTCTTCGGCGCGGGTAAAGTCTTTAACGGCCAACAGGGCATTGTAATAATTGCGGTAGTACATGCTGCTTTTGGGGTTCTGTTCATACAGGCGCTCATAAATGGAAGCTGCTTTTTCATACTCTCCCTGCCGGGTGTATTGTTGCGCCAAACGCAGGTCTTGTTGCAGGTTATCCTGTGCAAAAAGTGCATGAGAGGTGAGAAGCATGAAAACATACAGAAAGTATCGGAACATAACGCTTGATGGTTTTGCCTTGAAAATAAAGTAAAAAAAATACCCCGATTTTTTAACTGCCGCATGTTGCGGTTTGGGCGTGGTTAAAAGCCTGCGGCAGGTAATTAACGAAAAAAACAGGTTTGTTAATATGCCACAGCAATAGCTTGGGTGTTTGCACCGGGCTTTTAAACAAACTAAAAGGCTTGTTGGTTGAAATGAGCGGAGGCTACCGGGGTAAATAAGCTAAAATATTGTTCTTGCCATTTTGTGGCGGTTATACGGCTGCCATATTGCAATACCTTGTTCGGGGTTACACAGGTAAATTGCTGCAAGGCTGTAGGGTTGTGCGTATAAACTTGTATTGCCCGATACAGGTGTTAATTGGGCATAAGTTTCTTTGTTTTGCGCTGTTTGTCTAATTTAAACTTAAATGGCAGTGAGTAGGAAACCCGCACTTTATTGCCGTCTTGCATACCGGGTTCCCATTTGGGCATAAGGGTAGTTACCCTTAGCGCCTCGGCTTCTATGCCTGCACCGCCTTCGGGCAGGCCTTTTAAGATGGCAATATTGCTGATGCTGCCGTCGGGTTCTACTATAAACCCAACATAAACGGTTCCTTCAATGCCCAACTGTTGGGCAGATGCAGGGTAGCGCGTATTTTCAGACATAAAAAGAAAAAGTGCATTTTGTCCGCCCGGAAACTGCGGCATTACCTCTGCAGTTTGCAATATCTCTTTGCCGGCAAGCGCTTTTTTGTTTTGCGCCTGCAAACTACAAGCCCCAAAAACAAGTAGGGAAACTGCAAAATACATGCTCAGGCAACTTGAGTTTTTCATGGATAACTATTTTTAACCGGCTCTAAGATACAACAATTATTTCACAATTTTTACCCCCATTTGCATATATAAAGTCAGAATGTTTATAGAATTTCTTTTGCTGCTGCAAAATCATTTTTACCCGGCAAATACAGTCGGCATTGCAAATTACAGGCAGCAAAACCACCTGTTTTAAGCCCTTAAAGCAAAAGGCTGCGCCGGAGTGGCACAGCCTTTTGTTGTCTTTTGGTGACTATTCAGGTACAGTCTGTAAATCGTTGCGCCAAACTTTGCCTTCTTTGCGGTAAAATTAAAGTTAAGAACATCACCAACAAAGGTACAACCTAAATAAGTACGTTTTTTGTTATCGTCAGGCAGATTGTAATAAACAGAGCCGCTACGGCATCACTCCAGTTTAAATTTAAACGGCAGGGTATAAGCTACGCGCACGGCTTTACCGCGTTGTTTACCGGGTTTCCATTTGGGCATGGTTTTTACAACCCTTATAGCCTCTTCATCGCAGCCGGCGCCACCACCGGGCAAACCGCGTTTTACCTGTACGTTGTTTATGGTGCCGTCTTCCAAAACTACAAAACCCACATAAACTGTGCCCTCAATGCCGTTTTCGCGGGCCATGGGCGGGTATTTGGTATTTTCTGCAAGAAATTTAAACAGAGCGGCCTGACCACCCGGATATTCGGGCATTTCTTCTACTATGGTAAAAATTTCGGGTTCTTCTACTTCTTTTTCTTTGGGCGGCTCTTTAATTTCAATTTTCACCTCTTCTTTTACTTCTTCCACCGCTACTTCCTGTGGCTCTACCTGTGTTTCTTCTTCAGCTTCGGTGTTCAGCACATCCGGCTCATCTTCAATAATTTCTTCGTCAGAAACAATTTCAATTTGCGGCGGGGGCGGCGGGGGCGGGGGCGGCGGGGGCGCCTGCGAGGTAGGCGGCGGAAGCTGCTCTATCTCATCTAAAAGCTGCACTTCGCCAAGGTTTTTAGCAACTTCGGCCGGTTTGTCGTACCAACTGAATGCAAAAAGCGAAAAACCCATGGAAATAAGCAGTCCTATTAACATATAGGTGCTTCTGAAATTATGCACATCTACTTCGGGGTATTTGCGCAGGTAATACTTATTTTTATTTTGAAGGTTGCTTTCCATTACCGCTTCGGTATTCTTGCGGCTAAACAGGAAAGTAAACAGTGCCCACGCAAGTGCAGGACCACCTAACAGAATGACCAGAAACCACCAGGGACTCATACAATGTGTTTTTGATGTTCTTTCAAATGAATAAGAGCGTAAATGAGTAATGACACTAAAATGCCCGTAATGTTAGCGAGAATATCGGATATTTCAAAACTTCGGTACGAAAAAAATTTTTTTTGAATGATTTCTATGAAAAAACCGTATGAAACTAACCCCAAAATCAATAACAGCCATCGTTTTGCCCGTTTTTGCGTATAACCTCTAAATGCATATAATGCCATTATGGTTAAGGTGCCATACATAATGAAGTGGGCAATTTTATCAATAAACGGCGCCGGTATAGAATTTACCGCAGGCACCCTTACAACCGATAATGCAAATATAATAAGCGCACATGCAAAGGTTGCCAGTTTTAGCAGCATGGTACAGGTGCTGTTATGCTCCAATGAGTTCGGCGTAGGCTGTGGCATCCAGCAGGCTGCCGGTATCGGCCGGGTCATCGGGTTCCAGTTGTATTATCCAACCGTCGCCGTAAGGGTCAGCGTTCACCAAATCGGGTTGGTTGTTAAGGTTTTCGTTTACCGCCACCACTTTTCCGCTAATGGGGATAAACAACTCCGATACTGCTTTTACAGCTTCAACCGTGCCGAAAGCTTCGCCTTTTGACAAGTGTTGCCCCAGCGTGGTAATGTCGATATATACAATATCGCCCAGTTCGCTCTGCGCAAAATCGGTTATACCCACAAATACGCCTTTTTCATCAGACCTAAGCCACTCGTGGTCGTGTGTGTAACGTAAATTTTCAGGAATGTTCATGTTAAGCTAATTTCGGCCAAATATAAACACTTATTGGTTACTGCTTTTCATTACCCGAAAAAAAATTTGGTGCAGCTGCGTTAAAGCCATTGCCCCAAGTGGCTTTAACGCAGTATGATTAATGGGTATGGCTGCGGGTTTTTATGCCCAAACAGCCTGCAACAAACACCGGCAACAGGAGGCCGGCAGGAGGCACAAAGGAGCATAACTTTCAATCGGGCAAAAGCAGATTGCAATCAGAATTTGCAAAACGGTTGCCCCCAAAAAACTTCTCAGTATCTTGCAAACTTTACCTGGTTCGTTTTGCTAAACAGCTAACATTATGGCAACTATTATAGGTATTATCTGTAAATCCCGGCATTTTCTCTGGTTCCCTGCTGATTGGAAGCATTGACCATATAGAGCAAAAAAACTTTACGGAACTTTGCGCAAAACTTTGCGTTAACATGAAAGGAAATTAGTGAAGAGCATCACCAACAAAGGTACAACCTAAATAAATACACATTATGAACCGAAGGCAATTGTTTGTTTTCCGAATTTTGTTGCTCATACTTGCTTTGGTGTTAATTTACACCAAATGTTTTAGGTAGGGCAGGGGCAAAACAAAACCGGCTCCGGTAAATACAGCATTTTGCTTTACCGGCGCCGGTTTAACCCGCTATTTGTTGGCGGTTTTTATCAGGCTATGGTTACCTCTTTGCTCAAATACACATCTTGTATGGCATGAAGCAGTTTAACCCCTTCTGCCACCGGTTTTTGAAATGCTTTGCGTCCTGATATAAGCCCCATGCCGCCGGCACGTTTGTTAATAATGGCGGTTTCTACAGCTTCGGCCAAATCAGAGGCTCCTTTAGATTCGCCGCCCGAATTAATTAACCCAATTCTGCCCATATAGTTATTGATAACCTGATACCGGCAAAGGTCAATGGGGTGGTCGGTAGCCAGTTCGGTGTACATTTTGGGATGCGATTTGCCAAACCCGATGGCGGTAAACCCACCGTTGTTGGTGGGAAGTTTTTGTTTAATAATATCGGCCTGAATGGTTACGCCCAAGTGGTTGGCTTGGCCGGAAAGGTCTGCAGCGGTGTGGTAATCTTTACCATCTTTTTTAAAGCCGTTGTTTCGGGTATAGCACCAGAGAATAGTGGCCATGCCCAAGTCGTGTGCCATTTCAAATGCCTGTGCCACTTCCTGAATTTGACGGGTAGATTCGTCGCTTCCAAAGTAAATGGTAGCGCCTACTGCCACAGCGCCTAAATTCCAGGCGTCTTCAATAGAGCCATACATAATTTGGTCGAATTTATTGGGGTAGCTCAGCAACTCGTTGTGGTTTATTTTTACCACAAAGGGTATTTTATGGGCATATTTCCGTGCCACTGCGCCCAATACGCCAAATGTAGTGGCTACTGCATTGCAACCGCCCTCAATGGCCAGTTTAACAATGTTTTCGGGGTCAAAATAAATGGGATTGGGTGCAAAAGCCGAGCCGCCGCTGTGTTCAATGCCTTGGTCAATAGGTAAAATAGACAGGTAGCCGCTGTTGGCAAGCCTGCCATGCCCGTGCAGGGTTTGCATACTTCTAAGGGTTTGTATGTTGCGGTTGGTACCGCTCCATACACGGTCAACAAAATCGCCGCCGGGCAGGTACAATTGGTCTTTCGGTACGGTGGTACACCGGTGTTGAAGCAGGTATGCCGTTTTTTCGGCGCCTAAGAGTTGTTCTATGGTTTGAAGCATTGGTTGTGCGTATTTTAAATAAATAAAATATTTTTTTGTAGGCACGCCGCAATAAGGCAATATGGCACAGGTGTTTTATGGCTGCCGGCTGTGTTATATGCAAAGTATTTCCAACCTTTTGTCGGCAGCGGCAAAGATACGCAAAAAGGCAACAAAAAGAATACGGATGCTTAAATTTGCATTGACAAAACCTGCAAAACAGGGTTGTGTTTCCTTACGGGGCAATTGTCGGGTTAAATGTTTTTGAGTTCTTTTACCAGTTTTTCGAGGCTGCTTTTGGCATCGCCAAACAGCATTCGGGTATTGTCATTAAAGAAGAGGCGGTTTTCAATGCCTGCATAACCGGCGCTCATACCCCGTTTAAGCACTACAACGGTTTTTGATTCATCAACATCTAAGATGGGCATGCCATAAATGGGGCTGGTCGGGTCGTCTTTGGCGGCAGGGTTTACCACGTCGTTGGCGCCAATAACCAACACAACATCGGTATTTTTAAAGAGTGGGTTGGCTTCTTCCATTTCCAGCAGTTTATCATAGGCAACATCGGCTTCGGCAAGCAACACGTTCATGTGGCCGGGCATGCGGCCGGCTACGGGGTGAATGGCATATTTAACTTCCACACCGCGTTCTTCCAATACCGATTCAAACTCGTGGGTAATGTGTTGAGCCTGTGCCACGGCCAGCCCGTAACCGGGTACTACAATAACCCGCTGCGCATAGTTGCACAAAATGGCGCAATCATTGAGCGAAATTTCTTTAATTACACCCATTTCGCTGCTTTGTGCGGCTGCCTGTCCGCTTTGTCCGCCAAATGCGCCAACCAGCACATTCAGCAGGGAGCGGTTCATGGCCTGGCACATAAGGATAGTAAGAATAGTACCCGCCGAGCCTACCAATATACCGCCTGTAAGCATGGCGCGGTTGCCGTATAAAAAGCCGCCAAATGCGGCGGCAAGGCCGGTAAAGGAGTTAAGCAAAGAAATAACCACCGGCATATCGGCCCCGCCAATAGGCAATACAAACAACACGCCGTACAGCAACGACAGCAGGGTAATAACATACAGCAACACTATTTTACCCTCTGTTTGCAACATAAGGTAGGCGCCCAGCCCCAAAATGATTACAAGCAGCAGTACATTAAACAACTGTTGACGGGGTAAAACATAATCCTTAATTTTGCCTTCCAGTTTGCCAAAGGCTATCATACTGCCCGCAAAAGATACCGAGCCAATCATTATGCCCAGTAAAATCATGAGCACATGCCCGTTTAAAAGCGTTTCCGCATAGTTGTTTTGGGTATATTTGCCAAACTCGTTCAGCGAAATCAGCGCTGCGCAGGCGCCGCCCATGCCATTAAAAAAGGACACCATTTGCGGCATGGAAGTCATTTTAACGCGCTTTGCCATTATATACCCGATAATGGTGCCGGCAATAAGCCCTAAAAATATTAAGGGCAGGTTGCCAACCGGCGCGCCCTCGGCATTGTGGTACAGGAATATGGTGGCAAAAATGGCAAGCGTCATGCCGGCGCCGGCAATAAGGTTGCCGTTGCGGGCAGTTTTGGGGTGGCTAAGCATTTTAAGCCCCAAAATAAAAGACAGCGACGCTAAGAGGTAAATTATATGAAGGAGGTTTTGACTTAATTCCATACGGAAATTTGCTTTTCGGGGGTATTGGGTAGATATTGGTTGTAGATGGGTTGTTTTTTATGGCAAGGGCAGGGTGTTATTTTTTTTCTTTCTTTTTAAACATTTCCAACATGCGGTCGGTAACTACAAAGCCGCCTACCACATTGAGCGTACCTAATATCACGGCAATAAAACCCAAAGCCAGCGCCAGGTAGTTTTGCGGGTCGGCTTCGCCCATTACGATAATTGCGCCAATGATAACCACGCCGTGAATGGCGTTTGCCCCCGACATAAGGGGCGTGTGCAGCACCGCCGGCACATTGGAAATGACCTCAATGCCCAAAAAAATGGATAGCGCCAAAATGTAAATGGCTTCTATGTTTTGTCCTAAAAAGTGAAATACTTCGCTCATAATTACTAAGACTTTTTATGCTGTGGCGCCGGCAGAAGTGTTGGTGCTGTTTGTGGTCGGTTTGCGGGGGTAAACGCCGGCGGGTTACCCTTTAACCTGTGCATCAGGCAATAATTCCGGGTATTTGTTTTACTCTTTCGTTTACTACCTGTCCGTTATGGGTAAGGCAGGAACCTTGTACAATATCATCGGCAAAATTGAGGGTCAGGCTGCCATCTTTGGCAATGAGCAGTTTAAGGAAGTTGAGCACGTTTTTGCCAAACATTTTACTGGCATCTGCCGGTACGGTGGCCGGTATGTTGGATTGCCCTATAATGGTAACTCCGTTGCAAACAATGGTTTGGTTGTTTTGGGTAAGGGCACAGTTGCCGCCGGTAGAGGCTGCCAAATCTACAATTACCGAGCCGGGTTTCATTTTGGCTATGGTTTCTTCGGCAATAAGCAATGGGGCGCGCCTGCCCGGTATTTGGGCAGTGGCAATAATTACATCGCTTTTTATGGCGTGCTCCTGTATAAGTTCTTGTTGCCGTTGTTTGTATTCTTCGGTTTGTTCTACGGCGTAGCCGCCGGCTTTTGCATCTTCGGCAGCGCCTTTTACCTCTACAAATTTGGCGCCCAAACTCTGCACCTCTTCTTTAACGGCGGTTCGCACATCAAAGGCTTCTACCACAGCGCCAAGGCGGCGGGCTGTGGATATGGCCTGTAAACCGGCTACGCCTGCGCCCAAAACCAGCACTTTTGCCGGGGTTATGGTGCCCGCAGCAGTCATAAACATGGGAAAAAACTTGGGCAGGTGCATGGCGGCCATCAGTACAGCTTTATAACCGGCAACGGTGGCCATGGAAGATAAAATGTCCATGCTTTGTGCGCGGGTGGTGCGGGGTACCAAATCGAGGCTGAATGTGGTAAACCCCTGCCGGCAAAGGGTGTTGGTCAAATCTATGTTGGTCATAGGTTGAAATACACTCAACAGCACCGCTTCGGGTTTTATTTGTTCCAGTTCACCGGCAGAAAAGGGGGTAATGCGTATGAGCAGGTCTGCCTGTTGCATAATTTCCGAAGCGGGCGCAATAGTGGCGCCTGCTTGCCGGTAATCTTCATCGGAGGCAAAAGCGCCGGCGCCGGCTTCCTGCTCTACCAAAATTTCGGCTACCTGTAAACCTTTGAGTTGTTTTACGGTTTCGGGCAAAAGAACAACCCGTTGTTCTTCGCCGGTTTCTTTTAAAATGCCAATTGTCATTGCAGGATGGTTAGTGGTAAAATGGTTGGCGTTACCGGCTTGTGCTGTTGCATTGGCCGGTAGCGTTGTTATTGCGGGTGCAAAAATATTGAAAAAATAAAGGCAAATTGCATCATTGACTTAAAAAATGAACAAAAAGCAACAAAAAAATGCCGTTATTTAATCAGGCGGTGTTTGGGGCGGTTTTTGGTGTTTCCACCGGCGGTGTGTCCATAGCCAGTTTTCGGGTTTTTGTTTTATTATATTTTCAAGTGTGTGCATATAAGCGGCGGTAATTTCGCCCGGTTGGGTGGTTGCGGGTGTATCGGTAAGTTTAATGAGTTCCATGGTGTAATAACCACGTTTTACCCTTTGCAGGTACAGGTAATACACCGGGTAATTATGCAGCATGGCATGTTTTTCGGGCCCAACGGGGCAGGCGGTAGGCTGGTTAAAAAAGGTTGTCCAAATGGCTTTGCTCATTTTACCCGGGTTTTGGTCGGCCAAAAAGGTATAAACGGCGGGCTGGTTTTTGTACTGCTCAAAAGTGGCCGATGTTTGGTGGTTGGGTACAAACAACATGCCGTATGCCATACGCGATTGCAAGCCGTATTGGTTTATATGGGCATTGGCCAGCGGCCGGTATATGGTAATGATTTTTATTTTTACCGACCGGCTGATGACGGCACACCATTCCCAGTTGCAGTAATGCCCTGTAACGGCAATAATGCTTTGCCCGTTTTGGTACAGGTTTTCGGCTGTACCGGTATTAAGGAGGCGGCAGCGACGGCTTAACTCATCGGGGCTAAGGTTAAAAATTTTGATATTTTCAACCAGTATATCGCAAAAATTGCGGTAAAACTTCCAGGCTATGCCGGCAATTTCTGCTTCGGTTTTTTCGGGAAAACAACGCCGCAGATTGTCAAATACTACCTTTTTGCGGTAACCGGTTACATAGTAAAACAGCACCCGAAGTATGTCGGATAATACGTACAGCACCGCAAACGGCAGCCTGGAAAGGAAAAAAACGGCTGCTCTGAAAAACAAATACCCTATATATGCCACAGCAGGAAGGTTTACTTTGGCAGCAAAGGTAAGCGATTTATGCCATTAGCACTTATTTAGGCCGCACCTTTGTTGGTGATGTTCTTCACTAAATTCCTTTCATATTGCCGCAAAGAACGCAAAGGTTTGCGCAAAGTTTTTTTGTTCTATATGGTCAATGCTTCAGAGCAGCAAGGAACAAGAGAAAATGCCAACGATTTACAGATGGCACCTGAATAGTTGTGGCCATTAATTGTCGTTAAAAAAATCGGTTGCTTTTCCGCCAAAGTGGTTGCGTATTTGTTCGGTATCCAGGTTGTTGCTGTTGCTTTGTTCTTTCATGGTGTTGTAAATGCGCATTTGCCATCGGGGGTCTTTAACTTCGCCCCGCGCATCGGAGTGTATAAGCTGGTAGTCGTTGCTTGCCAAAATAGGTTGGTAAAACACAAATTTTACGTTTACCTGTTTGTTGTTCAGTTTATAGTAATGCCAAATTTCGTAGGGCAGTGCCCCGGGTTCGTTGGTAACCTGTACCAGATCGTTGGGGTGACCGTATTTCAGAAAAACGCGTCCGCGGTCGGTTTGGTAGCCGTGTTGTTTTATGGTTTGGTAGGTTTTTTCCACATAATCGGTTTGTTCTTTGTAGAGCGAAAAAGCCAGGGCAGGGTCAACCGGTTCATGTTGTTGCCAAAAGGCGGCCAAGCTGCGTTTTATTATGCCGGGGTCTTTGGCGTTAAGGGCATTTTGGGCAAACTGGTATTCCAGTTCGGTGGCAACGGGCATTATGGCATCAAGGTAAAATGCGGCTTCGGCATCGGATAAAGCAAGGAGGTATGCAGGCACATCATCGGGCAGCTTATCCAATCCGTCGCCTTGCATAACCAAAGCCGGGGCATTGGCAGAAGCGTCGGGATTGTTTCGCTGAAAAACAACGGCATTTTCGGCAATAACTTCGTTTTGCTTGTTCCGAACTTCTACCCATATATAGTAATTGCCCGATGGCAGGGCGCTTATGTCTAATTCTGCCATGAGTATGTTTACCGCATCGGCCTTTAACTTTTTAAACTTTCTAAGCCCGTTTACCACCATGCGGCGGTTATTTACCACAGCATAGGTACACATAAAATCGGCGCCAGACCCCAAAACAGCGGCTGCATTGTACACCTCGGTATAAAACGACAGGCGGTTGAGTTGCGGCGGGTAATAACCCAAAATGTTGGGCACAATTTCGTATCCGTACTTTGTATATTGTGTGGTAGTGGCAGTGGGCACAAACGCATCGGCCAGCATTACATCGCTCATGCTGATGGCCGCAACATCGGGGGCAGGTATGGTAAGAGTAGCAGTTCGCCGGGCTGTTTGCAGCGGGTTGTTGGCATCGGCCATACTTACCTCCAGTTCATAGCTGCCCGGTGGCAACGGAAACCGCTTCAGGTCGAGCAGGTTGGGTTTAATGCCGGCGGTATCGGGCAGTTCTTTGCCCAGCAGCACATAGCGGTCGTACTGTGCCACCTGCGTGCCGGCAGTAAAAATAAGCGTAATGTCTGCTTTTGCCTGCCAGGTGCCTGCCGGTGTGGGCCGGTAAAGCAGGTCATTGCCGGCAATAAGCACATAAATTTCGGCATAGGCGCTGTGGTCGGGCTGCCTGAAAACAGCAAAATCAACAATGGGGTTAAGCGCTTTTGCCATAAAAGGCAGCAGCAGCGTAATGCAGCAAAAAAACAGCAGTTTTTTCATGAGCAACATGGAGTTTTGGGCGGCTGAACCGGCCGCCTGTATTTACCAAAACGCAAAAATGCGCTTTGGCGTTGTTTGTTAGCCCAATAAAAACGCAATGATTAAGCCGAATGTTTACCCGCCGCACTAATGCTGCCGCAAGTAACACCTGCAGGAATATGCAAAAACAAGGGCAAAGGCAACACCGCAGGCACTAAAAAAGGCAAGTTTATAAATTTATTTTTTGCACACTTGTTTAATTCGGGTAAATACCCGAACTTTAGGGCAGAATTTGAGTTTATACTCTTGTTTACGGTTTGACAAGAATAATTGTTTCCGGAAAATGCAACAAATTTATTACCAGGAAGAAATTGATAAAATTTTAGACCAGTACTTGGCCGGCAAACTAAGTGCCGAAGAAGTTCGCCTGCTGCATGCCAAATTGCAGAAAGGGGAGTTAAATTTTTTGCCCGAAGAAGAATGGGAGCATATTGTTTTGCCGCCCGATGTATTGCACCCAAGTACACATGCCGAAAAAATGAGCGGGAGCGTTCTGTATGCCTCGGCCGGTAATGATTTTGAATGGACAGAAAACCGGTACCAAAAATACCGGTGGGCAAACAGCCGCTATGTTGTTGTAACCGCGCTGCTGCTGGGTTTACTGCTTTTGTTGCCTTTTGCCCATTTGCTCTTGTCTTTGGGCAAAGAGCAAAACTTGGTAAGCAGGTATTTTTCGCCACACGACATATTGCCGGTGGAGCGCTCTTTTACCAACCCCGAAGCCGAAAACCTGTGGCACGCCGCCATCTTAAAATATCGCGCCGGAAATTACGGCGCCTCAGTTGCTTCGCTTAACCAACTGTTTGTTTACCAACTGCCCGATGCCTATATTGACCATTTGTACATGGGCATTTGCCATATTGGTAACGCACAGCCCCGCGAAGCTTTGCACCACCTGAACATGGCCGCCAATACCGCCCCCGCCGATGCCGCTATAAAAAACCTGGTAAACTGGTATATTTCCCTTGCTTACATACAAAGCGGCAATGCAAAAGAAGCCAAACCAATGTTGGAGCAACTTTCGGCAACCTTAAATTTTGTTTACCACACCCGCGCAGCCAAATTGCTGTCTGAATTATAATTACCGGCAGCACGCCCGCAAACAGGCACCCGTTTATGCTTGAACAAATACCCAATTTACAACACACCAACAGCGGCAATTTTTTTCTTATTGCCGGCCCCTGTGTGGTAGAAACCGAAGAAACAGTTTTTGAAATAGCCGAAAGGGTAATTCAAATTGCCGGAAAACTGGCCATACCTTATATATTTAAGGCATCGTACCGCAAGGCCAACCGCTCCCGTTCCGACTCTTTTACCGGAATTGGCGATGAAAAAGCACTGGAAATATTGGGTAAAGTGCGACAACAATACCAGATACCCGTTACTACCGATATTCATCTGCCGCAAGAAGCCGCCCACGCTGCCACCTTTGCCGATGTGCTGCAAATTCCGGCTTTTTTGTGCCGCCAAACAGACCTGCTGACCGCCGCCGCCCTAACCGGTAAAACCGTTAATATTAAAAAAGGACAGTTCCTCTCGCCGCAAGCCATGCAGTTTGCCATTGACAAAGTGCGGCAGGCTGGCAACAACAACGTGTGGGTTACCGAGCGCGGCACTACTTTTGGCTATAACGACCTGGTGGTGGACTACCGCAGCATTCCTATTATGCAGGATTTTAAGGTGCCGGTGGTATTAGATTGCACCCACTCCCTGCAACAACCCAACCAAAATAGCGGCGTTACCGGCGGACTGCCGCACCTTATTGCTACCATTGCCCGCGCAGGCATTGCCGCAGGTGCCAACGGCATTTTTATTGAAACCCACCCCAACCCCGAAAAAGCCAAATCAGACGGCGCAAACATGCTGCATTTAAGCAAGTTGGAGAATTTATTGGAGCAATTGGTGAAAATTAAACAATGTTTTTCATAACTTTGCATCAAACATTAGTTAAAGCAGCCAATCCCTGTTAATGCAGGGCACTTTAAATACCCGTTTATGACCAAATTCTCCACGCTGCTGGGTGTAGTGGCCATGCTGTTGCCCCTTAAAGGACTGAACAGCTATACCGAATATGCCGATATATCGAGTTATCGCATTTGCTATGCGCCCGAGGGCATAGGTTGTTTAAACGACCCCGCCGTAATTCCTGCCACACCCGATGCCGATGGCAATGCCGTTTCGGAAACCCAAACCGGATTAGCCCAAAAGGGTAAACAAAAACAGCGCAACACCGCCTTTGCCTCGCGAAAAGCAAAAAAAGCGGCCAAATACCGCCAACTGAAAAATGGCGCGCTGCCGGCAGCAGATTTTATTGCAGCCAATATTGAAACCTCAGGCAACGAAGAAGAGCAGAGTTACAGAGCAACATCGAGCAGGAAAATGGTAAAATCTGCCGGCGCCAGCCTTGATGACGCCCTGCGATACTCTATGAAAATGGTGCCTGCCGCCGATGCCTACGAACCCTATGCCGGCTACAAACCCGATATTGCTTCGGGCAGTTACCGCAACGTTGTAACCGATATTAAGAAGCATCGCCGGTTTCTGGAACAAAAATTAGACAACAGCCGCTCTGAACAGGAACGCGAAGCCGTTTTGAAAGATGCCGCCGATTTATTCAACGAGGCATTTCTGAACCATATTATGCCCTTTTGGTATGGAACCCCCTGGGATTTTTACGGCCATACCGAAAACCCCGGAAGCGGTACCATTGCCTGCGGCTACCTTGTTTCTACTACTTTAAACCATTTGGGCATAAATGTAAACCGCTACACGCTGGCACAGCAGTGGCCGGTAGATATTGTGCGCAGCTTAAGTGCAGAAGAATACTACCACTACAGCAGCAAAAACACCGCCATTGATGCCATTAGAAAAATGGGCTATGGTTTATATATTGTGGGCTTAGATAACCACGTAGGTTTTGCCAAGTACGACCAGTGGGGTGTGCATTTTATACACTCCAATTGGGCAGGCAGCCGCACCGTTGTTTCTGAAGACCCGCAGTATTCAACCGCTTTTTCAACCACCCGCAACTATTATATTGGTAAATTATCTGGCAGTGAGCATTTTATTACCAAATGGCTTCGTGCTACCAATTTTAAGGTTAGCAAAAGTTAAAACTGGCTTGCTGCAAACGAATGGTGTTTAGTTGGGTGTTTTATGTTGTTTATTGTATTGGTGACAGTAACCCAATATTAAAGATTGCTAATTTGGCTTAACCCAAAAGTGCCCCAAAGTCAAGTTTTCCTGAAAATGGGCTTGCAATATGCACTGTAGTCGGCCTGCCCCGATTTCTCGGTGCCCGTTCCGATTTTCGGGGTCCCATTCCGGGCACTGAGGACTCCTGCCTCTTGCCCTGCATTCCTGTTTTATTAACGCCGGTTTTCATAAGGACGGATATGATGTTTGTCTGTTTTTTTGCAGGTAACCGCTGTTATGCCATGCAAATACCCTTCTTTTTACCCCAAATTGAGGCTACACCCTCTCAAAAGTTAGTCTGTTTGGGAACAACCCCAAATTACTGTAAAATAACAAAAAGCAAGTAATACCAATAGTTGTTGGGTTTGACTGCAGTTTCAAAGAAGACTATGGTATTAGTACTGTAACGTCTTGTTTGCTTTGTTTCAATTCCTCGATGGTACGATTATTACCGTTTAACTCCTTGATTGTTTGCAGGCTTTCCTCTGTTTCAATTCCTCGATGGTACGATTATTACAAATAAGAATTAGCAGCATCAATAACAACCACTTTGTTTCAATTCCTCGATGGTACGATTATTACAAAGCGGGTGCGGCAATAGTGGGTTTATTATTGCGTGTTTCAATTCCTCGATGGTACGATTATTACCATCGGGGCTGTCAAATTCTGATTTGCTGAAATTGTTTCAATTCCTCGATGGTACGATTATTACAACAACCCCGGCAATTTGCGCATTAGCGGCAACGCCGTTTCAATTCCTCGATGGTACGATTATTACTTATGCTTCCGCCGGTGGGTGTAGAGCCTGCAACTAGTTTCAATTCCTCGATGGTACGATTATTACTTAATCGGTTTTTTTTACTCTTGGGTTATGCAGGGGTTTCAATTCCTCGATGGTACGATTATTACGAAATCCGCTATCCAATATATTCAGGGTAATTCTAGTTTCAATTCCTCGATGGTACGATTATTACCGTTTTGCATTATTCTGCCTGTTCGGTGGGCAACTGGTTTCAATTCCTCGATGGTACGATTATTACCGCGGCAATTTTACGGGCATTGGCTTTTTAAGTTCGTTTCAATTCCTCGATGGTACGATTATTACGGTATTGTTACCTGCGGCAATACGGGCGCTACATCTGTTTCAATTCCTCGATGGTACGATTATTACACCGTTTCCCCGGCGATGGGTTGGGTTTTTATTACCGTTTCAATTCCTCGATGGTACGATTATTACGCCCGCATCTATTCTTAATGTTCACATCCCCCTCGTTTCAATTCCTCGATGGTACGATTATTACCTGGCGATTGCCGCCATGCACACCTTTACACTCGCGTTTCAATTCCTCGATGGTACGATTATTACCGTTGCCAACATGCTGTCTGGCATCGAATACTATTGTTTCAATTCCTCGATGGTACGATTATTACGATTTACAACATTTGGAAACAGAACCCTAAAAACAAGTTTCAATTCCTCGATGGTACGATTATTACGCAAACTTGCCGGGCTGACCACTGTACATGCGGAGTTTCAATTCCTCGATGGTACGATTATTACAAGAACAGCCTTCATATGCCTTAGCACTTGCTAAGTTTCAATTCCTCGATGGTACGATTATTACTTTCAACGTTTCCGGTATTGCTCTGATATTATCTTGTTTCAATTCCTCGATGGTACGATTATTACGCTTCGCAAAAACTCATTGCGCTTC
>MTCR01000143.1 GCA_002212725.1 Sphingobacteriales bacterium TSM_CSM | reverse complement strand
GCAAAGAGGTAAAAGACCTTATGGCTTACCTGCGCCTTACCGTAAACCCGCACGACGAGGAAGCCCTGCGCCGTATTATTAACTATCCTACCCGCGGCATTGGCAACACCACCGTTGGTAAAATTGCCGCCATGGCCAACCAGGAGCAGGTTTCTTTGTGGACCGTAATTTTAACCCCTGCCCTGCGCACCCAACTGCCCAAAGTTGCCCAGGAACCGGTAAGCGGCTTTGTAAAAATGATGCTGCTATTTGCCGACCTGCTCAACCGCAAAAACGCCTATGAACTGGCACTCATTATTGGCAGCCAAACCGGCCTGCTCAAAGAACTAAGCGAAGATAAAACCGTAGAAGGTATTAGCCGCTACGAAAACCTGCAGGAATTGCTCAACAGTATTAAAGAGTTTATTGACGAAAAACTTGCCGAAACCCCGCAAGAACCCGGCACACTGCCCGATGCAAGTTTGGGCGCTTACCTGCAGGGCGTTTCGCTCCTTACCGATTTGGATAATGACGATGACGAAAGCGGAAAGGTAAAACTTATGACCGTACACACCGCCAAAGGGCTGGAGTTTCCGTGTGTGTATGTGGTAGGGCTGGAAGAAGGGTTGTTTCCTTCCATGCTGTCTGCCAAAAGTGTGCACGAACTGGAAGAAGAGCGCCGCCTGTTTTATGTAGCTGTTACACGGGCCAAGCAAAAACTGCATTTGTCTATGGCGGCCTGCCGCTACCGCTACGGCGAGTTGCAATACAGCACTCCCAGCCGGTTTATTGACGAAGTGGCATCGGTACACCTTGAAACCGTGGGCGCCAAACCCAAACCCGGTGCATTTGGCAACAACGCCGCCTACAACAGTTTTAAAGACGACAACAGCGGCATAACCGATAATGCCCGCCGCATTAAAGAGCAGCAGCAAAAACAACAACACAATACGCCTCCGCCGCAAATACCGGCCAACTTTAAACCCTCCGATACCTCAAAGTTGCAAGGCGGCGAGGCAGTAATTCACCAACGCTTTGGGCGGGGTAAAGTGGTAAGCATTGACGGCGCCGGAGATAAACGTTTAGCGGTTATTGTGTTTGATACCGAAGGTGAAAAGCGCATTGTGCTTAAATTTGCACAACTGATGATTGTAAAAGAATGAACTCTTGTCCAATTTTCAGTAACGGTATTGGTTTTTATATGGTAACATCACTATTTTTAAAAAAAATAAAAATAGACTTGTTTGTTTTATCGGAGCAGTGTATATTTGCGCATAGTAGTTCAACCCTCAATCTAATTATATGAGTGACCGTTTTTTATACATTTCCCAGAAGTTAGAAGAACAACTTAACGATACCTATAACAACAAAGTTATAAGGGACATAAAAGATAAATTATACAAAATAGCAAACTATTCAAATCCGAGGAATCATAACAATACAAAGCATATAGGAGCAACTTTCTATTACTATGAATATGGAAGTACAGAAAAAATTATTTTAGAGTCAAAAGATATTGAGGTTCATGGCGCTAAAGTATCTTTTTTATTCGGCTTGGAAATATATGAAGGACGCAACTATGATCACAGCTGGGATAGCGTAATTGACAAGGTAAAAAAAGGTAAGTATGAGGGATTAAATGAGAGAGAAAAGGAAAATGCAGTTAGTAAGTATGTTGAAAGTCAACAAACAGAAGCCCCCCCTAAACCATTGCTTGAAGAATGGTTAATAAACTTTGGGCAAATTGATACCTCTTTAATCCCAAATAACAATATATTTGAAACCGCACGATGGATAAATAATATTGGGCTATTTAGAACAATTTGGAAAGAAGATGTAGATAACTCCCTAAACTGGTATCTAATAGCAAATGCTCTAAGCGCATTAATAAACGAAGATGATACGGACTTAAATGATCTTTTAAAAAAGAGATTAATTAGAAAAGATGATAAGGATCCGGCAATTTTAAACAACATTGACTATGTATTTGAAATAGTGGATGCTAGACCATTAGATAATAACGAGTCGGTTGAAAAAATAATCATAGAAGCAAAGATTAGTGAGACAACAGAAAACCACCCCAAAAAAGTATATTATATTCTCATTTGCCGCAATAGAAATACTTTAAAGAACGATTTCTTAAAATTTAATTATGCATTAATAGATATACAAAATGAAAGAAAGAACTTAGATTTCTCAATTGTCGAGCATAATAAGAATAGCGATTTTAAGGACATTTGCATAGTAGGATATTCATTTTATTTTTTGTGGGTAGACAGGACAAGTTTGGATGCCAGAAACTATGTTTTCGAAAACTTTAAATTATTAGAAAATAATTCAATGTCAAATTTGGCTTTGTCAGAAGACCAAATGAACTTAATTCATTCCAATGAAATCACTTTTCCAAAATTTATCAATGGTCAGGCTGGTAGCGGGAAAACAGTTGTTCTTAACTACTTATTTGCGCTATTTTTCAAAAAATGGGCTGAGATACCAACTGATGTAAAAAGGAAAAATAAATTGAAGCCCCCGATATATGTAACTGCTAACGGTGATTTAAAAGATAGAGCGTTAGATACAATTAAAGCTATTTTGTGGCAACTAAAGTATATAGAATTGTTTAAGGATTTACTGGATACTGAAGAGGCCCTAATTAAATCTAAAGAATTTACAGACAAACACGTGGGAGAAATAGGCTGTTGCTTTTTTACATATGATGGCTTGTTAGATGAAATTATAGCAAGAGAAGAACTATCAACGGAAAAATTTGATGGCAAATCTCCATACACCTTTTCAGTTTTTAACCTGCGGTATCAAAAGACAGTTGCAAGAAAAAATAAAGCAGGTATTTCTTCGGAACTAGCTTGGTTTATTATTAATAGCTATCTTTTAGAAGGAAAAGATACTAAAAAATGTCTTATAGATAGTGCTTCGGTTGCAGAAATTACTCAAGACTATGAAAGTAAATTTAGTAGCGATATTGTACATAAGCAAGGGTATTACTATAAACTGTTGAAGGCCTTGTTTATTTTAGAAAATATTAATGCCAAAGATTTGGCAATATATACCGGAGTTTTTTGTGACGAAGCACAAGATTTGACACAAACCGAGATGCAATTTTTGATTAGTCTATCCTCATACATGAAATTTAAAATTCCTAACTACATAGAAATATCAATACCCATTGTTTTTGCAGGCGACCCTAATCAAACAATAAACCCATCAGGTTTTGACATCAAAAAAGTAGAACTGATGTTTAATAAAGAGATTGCTAAATTGTATGATGGAAATGGCGAAAATTATGCAGAACGAAGAATTAATGAATTGCCTACTAATTATCGTTCCACTAAACACATCGTACAATTTGCCAACCTAATTCATTTGTTAAAAGAGTACCTACTTTCAAATTTTCAATTTAAATATCAAAAATATGGACAAAAACTAGACAATACATCAGAAGAACTACATCTTATTTATGGAGATAGTATTTTAACTAAGGGAGTGGGAAAGGAAATCGTAGAGTCTGAAATCCCAATTATTGTCCCTTGTGATTTAGATGGGATTAAGGATTTTCATGCAAAAGATATATATAGCAACATTTTTGAGGAAGATCTTCTAATTAGTCCATTCGCAGCTAAAGGTTCTGAATACGACTCTGTAGTCCTTTATCAATTTGGCAATGAATATTATGACATATTCAAATACTCCATGCATAATCTTAAGGTGACTTCAGACGACTCAGAAAATATAAAAAGACAATTTTTTTTAACCAAATTATACGTAGCCGTAACTCGGGCCAAAAAAGGAATTGTTATTGTTGATACTGATCGAGGATTTGATCAATTTTGGTCTTTTTTTGAAGACAATCAATTGATTCAAAAATTGATTGCTAACCATAATAAACTTGATAATAACCACGGTGAATATGATTCGGAAGAACTATGTGGAGCACTCTCCTTCTCTAAGAATCAAGAAACAGCAATTGAGTTTATTAAAAGCAGAACTGAATACGCTGAGGCAAGCGTATATGAAGATTTAAAAAAAGGATGGGGTAATAAAAATGCCCCTAAACTAGAAAATGCAAAAAATCGGTTCGATCGATTAGCTTACAAACAACCTGCAAAGAGGAAAATATTTGAAACACTCTCGAAAATAGCTAAGGCTAAAGCGTTAGAAGTTAACCAGAAATTTAGAGAGGCTGCTGACATATATAGTGACATGGAATTATATCATAAAAATGACCGTACAATATTTCGAGATAATTATGGAGATATATTAAATCTTGGCCCACTTAATGCTATTCACTTTTATTGGGTTGATGGTAATTCTTGGTCAGACCTTATAAGATGCATAGGAGTTGTACTCAGTATGGAAAATAAAATTACTAATAAGAAACCATTGCAGTTACGCCTATTAATTGCAAAACTCATGAATAATGATTCACAACTTAGCGTGACGGAATTCAAATACTACAAGACAGAGGTCGAATCTGTTTTTTCAAAAAAAGATAATGAAGAGTATATTATAACCTGGAAATCTGATTTTTATTCAAAACTTTATGAAAAGATTAAAAAAGATATTCATTTACTAAACGAAATCGATAGCAGTGACTTAGCCCAAACCTTCGATCAAATAGGTTTTAAAGATGCCAATAATGAAAATTGCAATTCGCTATTAGCAGAACTAAATTTTAAAGCAGAAAAATACAGGCAAGCTAAAACCTATTTTGACAAATCAACGGACACGCTTAAAGGTAGCAATAAGTACAAAGAATGTATGCTCGCTTTAGCAAAAGAGAATCATGATTTATCAGAACAATGCAGATGGCATTTTGAGCTTGCTAATTATGAGGAAATAAATAAAATTACAGCTAATTTAAGTGAAAATACACTCAAAGAATTAATAGAAACGCGCCAAAAGGAAATTATATTTTCAATCCTGTATAGTGGTGATAATATTACTGGATTTAAACTTAATAAAAGCTACACCATAAAAGAAATTCTCTCCTTTTTATCTGAAAAGGGTAAAATTGATACTACCAGTTTAGCAAAGTTTTTGGAAGACATTATCAAATTCGTTGACAATCCAGAACATCAAAAACAATCTTTGGTAGGAAACCCAAAAGTAGATTTAATATCATTAACAGAATTATACAAGCATGTTTACAAAATATACTCAGACTTTTATCAACCTAATACTACAGATATTGTGATTTCCAATAAATTTAAACAGGGTTTAATTAAAGATAAGAACAAAGAATTTTTATTCTACAATCTAATCAGGTTCTTATCTCGCACATCAGTTAATTTGCAAACCATGCTCTCAAGCAAAGAAGACACAAATGCACCCAATCCTCCAAAGAAAACACACCATTTTTATAGCAGCCTAGCGAAGCTATACAATGACAAATATTTTGACACGGGCAATTTAGATAATAACTACTTCCCAAATCTGGCAGAACTGATTGTTGTATTTGATAAAACAAGAAGTATGCCGAAAGATGCATTAGAGTTTTATGAAAAATTGTTTGAAAAATCTAAAAATCAAAATAATGGGACATTATTGGAATTCGCCCAAAAGATGTGGGTATATTATTGGATTCAAAATAGTAGTATTAAATCCACTGCAAAAGGTGTAATTGATATAATTAAAAACACAACCCAAATATCTGTCAATAAAGAAATGCTCGAAGGTAAAGAGGATATCGAAGCTCTTGATTCAAAGAAAGATAATGATGATATTGATAAAATGAGTGAAGAAATTGAAAAGAATATTGCTGAATGGTATAAAACTTTTAAAGATGATAATTTTTCCGATAAAATTTCAAAAATTTACAAAGCAAAATTCGGGAAAAAAATTCTAATTGAAAAAAAAGTAATGGACGATATAACCGAATTATTGAAAAATAAATTTATAGAATACGATGACGCTAAAAAAAATAAAAGCATTGATGATGAGTTAATAAATTTACTTAAAGATGCGTACACGAAGGAGCTAATTGAAAAATACTCTGCTAATAACTTTGCAAGACAGTGGAGAAAGGATAATATCCCCAATGAACAACGCATAACATACAATTCAATACAAAAAATAGTTCCTGCCGCATCTTCCCCTAACACTTTAAAAAGTGTTGAGGAAAACCATTATACAACGAAGCTAATTGCAGATAAAAGGCACATAGAATTTATCTCTATAAACAATTTTAAATCTTTTAAAAACATTGAGCTAAGTAATATAGGCCAATTTAATTTAGTTCTAGGAGCCAATAATACTGGTAAGACATCATTTCTAGAAGCACTGCTCTTTAATAAAAATATCGAAGAGTATTTAATCGGTTTAATTTTTGCTATGTATTCACGAGAGGGTAATTGCCGCTTTCTCAATTTATCGTTACAAGAAATACTTAACTTCTATACTTATGAAAAATCAAACTTAAACAATATTATTAGTGTTTTTTATAAAAAAAATGCGATCACAACCGAATTTTATTTACAGGCACTACATAGTGATATGGTTGCAAAACTACAAGTAATTGAAGGAGAAAATCTCCCAGATATTTTTGAATTTTCTTCTCAGGATTTTGAACAATTACGTGAAGATTTTATTACTCGATTCTCAAATACTATAATTGAAGAAATAGAGCTTAGAAAATATTATGGCGATTATTTTAGGAAAAACCCATTTATGGCATATATTCCTTTTGCCTCTGGTTATGGGCACGAACTGGCTAGCTATTATAAATCAGCCTTTAAAGCCCGCGATTTAAAAAATAGCCTTATAAATTCCATGAAACTTTTTATTCCGAAGATTGAACAAGTTGAAAGTTTAACAACAATTGAAATTTATGAGGAAGGAGAAAATCTACCTGTTCCTCTTGCTCAATATGGAGAAGGAGCAAACAAGCTTTTTCGCATACTTCTGCAAATCACTGCTGCAAAAGGAAAACGCCTTATGATAGATGAGATCGATGCAGGAATACATCGTTTTAAATTTGCTGAATTTTGGCGGACTATACTTTTTGCAGCTAAGGAGAATGATGTACAACTTTTTGCAACTACTCATAATGTAGAATGTCTAGAATTTTTTACAAAAATCTTGCATCGGGAAGAAATGAAAGAATTTAGAGATTTATCCAGAACTATTACACTATATAGAACCAAGGCAAATGAAATTTCCTCCCGTGTAAGAACCTTTGAAGAATTTGACGCAGCCGTAAAAGAAGAACGCAATATAATGGGGGGGGAATAATATGGAAAATAGAAAAACATATATCCTTGTTGAAGGTGTTACAGATGTTATTTTTTTGAAGGGACTCCTTATTTCTGATTTATTCTTATTTAAAGTTGATGAAACTAAGGTAAGTACAAAAAAAGAAGTTTACCTATATAACGACAGTAGAAACCACTCTGTAATACTGCAATGTGTTAGCAAAATAGATAGCCCAACAGGAGGAGGATGGACAGCTTTTTTACAGAAGCGAACCCACGAAGATATTATAGAAAAGATTGAACAGGGATACACTTGTCTTTTATTTATTGATTCTGATGATGAAACAAAAGATGGCGGTTTTTATAAAAGAAAAGAAAAAGTTACAGGTAATTTCCCAAAACATATTATCGAAAAAGGACTGTGTAATATGTTTTTTTTCCCAAACAATAAAGATGATGGCGATTTAGAGGACATTCTCAAGGAGATTGTTCAACCCAATATCGGATTTGAGTGTCTGGAAAGGTTTGCAGAATGTTATTCCTCGTATAAAAAAATTGACAAAAAAAAGATTTATTATAATTTGTATTTTGATATATGTCAGACCGGCCCTATGACTGCATGGAACTTTCAATTACTGTGTGAACATGCTCTAATCAATTTCATGCAACAATATTTTTAGGACACCTTGCCCCACAAATTTACCAAACCCGAACGCCTGAAAAGCCGCAAACTCATACAACAACTGTTTGGCGGTAAAGGAAACCATATAACCGTGTTTCCCATAAAAGCAGTTTGGGCTTATACCGATGCCGCTGCGCCTGCCGCACCGGTGCAGTTTGGGGTAAGCGTACCTGCCCGCAACTTTGCCAAAGCCACCGCCCGCAACCTGCTTAAACGCCGCATGCGCGAGGCTTACCGCCTGCAAAAACTCCTGCTTTATGAGGCCTTGCAGACAGCCCCGCAGCCAACGGGTGTAGCGCTCATGTTTATATACATCGGAAAACAAGAAATGCCCTACCACCTTATTTTTGAAAAAACCCGCATCTGCCTTGCCCGTATTGCCGCCGCTATTATAACAGGGTCGCAAAAAAAATCCCCTCCCGCAAGGTAACCGGGAGGGGATTTTTTTACCGGAAAAAGGCGGCTTCCGGTTTTTTAGTACCCGAAAATTTCTTCCAGCGTAAGTTCTTTAAACTCGCCCAAAGATTTCAGGTAATCCATGTTCAGTTTGTTTTTGTCGCCCATCACCAAAAACACGTACTGTTTACCTTTTACATGGTTGTTAAAAAACTGTTCCATGTCGGCAAGGGTCAGGGTTTTGGCTTTTGCGTACACATCTTTGCTAAGGTCGTAATCCAGTCCGCGGTCTTTGGCGCGCAGGTAGCTGAAAAAAATATCGGTTTTGGTGGTGCGCTCGGTTTCAATTTGTTTTTGAACCGAGGTGCAGGCGCCTTCAAACTGTTTTTCGGCTTTGGGCATATCGTTCAGCAGTTGGCGCATGGCATCAATGGCATCTTTCATTTTATCTGCCTGCACGGCCATAAAAGCGCGCGAGTAGTGCGACTTATCGGGTTTTGCCGGCGAGCTGAAATAAGAAGAGGCTGCATAGGCCAACGCCCTCGATTCGCGGATTTCCTGAAACACAATAGAAGACAACCCGCCGCCAAAGTACTCGTTAAATATTGATGCATAAGGCACCAAATTTTTATTAAAAAACTCGTCTTTGGAGAGCATGGTAATTTGCGCCTGCACCATGTCGTAGTTTACAAAATACACTTTGTCTTTGTTGGTGGGTAGTTCGGTAAACACGGCAGGTGTTGGGTAGTTTTTGAGTTTGGTGGGTGTTTTATGGTATTTATTGAGCAGTTTTGACACCGTTTTAAGGTTGTTTTGCCCGTAGTAAAACACATAATGTTTGTAGGTGGTAAGTTGTTTCAGAATATCGGTAAGGTCTTTACCTTTGAGTTGTTTCAGTTCTTTTTCCGACAAGATGTTGGTAAACTCCGATTGGGGTCCGTAAATGCCGTAGCTGCCCAATGCCTGCCCGAAAATAACATTTTTATTTTTCTTGTTATCGGTTCTTTCTTTCAGAATGCCGTCCACCATGTTTTCAAGGGCTTCTTCATCGGGTTGTACATTGGCCAGCACGTGTTCAAACAGTTTCAATGCCGGTTCGAAAGATTCTTCCAATCCCGATAAAGACACGTACACACGGTCTGCCGAGGAAAAAATATCGAAACTTACGCCTAATTTGTAAAACTCTTTTTGGAGTTGCTCGGCGCTGTATTTGTTGGTGCCAAGGTAAGGCAGGTATTTAATGGCCAACGCCAGCTTTTTGTTGTGGTTAGCGCCCATATCCAGTACATAATACATACTGAAAACAGGATTTACCGCATTGTGAATATAATCAACGGTAATGCCGTTTTTGAGTTTGGTTTCTGAAATGGCCTCTTTGTAGTTTACAAAAACCGGTTGCAGTCGGCCGGCGGGCGTTTGCTCAAATTTATTAAAGAAACCCGATTGGTTTTCGCGGTTCAGTTCAACCTGGGTAATAGGCGGTTTTTCCATTTTGAGCACGTTGGCATCTTCGCCGTTGCGTTTGTAAATTACGGCGTAGTTGTTTTTAAAGCGTTCGTTTACAAATTTTACAATATCGGCTTTGGTTATTTTTTCCAGGCGGCTTATTTCGGTAACGTAATCTTCATAGGGTTGGCCGGTAATAAAGGCATCTACAAAAGTGGCTGCCCTTCCCCAGTTGCTTTCGGCGGTTTTAAACTGGTTTAGCTTAAAGTTTTTAATTACCGCACTGATAAGGGCATCGTCAAAAGCGCCTTTTTTCACCAGTTCAATCTGTTCCATGAGCAGGCTACGCACTTCGTCCAATGTTTGTCCCTGGCGCGGAGTGGCGTTTATTACGTACATGGTATAGTCGTTCATGGCGTTGGAGTAGGTGCCGCCTTTCAGTATTTTTTGTTTTTGAATGAGGTTAATATCCATTAACCCTGCCTGTCCGTTCTGGAAAATACCGTCCATGAGTTTGAGCATCATGGCATCATTAGAGCCGGCGCCGTCAAAGCGGTAGGCGATACTTATGTTTTCGGCTTCTTTGCCATACACGGTTGTTTCAACAGGTTGGGTCATTTCGGCTTCGCGGGGGTAGGCAGGGCGGGTAAAGTTGCGCACAGGCAGTTTACCCATGTATTTGTCAATAAGGGCAATGGTGGCAGAAAAATTGAGGTCGCCGGCTAAGCACACGGCCATATTATTGGGCACATAGTAGGTACTGAAAAACTGGTGTATAGCTTCCATAGAGGGGTTTTTAAGATGTTCTCCCAATCCTATGGTGCTTACGTTGTAGGGGTGCGTAGGAAACAATGCACTGAGCATGGCCTGATATACTTTGGTGCCGTCGCGGTCTTGCCCCATATTAAACTCTTCGTAAACGGCTTCCAGTTCGGTATGAAACAGGCGCAGCACCAATTGGCTGAACCGCTCCGATTCGAGCATGAGCCAGCGTTCCAGTTCATTGCCCGGTATATCGTTAATATAAACCGTTTCGTCTGTAGAGGTATAAGCGTTGGTATATTTGGCGCCAATAGCGGTAACCATTTTGTCATACTCATTAGGTATGGCAAAATTGGAAGCTATGTACGAAATGCTGTCAATTTGTTTATAGATGCGCAGTTTTTCGGCCGGGTCGGCGGCTTTTTTGTGCGCTTCGTACAGGTCAGAAATCTGTTGAATAAGTTTTTGCTCCTCTGCCCAGTTGGAGGTGCTTATTTCATCGGTTCCTTTAAAAACCATGTGCTCCAGATAGTGCGCCAGGCCGGTATTGTCGCGGGGGTCTTCTTTGCATCCGGCACGCACAGCCACCAGGGTTTGTATGCGCGGCTCATCTTTATTTACCGAAAGATACACGCGCAACCCGTTATCGAGGGTGTATATGCGGGTTTGCAGAGGGTCGTTTTCTACGTATTCATACACATATTTACCATCTTTGGCGCGTTTGGTTTGCGCTTCTGCCCAAGAAGGGGTAAGGCAGGCAAGTACTAAGGTAAATACAACAATGCGGAGCAAGGCTGTTACATTTGAACAATGCATAAGTAAGATTTTTTATGCCCGAAATAGGCAACAGGTTTAGTAATTAAGCTGAAGATGTAAACGCTTTATGAGTTCCGAAAGTTTGGGATTTATGGCAAGCATTTCTTTCAGTTGTTCGTTTGGCAGGTAGGCGGGGGTATTTTTCAGGGCATCGTCGGCTTGAGTTTTGTTTACCAGCCACTCAACGTAGTAGCGCCGGTTGCCGGTTTGGCTGTGCAGGAAACCCATAAATTTGGGCACATCCTCTTTCATAAGTTCTTTTTGCACTTCGGTTGTAATGGTGAGCAGCACGGCATGGTCTTTCAATTTCGGAATAATTTGCTCAAACAGGGTTTTTACCGAACCCGAATTAACCAATTGCCGCCCGTACTCCTGCCAGCATTGTAAAACGGCGGCTTCATCGGGCAGTTGCTCAACAGGGTTTTGACCGGCGGCGGCATCTTGTTTTTCGGCCGCTGCTTCTTCGTCTTTTGTTGTTTCAGGCACAACCTTATCGCTCATCAGCATATCAAGGTTTATGTTCACCGTTCCTGCCGTTTTATATACAGGCGGTTTTTCTTCCTTTAACTTGTTTACCGGCGGCGGGGGTGTTTCTGTTTTTTCAACGGCCGGTGGCGGGTCGGCTTTTTTTTCCTGTGTGTTTTGCTGAATTACGGGTTTTACCGTAAGCGCAGCCCCACCGCCGGCCATCAGCGAAACCGAACCGCTGCCGCCCTGTGTATTGCCGTTGGCGGTTTGAGGCAGTTGCATGGCGTTGGCGGCATAACACATTTTAAGCAGGGCCAGTTCTGCCTGCAGCCGCTTGTTTTTGCTGCTGCGGTATTGTATTTCGCACTCATTGGCAATGTTCAGGGCACTCAGCAGCAAGCCCATGGGAGCCATGGCCGCCTGGGTGCGGTATCGTTCGCGCAGCCCTTCGGTTACATCTAAAAGGGGCAGGGTGGCGGCATCTTTACACACCAGCAGGTTGCGAAAATGCGCCGAAAGTCCGTTAATGAAATTATCGCCTTCAAACCCTTTGCGCAATATGTCGTCCAGCATCAGCAGCAGGCCGGGCGCATCTTGCGCCAGCAGGCAGTCGGTAGCTTTGAAAAAATAGTCGTAATCCAATACATTCAATGCTTCCAGCACATGTTGGTAGCTGATAACCCCTTCGGAGTAGCTGGCAATGCGGTCAAACATGGAAAGGGCGTCGCGCAGGCCGCCATCGGCTTTTTGGGCAATAATGTGCAGTGCATCGGCATCGGCTTTAATGCCCTGGTCTTTGGCTATATCCTGAAGGTGCTCTACAATATCCTGTACCGATATGCGGTTAAAATCGTATATCTGACAGCGCGATAAAATGGTGGGTATTATTTTGTGTTTTTCGGTAGTGGCCAAAATAAAAATGGCATAGGAAGGAGGCTCTTCCAGCGTTTTTAAGAAAGCATTGAAAGCCGCTGCCGACAGCATGTGTACCTCATCTATGATATAGATTTTATATTTACCCGATTGCGGAGCAAACCGCACCTGCTCTATAAGGTTGCGTATATCATCTACCGAGTTGTTGGAGGCGGCATCTAATTCAAAAATATTAAACGATGCCGACTGGGCAAAGGCCTGACAAGATGCGCAAGTGCCGCAGGGTTCGTTGTCGGCTGTTGGGCTTTGGCAGTTAAGCAGTTTGGCCAAAATTCGGGCACAGGTGGTTTTACCCACCCCTCGCGGGCCGCAAAACAAAAAAGAATGGGCAAGTTTACCCCCTTTTATGGCATTTTTAAGGGTAGTGGTTACCGATTTTTGACCTACTACATCTTTAAACTGCTGCGGGCGGTACTTGCGGGCTGAAACTACAAAACTCATGGGCAAATGGTTCGGTTTCGGGTAAATTATAACCTCACAAAAGTAGCAACTATTGTGCAGAATACCAAAACTGCCGGCAGATTAAAGCGGGGTTTATTGCACGTTGCAAGCAGCGCAGGAGTGTGTGTTGCAATTGTTTTGTAACTGCTTAGCAATAGTTTTTTACCCCATATCTTTGCCTTTTGACCGCAAAGCAATTCGCAAAGAACGCTATGATTTAAGCAAAAAAATCATTTCATCAGCAATCTTTTTATACCCATAGCAACCTTTGCGGGCCTGGCGGTAAAAATGCAATGGCGTAAAGTTTGCAATTACGTTGTTTTACCGTATAAGGGTAATATTTCCCTGCTGCACATACTCATTGTCTAAAAAGGTGAGCGCCCTTATGTAAAATACATAAACGCCCAATTCCTGCTGCACACCTTTAAAATTGCCGTCCCATCGGGCATTAAAATCATTGGTTTCAAAAATGAGTTGCCCCCAGCGGTTGTAAATCCTGAATTCCAGCAGTTCTTTTAAACCGCGTGAGCGTATCATGCCAAATTCATCGTTTACTCCGTCTTTGTTTGGCGAAAAGGCATTGGGCAGCAGCACTTCAAAAATGCTGGTTACATCAAGCCGCATGGAGTCGGTGGCGGCGCAGCCGTTGGCATCGGTGGCAGAAAGATAATAAACGGTGGTGGCCAAAGGAGCGGCCACAGGGGTAAGCAGTGTGGGGTTATCCAGCCCGTCGGGAGGTGTCCAGGTGTATTGCAATCCGCCCGAACTGCTTTGTGCCGAGCCGTTCAGGGTTATATTTTCGCCTACGTTAATCGTTCCATCGGGGCCGGCGTTTACCACCGGCAGCGGGTTTACCGTAACCAGCACCGATGCTGTATCGGAAAAACAATTGTTGGAAACGGTAACGGTGTATTGCGTGGTGTTTAAGGGCGTTGCCACCGGATTGGAAATAGTTGTATTACTTAATCCCGATGCCGGACTCCATTGATAGCTGACACCGCCGCTTGCGCTTAACTGTACCGATTCGCCGGCGCAAAACTCGGCAGTGCCTCCGGCATTGGCTGTTATGGGAAACTGCACAATTACGGTAAAGGTATCGGCATTTTCGCAGCCGTTGTTGTCCAGCACAGTAAGTATGTAGGCAGTGGTATCGGCAGGGGAAACGGTTATGGCGGCATCGGTGGTATTGTTTACCCCGCCGCCGCTCCAGGTAAAGCCGGTTATGTTTGCACCTGTGTTGGCGGTAAGGGTAACATCATCGCCCAGGCATACAATGTTGTTGCCGGTTATGCTTACGGCAGGCAGCGGGTTTACATTTACGGTTACGTTATCGGATTGGGCGCAGCCGTTGGGGTCGGCAATGGTGAGGGTATAGGTAATACTGCCGGTTGGGCTAACCTGCGGCGTTGCGGTATTGGCTCCCGAAAGAATGCCATCGGGTGGCGACCATTGGTAGGCAAACCACGGAAAATCGGTATTTGCCTGCAACTGCGCAACATCGCCCGCACAAATTTCGGCATCGGTGCCGGCATTGGCGGTAAATTGGGGGTAAATGGTAAAGGTATTTTGCCAGTCGTCAATACAATTTTCGGCAGTGGCAACATTCAGGGTAACGGTATAGGTTCCGGGCGTATTGTAAATATGCGATGGGTTTTGGCTGCCCGATGTGTTGCCATCGCCAAAGTTCCATTGCCAGGTAGCGGGCGGCGCTCCCGATGTTATATCGGTAAACTGAACGGGTGTGTTAATGCAAAGCGGGCTTGCGGTAAAATTAGCTACCGGCACCGGTGCCACATAAACGCTTTGCTGTATGGTTAACTGGCAACCCAGGGTGGTGGTGGTACTAAGGGCTACGGTATAGTTTCCGCCGGTGGCATAGGTGTGGTTGGGGTTTTGCTCGGCGGCGGCGCTTCCGTCGCCAAAACTCCACGACCATGCATTAATTGCCCCGTAAGTAGTGGCAGAGAGGTCGGTAAACACCACGGGGTCGTAGGCGCAGACAGCCACGTAAGAAAAGTTGTTGGTAAGAGTGGGGTAAATTCTCACATAAATGGTAGCGGTATCAATACAGCCGGGAATACCTGAGTCGGCAACGAGGGTTACCACGTATTGTCCGGTATCGGGATAGGTGTAGCTGGGGTTAAAAAGCGAAGAAAAATCGGTGGTAACGGTAGGGTCGCCAAAGGTCCAGAAATAAGAGCTGGCGCCTAAACTGGTATTAATAAAATCAACGGTAAAATCCTGTCCGCAGTCGGTAATAATGTAATCGCCCTGCGGGGTAATGTTGTTAGATTGTACGGCGGCCTGCACCACCTGGCAATTGGTTACATTAAACTGAAAATCTCGCCTGATGGAGTTGATGGGTAGTCCGTTCCGGTATTCGGTAACGCAAATGCCTACCACAAATTGCCCGATGGTAGTGGGTACTCCGGTAAGCAACCCTGTTTCGGGGTCAATGGTTACGGGCGGGGCGCCGCCAAGGGGGTTAGTGCCGCTGTATGGCGGTATAAAGTTTACCGTGCTGTAAGGCGGCGAGGGTGCGGGGTCGCCGGGTGGATTGCAGTTAAACATATCGCCGGGTTGCGGGCAGGCATCGCTGCCGCCAATGAGCGGGGCACAAAGTTCATACACCAGCGAGTCGCCGTCCATATCGGTTGCAGACTGGTCAACGTAAAGGGGTTCGCCGGCGCAGATAACAATGGGTGGCAGGGAGTTAAAAACGGGCGAGTTGTTGCAGTTTGCCAGTGTGGCGGGCGGTATGGTAGTGGTGTAGGAAGAGCCGGTTTGGTCGGGGTTGTAAATGTTTACAATGGTGCTGTTGCGGCTGTATCGTTGGTACACCAGTGTGTAACCGCCGCTTATGGGCGGCAGGTTTAGAATAGTGGTGTAAGTAAGTGTTTCTACACACACATCGGGCAGGGTATTGAGGCAAATATTGGTGGGCGGGTCAACGCGCTGCGGGCCGCCGGGCGGCATGGCAATACTCAGGGTATTGAGCAAGGTTCCCGATGCGGAGAATATGAAAATATAGGCCGGGTTATCAAACGGGGCGCCTGTGCTGTAACAATCGCGGTAAACGGTTAATGACAGGCGGTAGTTGCTGCCACCCAAACACTCATAAGTTAACTCGCCGCCTACTATGTGAAACGCCTGCATCCATGGCGACAACATAAGGCAAAATGCCGCTACATAGAGGTGTTTGAATAACCCTGCCTGTTTCATAACCGGTATTAATTTATTGGTGAAACTTATAACACCCAAAAGTATGCTAAGGTTGTTATAAAAAACTGCATATGGCATATTGCTGTTGCAATAACCCTGTTTTTTCACCTAATAACGCAAGAAACCGGCTATTCGTTATTTTTTTGCCGTATTATTTGGGTATATTTCCGGTTTTACGTTGTAAAACAGCCGGCTTCATGCAGTGGCAGGTAACCGCCGGTAATACTCAATTCAGCGGCTTAGTCTTTAAAGTTCAGCATTTGGGAAATATTTTCACCAATTTTACGGCCTTGCAAAATACCCTCATCTATAGCCTGCCGGTAATGAATGCCGCCGTATAGTCTGGATATGGCAGCTTCGTCGGCGGCTTCATAAAAGGAGTTAAAATGCCTTGGTGTGCCGTCAATATCGGTTCTTAACACATGCGTAGAGTCATTAAAGGCGTAATTATAGCCAAATATTTCAGACAAAATAACCGAAGATGCGCCGGACTGCACCGAGTGCCCCGAGGTATATTCGGGGAAGGGCGGCGTGGTAAGCAGGGAGGTAAAATCGGGATTAATATACTGCTGTATGTAGGTTACGGGGCGCATTAAGTTGTAGTGGTATTTGCAGCGCCAGCAGGAAACAAAGGCGTCATGCACGGCCATGCCAATTTTTGCATAGGTTTCGGCGGCTAAAATAAGGCTGGCATTTTGCGCACGCAATGCCTGTGTGGCAATAGCTATGGAGTGTCCGGGCGGGGTGCCGGTTTTACCCGGGTCATCGCTCCAGAAATTGGCAATCTGTTCTTGTTCGGGAGTAAGGTTGGTAACGGTTTCAAAAACTTCCAACGATTGAGCATAAAAGGCAGAGGCGGGGTCTTCGGAAAACGGAATGGGGTCTTGCGGCTGTGTGTTGGTAACATTGGCGCTTATAAACGGGCGCACATTACCCCAATAAGGCTGCATGGCTTTTTGAAAAGCCGGCGGGGTAGGCACCCAAAAACCATCTCCTGTGGGTGGTGTATAGGTTGCCGGAAAATTGCTGAGGTAGCCCTTGTCTTGTCCGTCGGTAACTGAGTAGTTGTAAATTTCGGTGGCTACCAGTTTACCGTAACTTACAGAACGGTCAATTACTTCTTGGGTTGCGTTGGCAGAAACAGCTTGCTCCAGGGCAAGTTCCAGCGAGTCAATGGCGGACAGGTTGGCTGCGGTGGCCGGTGCATAAAGTTTGCGGGTAATTTCGGCCAAGCAACTGTTGGCTACTATGTCCCATTGATACTCTTGCGAAAGCAGCGGCTTGGTAACCGCACTGGCGCTTAACCCATTAATTTGCCCGCCGAGAGAGTGGTAACCGGTTGCACCGCTTTCTACTGCTTCGTACAAGGCCACTGCTGTATAGGCATAAGCACGGGACGCCACCGGCGGGCTGAAACCGGGGGTTTCCTTGGTAATTTTTCGGGTAAGGTCAAACCATTTATGGGCTACTTCAGAACCGTACTCTTCGGCAGCAGCAAAATCGGTATCGTCTTTTTGGCAGCCATTTGTTAAAACTGCCAGGAGAAAAAGCAATACAGGCATCAGCAAATATAATGCTCGTTTCGACATAATGGTAAAATTTAAAGGTAATGAACAAGGAGGTTAGCGGCAATGTGAGATTGCCTTTTTGTATGTTATAATTATAACAACCTTAAAATATGCCTGCCATACCATTATGGTAGCTGGCAATGTTGTAATTTTGAACTTTATGCATATAGTTTGCATAACAAATGTAGGTGTAAAAAGCTAAAATGTGCATGTCAGCAGCAACATATTTATTGAGTTCATATTAAAATCCGATACTTTGTTCGGCTGCAAATTAAGGTTATGCAAGCGCGTTTGTTGTTTACTTATCTTAAATACAAAAACCGTACCAGCCCATATTTGCAAAAAACAGTTAAATGTTGTGGTTTCATTCTTAATAGTTGCAGCAATAACACAACAAATAACAGGGGTTTTGCTAATTTTGCGGTTCTAAAACCACACCTCACCGGCTGGTTTTACCAATTTGTTTTATTGTATTATCAAAATTTTCTACTAATGAATAGCTCTGTTTCTCTTGGTAAATTTGTATTTTTGCTGTTGCTCTTCGCCCTGTTGCAGGCTTTTTTACCTGTTGCACCCAACGGCGGCACACCCCCTGCCGACGACCCTGTGTTGTTTACCTTTGGCAACGAAAAAGTAACCAAATCGGAATTCTTGTATGTGTACGACAAACACAACGCACAAGACAGCGCCCGCTACACCAAAAAATCTGTTGATGAATACCTCGATTTGTACATTAACTTTAAATTGAAGGTAAAAGAAGCCGAATCTATGGGTTTGGATACCCTTAGCAGCATTACCACCCAACTGAGCGACTACTACAAGCAACTGGCCAAAACCTACCTGTACGACAAAGACATTAGCGAACAACTGATGCGCGAAGCCTATGAGCGCATGAAGAGCGAGGTAAAAACCGCACATATTCTCATTAAAGTACCCGAACAGGCCTCGCCCGAAGATACCACCAAAGCCTACAACAAAACCCTGAGCATTTACCGCATGATAACCGAGCAAGGGCTGGATTTTAACAAACTGGCCGAAAAATACTCCGAAGACCCATCGGTAAAAGAAAACAAAGGCGATTTGGGCTACCTCACTGCGTTTCAAACCGTTTACCCCTTTGAAACGGCTGCCTACACTACGCCAAAAGGCAAAATTTCCCTGCCCGTGCGCACCCAGTTTGGCTATCATTTGGTAAAAGTTGATGATGTGCGGCCGGCCCGAGGTTCGGTTCATGTGGCACATATTCTTATTAAAAGCACCGAAAAAGATACCATTACCAAACAACAAGCCGCCGAAAAACGCGCCACCGATATTTACAACCGCCTCAAAAAGAAAAAAATAACCTTTGAAGATGCCGCCCTGTCTGAATCTGACGATAAAACCACTGCCAAAAGCGGCGGCGAACTCCCTTGGTTTAAAAGCGGTAAAATGCTGCCCGAATTTGAAGACATAGCCTTCTCCCTCAAAAAACCCGGCGATATTGCGCCCCCGTTTAAAACCAAATTAGGCTGGCACATTGTAAAGCTGCTCGAAAAAAAAGGCATTGGTACTTACGACGAACTGAAAGACGACCTCAAAAAACGCATTGAGCGCGATAACCGCTCCCGCGTATCGCAACAATATTTTATTGCCCGATTAAAAAAAGATTACCAGTTTACCGAATTTGCCCCCGAAAAAACCGCCCTGCTGGCAGCCATAGCCAAAAGCCCCGCTATACAAAAAGGACAATGGAAAACCGACAGCCTGGGCAATTTTGACCTTGCCAAAACTGCTTTTACCATCAACTTCCCCAAAAAAAATGCCCCGCAGCAGTACACCGGTAAAGACATTGCCACCTTTGCCGAAAAAAACCAAATGCGCGCCCGAAGCCGAAACCCCGAAGAAACCGCCGCTAAAGTGTATGCCATTTTTGTGGAAGAACAACTCATGGCCGCCGAAGAAACCATTCTGGAAACCAAATACCCCGAATTTGCCCGCCTGCTCAAAGAGTTTCGCGATGGCAACCTGCTTTACGAACTCATGAGCAAAAAAGTATGGAACAAAGCCATGGAAGATACTGCCGGACTGAGAGCGTTTTACAACGGAAACAACGGTAAATACCAGTGGAAAGACCGCGTGAGCGCCTATATCTTTACCTTTGCCGATGCCACCGCCGCCAACAACCTGCGCGACAAAGCCGCCAAAGCCACCCCCGAAGAACTGGCAAACATGGAAATGGAAGCCAAAGCAAATAAGGCATCGCAATTTAAAGTTGAAAGCGGCGTGTTTGAAAAAGGACAAAAAGACCTGCTTGGCCATGTAGAATGGAAAAAAGGCTTGTCGGAAAACATAGAAAGCCCCGACGGAACCACAAGCTTTGCCGTAATTACCGAGGTAATGCCCGCCGGCCCCAAAAAACTGGAAGAAGCCCGCGGCTACGTAATTGCCGACTATCAGGGCAAATTAGAAGCCGATTGGGTAAAAGAACTGCGCACCAAGTATGCCGTTAAGGTAAACAAAGAGGTGCAGGAAAGCCTCTACCATAAAAAGTAACCCGCCGTTGTTGAGGCTTTTGCCTACTGTGCAAACTGTTTTACCCAATAATTCCGTGTTTTGAAACCAACACACCCATTATACACCACCCCCACAACGCCGGCGCTTGTAACCATAGCGCTGGCGTTGTTGTTGTTGGTTGCCGGATGCCGGTTTTTCTCAAAAAGGAGCAGCAACGGCGATGTTCCGGTGGCGCGCGTACAAAACACCTACCTTTACCGCTCGCAGTTGCAGGGGTTGGTAAACCCGGGTACGCCCCCGCAAGACAGCGCCGCTACGGTAAACAACTATATTAACAACTGGGTGCGCCGGCAGGCTATGTTGCTTAATGCCGGCAATGAAATAACCGCTACCATGCCCAATTTAGAACAACAATTGCAGGATTACCGCGAGTCGCTCCTGCTGCACGCCTTTGAACAGCAATTACTGCAACAAAACCCCGATACCCTGATAGACCCGGCCGAAACCGAAACCTACTACCAACAAAATAAAGACAATTTTGTACTGGGCACCAACGTTGTTAAAGTTGCTTATGTAATTACCGGCAACAAGGCAGAAAAACAAGACTCGGTAAAACTGCTGCTCAAAAAAAATACCCCCGATGCCCTGCAAACACTTTTGCAGCTTTGCAACCGCCAAACCTTTACCTGCGCCCTGCCCGCCCGTTGGTATGCATGGACCGAACTGCAACAGCAAATTCCGCTCGACGACAGTGATTTTACCACCTTCCTGCAAAATCATTTTTTTCAAACGCACGATGCCGTTTATACGTATTATATAAGCATTGATACAGCAGCCAAACAGGGCAGTACCGCCCCGATTGGTTATTGCAAACCCGAAGTGGAAAAAATAATTGCCCACAAACATAGCCTCCGTTATCTGGAAAACACCCGGAAACAAATTTATGAAGATGCCATTAACAACGGCCTTATTGAAATTTACCAACACAACCCGTAGCAACTCCATGAACGCCAGCATTATTTTTAAACATAGCCTGTTTTTTTGCCTTGCCTGCTGCCTGTATGCCGCCAACCTTTGCGCACAACCCTTTGCCATTGATGAAATTGCCGCTGTAGTTGGCGACAAAATTGTGCTGATTTCGGACATTGAAAACCAGTACAACCAAATCCGGGCAAATAATATTGCCGATGACGGAACCCTGCGCTGCCAGGTATTAGACCAACTCCTGCTCGACCGCATGTTTCAAACCCAAGCCGAAATTGACAGCATAGAGGTAAAGGAAGAAGAAGTAGAACGCGAAATTGACAACCGCCTGCGCTATTTTCTGGGGCTTTTTGGCGGCGATGTCGTAAAATTTGAAGCCTACTACGGCAAAACCATGCTCGAAATTAAAGAGGAATACCGCGAAGAAGTGCGCGGCATCTTGTTGGCACAAAGAATGCAAAGCCAGATTTTGGGCAATATTTCGGTAACACCGGCAGAAGTTAAAAACTATTTCGACCAAATGCCAAAAGACAGCATACCTTATTACAATGCCGAAATTGAACTGCTGCAATTAGCCATACAACCCAAAATGAGCCGCGTCCAAAAAGATGACGTAAAACAAACCCTCCTCAAACTGAAAAAACGCGTAGAGGAAGAAGGCGAAGATTTTTCGCGCCTCGCCTCCCTGTATTCCGAAGACCCCGGCTCTGCCCAACAAGGCGGCGACCTTGGCTGGACCAACCGCGGCGATTTTGTGCCCGAATTTGAAGGCGCCGCTTTTAAACTCAAACCCGGTGAATTGTCTGAACCGGTAGAAAGCAAATTCGGATACCACCTCATTCAACTGCTCGAACGGCGCGGCGATAAAATTCATACCCGCCACATACTCATTAAACCCAAAGTATCGGAAGTGGAACTGCAAGATGCCCTTAACCGCCTCGACAGCATCCGCACCGCCATTCTTACCGATACCGCACTTACCTTTAAAAAAGCAGTAGAAAAATTTTCGGAAGATGAAGACTCCAAAGCTACCGGCGGCTTGCTCTACAACCCGTCGGGCAGCAGTTTTTTTGAAATGAACGAAATTGACCCCACCATCTATTTTACCATAGACACCCTTAAAGAAGGACAAATATCAAAACCCGTTCCTTTTGAATTGCGCGACGGCAGCAAAGCTTACCGCATTTTTTATGTGCAAACCCGCACCAAACCTCATATTGCCAACCTTAAAGACGACTATAACCGCATTCGAAGCATTGTAGAGGAAAACGAAAAACAACGCGTAATGCTCAAATGGATGCAACGCCGCATACCCAAAACCTATATTCATATCGACGAGCGTTATGCCAATTGCGCCGTGCTGGAAAAATGGAATACAGGTAACAACAAACAGTAGTTGCCGTGCATCACACGCGCCGGCTTACGGGGCACATGGGTGAGGATAATTATACTAATAGTACATTTGGTGCTGAAAAATTACCCTTGCCGCCTCCTTTTGCCGCTATGCAGTAGCGCCCCCGCACCCCGAACCGCTGCCGGCCGTGCAGCCGTAGCAATGCTGGTTTAGTACAATTTGCCGCTCGTTAAGTTGTTGCAGATTAAAATTGCTTATGTGCTGCGGCGCGCCTGCACTAACTTGTAAGTTGAGCATTTGGTTAAAATCGCAATCGTACAAAAATCCTTCCCAACTTACCGAAATGGTGTTCCGGCACATAACCCCCTTTGCGGCGGCGGGGTTAAAATTGTCAATAAGCAGTTGCATGTAGGGTTCGTATTGGCCACTTTGCAGTAAAAAGTGCAAATAACGGCTAATGGGCATGTTGGTAATTGCAAAAAGGCGGTTAAAAACAATGCCATATTTGCGGTGCAACTGCCGCTTAAACTCGGTTTCGAGGTTTTGCTGGGAGCCGGGTAAAAATGCCCCCGAAGGGTTATACACCAAATTGAGTACCAGGCCACTGCCCTCTTGTCCATACCCTACCTCATTAAGCAGTTGCAGAGCCTCTACCGAAGCCTCAAAAACGCCGTTTCCACGCTGCCGGTTGGTATGCAAAGCGCCAAAATGCGGCAGCGAAGAAACCACCTCTATGCCATTGGCGGCAAAAAACTGCGGCAATTGCCGGTATTGGGAGTTTGCGGTAATAATGGTTAAATTGCACCGGTCTATTACCTTTTTACCCAGTTTTGTTGCCTCCTCTGCCAGCCATTTAAAAAGCGGATGCATTTCGGGTGCGCCGCCGGTAATATCTAAGGTGGTAACACGGGGGTTTTGGGCAAGCACATTAAGGCATTGTTGCATAGTTTCCATGCTCATGGCTTCGCGGCGGTCGGGGCCGGCATCTACATGGCAGTGGGCGCAGGTTTGGTTGCACCGTTTACCCACGTTTACCTGCAAAATTTCTACGCCGGTGGGTAAAAGGGGGTACAATCCTGCCTCGCACATTTTTTGCTCAACCGGCGCGAATTGTTTTTGGTTTGCCGGGTGGTTGCCATTGAGCACCTGCAACTGTACCAAGGTATCGGCCAGCCGGTTGTTTTGCCCGGCAAGCGATTTTTTAACAGTTGTTTCGGTAGGGATATTGCTCATGTGGGGTTACCGTACCTTATTCGGTTAAATGGTTGGTTTGACAGTGTATCTGCCATAAAAACAATACTGCAACAGACACCTGTTTACCTGCTTTCATTGCTCCCGAAGCACGGGTATGCACATCATGCGGTGCGCCACTCTATGCATCAGAACGGTCTTCGCGGTCGTAGTCGTAGGTTCCGTCGCCATCGGCGTAATCTTCGGGGTTAACCGGTTTTACGGTTTTCTCTTCCATATACAATTCCACGTCGGTTTCCTGCACGGGTTCATAGAAATGGTGTTGTATTTCGGGCAGTATGAGGTCTTGGCTGCCGCCGGCAGTATCTTCGGCGGTAGTATTGTCCGGCTGTTCTGTAGCAGCCTCTATTTCGGGCGTTTCGGTGCCGGCTGTTGTTTTTTTGTCTTTATTCGGGCTTCTTTTTTTGTCTCTATCCAGGTTCTTTTTTTCGGCAGGTTTTTCTTTTGCCTGTTTACCGGTTGCATTTCCGTACCGTTTTTGCTCTTGTTTTAGTTGGTTATTTAACCCTTCCAGCGTTTTGAGCATATCGGCCAGTTTTGCCTCTTTCGATTCGAGTTGGGTTTTAATCATTTGCATTTTGGCCTCGCGCAATTGTGCCTCTAATTGCCCGCTGGTATGTTGCAGGCGGTTTTTCTGGAAATTAAGCTCGTTGTTATCTTCTTTAATGCTTTTTTCCATGCGGGCAATAACATCTTGCAGCCCCTTAATGCGGTTTTCGAGGTGGCGCAACCCCGATTTCTGGCGCTCTGCCTTTACCATTTCAAAGGCATTGTTGAGCAATTCATACAGTTGTTTGCGCATTTCGGCGCCTAAGCGGGCTTTGTTGGCCTCTTCCTGCAGTTTTTTCAGTTGGTCGAAAACAAAATTAAGGTTCGCTTTAGGCGAAAAGGTATCTATAATTTTCTGCACCTGCCCCGATATTTGCTCAAAAGCTTTTTGCGCTTCTTTGCCAAACTGCTCCTGCGCCGATTTGCGCAAAGATTTCAGAATGTTAAAAGCCTCATTAATTTTATCGCGCAACATGCCGGCATGTTCGCGGGTAAGGTCTTTCTCCTGAAAATGGTTGTTAACCTTATCCCAAAAAGTTTTGGTAAGGTCCCACATTTCGTTGTCGTACTCGGTAAGCGATTTTACCTGAGCAAACAACTCGTCAATCATTTTTTCCAGTTGCTGCGACAGTTTGTTTGACAGTACTTTTACCCGCCATTCTGTTTCGGCCCGTTTAACCAGCAGCGTTTCGTGTGTTTTTATGGTTTCGGGCAACAAATATTCTTCCATTACACTGCGTTCAATATGCGTATGCGGTTCGGGCAGTTGTTCCGGGTTAATCTGGTCAATGGTGTCATTTGCCAGGGCTTTTTTTTCAAACTCATCGGAAATACTTGATTTGGGCATTGTCCAGATGTCGAAAATATCGTCTTCCAGTCTTAGCCTTACTATAACAAATATTTTTTCGTTGGCTTGTTCGGCCCAAAAGGCAATTCTGTCTTTCATTGTTGGCAAGTTTAGTCTGGTAAATCGGTTAAGGTGGTAGGTGGTAAAGTGGTAAACAACGTTGTTGCGGGTGGCGGCAGGGTTGCCGTTATGAGGGAACGGGGCGGTATTTGTTAGTGGATAAAGCGGTTATTTATGCAAAGATAGGGTAAATTTAGCTGTTTTTAGTGAGTGCATCCGTTAAAAAACAGGGCATCAGCATTTTTCGTAAATAATGGCTGCTCCTTGCCCCACACCAATACACATGGTGGCAAGCCCGTAGCGGGCATTGTTGCGGCGTTGCAGTTCGTGCAGCAGGGTGGCACTTATACGCGCGCCCGAACAACCCAACGGGTGTCCCAGGGCAATGGCTCCGCCGTTTACGTTTACCAACTGCGGGTTCAGGTTTAAATCGCGCATGCAGGCCAACGATTGCGATGCAAAGGCTTCGTTGAGTTCAACAAGGTCAATGTTATTAACGGCTAGCCCGGCACGTTTCAGGGCTTTTTGGGTGGCGGGCACGGGTCCAATGCCCATGTATTGCGGGTCAACGCCGGCAATGGCCATAGATACCACTCTTGCCAGGGGTTGGAGCTGAAGTTGTTTAACCAATGTTTCGCTTACCAGCAGCAGGGCCGCAGCGCCGTCGTTAATGCCCGATGAGTTGCCGGCCGTAACGGTTCCGTTTGGCACAAAGGCGGCGGGCAGTTTGGCCAGCTTTTCAAGCGTGGTTTGGCGGGGGTGTTCATCGGTGTCAATTAATACAGGCGGAGTTTTGCGGTTGGGCTGCACCTCAACAGGAACTATTTCGGGTTTAAAGCGGTTTTGTGCAAATGCCTGCTGGTATTTTTGCTGCGATTCGAGGGCAAATTCATCTTGTTCTGTACGGCTTATGTTCCATTGCCGGGCTACGTTTTCGGCGGTTTCGCCCATACTGTAGGGGTGATACAGTTTGGCTAAGCGGGCGTTTAAAAATCGCCAGCCAAGCGTGGTATCATACACCTCGGTTTGCCTGCTAAAGGCGGTATCGGCTTTGGCCATTACAAACGGGGCGCGGCTCATGCTTTCGGCGCCGCCGGCAATGTAAGCCATGCCCTCGCCCAGCATAATACCGCGGGCGGCATCCATAACCGCCTGCAAACCCGATGCACAAAGCCGGTTTACCGTTACACCGCCTGTTTCTACGGGCAGCCCGGCCAGCAGCAGTGCCATGCGTGCCACGTTGCGGTTGTCTTCGCCGGCTTGGTTGGCTGCGCCCAAAATTACATCTTCAATAAGCGCGGGGGCAATTTGCGGGTTTCTTTGCAGCAGGGCGCGTATTACGTGAGCCGCCAAATCGTCGGGGCGCATACTGCTTAGTGTACCGCCATAGCTGCCAATAGGGGTTCTGAGGGCATCAATTACATAAACCGGTGTTATCATGGTATTGGGAGTAGTGGTGGTATTGGTATAATTTTGGGGCAAAGGTACGTTATTTCGGGGTTCTGTGCCATGCTGAGCGACGGTTAACAGCCATTTTACAAGTAATACAGTTGGGGTTACAGGGTTTCCAGTTCGCGTTGCATGTTGAGGCGGGCTTGTTGCTCAAACCGTGCCTGCATTTGCGGCATATAGTACAGCGCCGGCTTGGCAAGCAGGTGTTGCAATACCCGTTTCCGGCCGGGTTGGTACAGAATATCGGGCACTAAACGGTATTCGGTTCTTATGGCACGGGCGTACCGGTCGTATTTTTCGGGTTCTGCCCCCAAAATGGCCAAATCGGCATCTAAAAACAGGTATATGTTTACATTTGGCTGCGGGGCAATATGGTTTTGGGTAGCCAATATCAGTTCTTGTGTAAGAGTTGTGGTTTGCGGGGGCAAATTCAGGTTTTGCATTACCTTCAGGGCAAGTTGTGCGCTGCGCTGTTCATTGTCTTTGCGCAGGGGGTTGTAAACAGCATCGTGGTAAAAAACAGCCCAGTTGGCGGCATCGGGTTCTGTAAGAAGATGGGCAAATTCGTCAAGCAGGGTAAAAATTTCGCATAAATGATTGGTGTTGTGGTAAACACGCCCTTGTGCCGAATATCTTTTTAGCAGCGCCTCCAGCAGCGTTTGCTGTTGTTGTGCGGTGGTTTCGGTTTTTTGCAGTAACTTTAGCCACCTGTTTAAAAGCAATGTGGTACAGGCCGGGTTCATAGGTAATTGCAGCAGAGTTTTATACCTTTGCAGTTTGGGGCTGCTGCCGTAACAAAGTTAATGGTTTCATTTTAATATGCTGGTATTTTATGCACAAAATTACAATAGCCGGGGCCGGGCTGGTGGGTTCTTTGCTGGCCATGTACCTTGCAAAAAAAGGATTTGATGTACACGTTTATGAACGCCGCCCCGATATGCGCAAGCAGGTGGTTGACGGCGGCAGGTCTATTAACTTAGCCCTTAGCGACCGCGGCTGGAAGGCGCTGGAAGAAGTGGGTGTGGCCAACCATATACGCCAAATTGCCATACCCATGTATGGCAGAATGGTACATAATATTGATGGCAGCCTGTCTTTTCAGCCCTACGGAAAAGAAGGGCAATGCATTTACTCGGTTTCAAGGGCAGACCTCAACAAAACCTTAATGAACTGCGCCGATGATTTTGAAAATGTACATTTTTACTTTAACCAACGCTGCACTAAAATAGACCTGAATGCAGCCACCCTGTACCTGCAAGACCAAAACACAGGCACAGCCAATACAGCGCAGGCCGATGTTGTTTTTGGCGCAGATGGCGCTTTTTCTGCCGTGCGCGGCAGTATGCAATTTACCGACCGCTTTGATTATGCCCAGGATTATATTGAACACGGTTATAAAGAACTTACCATACCACCGGGACCCAACGGTTCATGGCTTATGGAAAAAAATGCCCTGCATATTTGGCCCCGGAAAAGTTTTATGCTCATTGCCCTGCCCAATACCGACGGCAGTTTTACCTGTACCCTGTTTCTGGAGTTTGAAGGCAACCCGTCTTTTGAAATGCTGAAAACAGAAGCCGGGGTAAATGATTTTTTTGACCACTATTTTCCCGATGCAAAGGCGCTTATGCCTACACTCATGGAAGATTTTTTTCACAACCCCACTTCCTCGCTGGTGCTTATACGGTGCAAACCCTGGGTGTATAACCATAAAATTGCCCTTATTGGCGATGCCGCCCATGCCATTGTGCCTTTTTACGGGCAGGGCATGAACTGCGGGTTTGAAGATTGCAGCGTGCTGAACAACATACTGAATCAACACATGCAACCCGATGGAAGCATACACTGGCCACACGCGCTGCAACAATATCAGCAAAGCCGCATACCCGATGCCAATGCTATTGCAGAACTGGCATTGCGCAACTTTGTAGAAATGCGCGACCTGGTGGCCGACCCCGATTTTATACTGCGCAAAGAAATAGAGCGAAGGCTGAACCTGCAATACGAAAACCGGTACATACCGCTGTATTCAATGGTTACCTTCAGCCCCAACCTGCCATACTCCGAAGCGCTGCGAATTGGTAAACTGCAAGACCAACTGTTTGCCAAAATTATGGGCATACCCAATGTGGAAGAAAAATGGGATAACGGCCAGCTAACCCAAATTCTTGACCAATATATGGACGATTACCTGAAACAGGTATAAAACGACAACACACAGCAAGAACGTGCGCCCTGCAAATTTGAAAAAAACATGGGTGACGTAACTATTCAGTTACTATCTGTAAATGCCGGCATTTTCTTTTGTTCCCTGCTGATTGGAAACATTGACCAAGGAGCAAAAAAACTTTGCGTTCTTTGCGCTAAAATGAAAGGAATTCAGTTAAAAACATCACCAACAAAGGTACAACCGAAATAGGTACAGGGTGTACTTATTTGCGGTATTCCTTAATCATTTTTAACATGCTTCGGGCGTAGTTGTCATCGGGTTTTTTGCGTAACTTTTCTTCAAAATAGTATTGCGCCATTTCGGGTTTGGCCATTTTATAGTAGCAATCGCCCATGCCGTCATACACTACCGGCTCGTTAGGAAACTTGCGCAGGTTTATTTTAAAAATTTCAAGTGCATTTGTATATTCGCCTTTTTGCATAAGGTCTCTGCCGTAACCATGCAATAGCCAGGCGCCGTCTATATTCACACTGTTTTTACGGGCTAACTCGTCAAAATTGGCAATTAAATAATCAAAGCCGTTGTCTTGTGCCAGTTTATTTAACTGAAACGCCACGGCATTGGCAGGTACCAGAAAATCATCGGTATAAAGTGCCTGGTCTATCATACCGCCCAAAAACTGGGCAGTATTGGGGTTGTGGTTAGAGAGTACTACCACGGCATATTTTTGCGCCGGCGAGTAGCTGATGAACGTGCTTAAGCCCTGTACGCCGCCACTTTGGTAAATAACCTTGCTGTTGTCGCCGTATTGTTTAATTTTCCAGCCCAGTCCATAGCCGCCCACATCGGGGTCGGTATAAGCGGTAAACATTTTATCGAGGTAGGTATTAGAGAGCAATTTACCATCAGAAAGGTTTTTAATAAAAGCAATCAGTTCCTCGGCATTGCAGTACACGCCATCTGCGCCAAACGGATAAGCGCCCCAAAAGGCAGCATTGGTAATGGGTTTGTTGTTTTCGTCAAAAGTATAACCTACGGCTTTGTTGCTTACGCTTTCATACCAGTAATACAAAGCGGCGTTGTTTAAACCGCCGGGGGTAAAAATGTATTGTCTGAGGTAATTGCTGTATGCCTGCCCCGATACTTTTTCAATAACAGCAGCCAGTATTACGTAATTGGAAGGCGAGCGTTGCACCATGCTGCCGGGTTCAAACTGCAAAGGCTCTTTATCTATAATTTTGGTAAGGTCTGAAATGCTGGTTACGGTTAAAAAATTACCCACATAATCGGGCAACTTGTAATAGTCTGTTATGCCCGAACTGTGCGAAAGCAGTTGTTCAAGGGTTAGTTTTTTTATTTGCTGGTTGGTAAACTGGGGCAGATAGGTGCCCACCGTTGCATCTAAATTAATTTTACCTTGCTGCACTAATTGCATAATGCCTAAAGCCGTAAAAGATTCGGTAATGCCAAACATGTTAAACTGCCCCGACAAGGAGTTGGGCACCCGGTAGTCGAAATTGGTAATGCCTGCCGTGTATTTGTACAAAGGCACCCCGTCTTTGGCTACTATGGCCACTCCCGAAAACTGTTTCAGTACATCATAAATGCGCAATAACCGCTGAATTTTTATAAGCCGGTCGGTTTCGTTAATTTTTTGTGCCTGTAAACCGCCGGAAAGCAGCAGGAAAATGCTGATAAAAAGTAATAGTTTTTTATGCATAGTTTGTTTAGGTTATAAGTCCGCAATCAAAAAAACCTGCCGCGCCCACAATTTTCTGTGTTTGCGGTAGTTGAGTTTTGTTTTCAGACCATAATATTAAGGAGAAAAGCTGCTACTGTTTTCTTAAAACTGTTGTTTTAACCTCTTGCTTGCCTATGTTTATGCATATTTATCAGATTTTTTGAAAAAAATTCAATAAGTTTTGTTTTATAAAATACACACATAAGGCAATTTACAGTACGTCTGTTTTTTGCAAGGGTTTTTTATGGTTTTTAAACGGGTAATAAATGCACAACAGAACAAAGGCAGGTTAAGTTATGCTGTGTTGGGAGCAGGTTTGGGGTATTGTTTGCCGGCAAGGGCGGGGCAAAGTTGTAACCAAATTGGGATGCTGGAGAGGCATAAAAAAAACCTTCTTACATTGCTGTAAGAAGGCTAAACCCTTATTAAACCCAAACAACTAAATTCTTTTGAGTATAAACTCACTTACTATTACGAGTAAAGCATGGTAAAGGTTACACTTCAAAAGAAATATTTTTACAAAAAATAAGAAAAACTTATTTTCGTTTAGTTCCTTTATTATTATGCGCTTTGGCTACAAAAAAAAGCTCTATATATTTGCGGTGCTCAAAAATAAGACTTTTTTTTGTGCAAGTTTTGTGTTGGTGTTTGTAAATTGTAATAATTTACAAAAAAATGACCAAATTTGGTGCCAATTTTTATTTTTCCGGATTTTTACCGTTGAACAGCGAACTATTTTTTCCGGAACACCATTTCTACGGTGGCTCCTTTTTTAAGCAGCGATTCAAGGGCATCGGTCAATACAAACAGGGGGAAAGTGGTTTTAAAAAACAGGTTTTGCAAAAACAGGTTAAGCGGCGAGTACTCTTTTGTGTAGTTATCATGTCCTTTAAGGTATTCAAACAACACATCGCGCTTATTTAAGAGCAGGTTTAGCAGGCTTTGTTGCATACCAAAAGGGTTGTATTCGGGGTTAAAATAGCGTTCTGCGGCCAGTTCAAAACCCAGTTGGTTCATTTGATGTTGCAGGTTTTTGGGACTTAAGAAAAACAAATGCCTTGGCGGGTCTAAGTGCAGCCATTTACCCTTAAACCACTTGCTTTGCAAACTGTCAATATTGGGCAGCGAAATATAGGCAATGCCACCGGGTTTTACAATTTTGTTTATAATTTGAAGTGTTTGCCGGGGTTGGTCAAGGTGTTCAAATACATGAAAAAGGGTTATGGCATCAAAAAAACCTTCAGAAAAATCGTTGGGTTCCAGTTTTCCCTGTTTCAGAATTAAGCCGTTTATTTGGGCTGCCCGTTCGGCTGCTTTGCCGGGCAACTCTATGCCATAGGTTTCATAATTACCCAACCCCTGCATATAATGCAGAAAACGTCCGTTTCCGCAGCCAATATCCAACACCCTGCCGGGTGGCGGAACCCACCTGCTGATTATTTTGGCCCGCCGGCTTCTGAAATAATCTACTACCCGTTCTACCAGCGAGTTAAACTTATGTTCCTGCTCGCCGTAGTAGGTTTCGGAGTAGGCTTGTTCAAGTTGTTTTGTGGTTGGCGGTGGCCACAAAAATACGGCTTCGCATTGCCTGCACTGTCTTACGGTAAAATTATTGCCATACATATCGCGGGTGGGGTAAAGCAGCCGGTTTTGCCGGGCATTGCAATAAATGCAGCTACAAGCCATATTGTCGGCGGTGGTACTCATGTGCAAAGGGGTGGAAAATTTAAGGTGCTGTTATGGCGGTGGTAAAATTAACCCCGAACCTTCAATTAATATAATTTAAGGCATTTTTTTACCGTATTTTTATACTTTGCACCTTTTAAGGTTGTAAAAGGCTGTAATTTCATGGGAATAAACACTTAAATTGGGTCAGGCAATATGGGCGGCAAGCCATTCTTTAAGCAAAGATGCGGCTGCCTGCCAGTTGCTGTCAAGCATAATGTCATGTGCCAAATGGGGTAAAATAACAGCTTGGGTATGGTAAATACGGGCGGTTCTTTGTGTTTCCTTTGGCGGAATGAGAAAATCGTTTCCGGCGCCCGCAACCAATACCGGAGGCAATTTTTGTATGTGATGGGGTTTGGGCAGTTGCAGCAACCACTCCCACATTACCCGGTAAGATTCATCCTGCATTTGTTTTGCAAAAACAGTTACTTCGTTTAAAGGCATGTTATCCGAAAAAAAGAGTTGTTTCACCAATTCGGGGGTGTTTACAAAAGCATAAAAACTTAGGTTAAGGTTAGCCATAATAAACCGAAGCGGGTACAGCCTTGCCAATTGCAGCACTATTTTCCAGGCGCCAAAATTTGGCATTGGTGCCAATAATACGGCTCCCGCAAGCGGAGTTTTGTTTTTTTCGAGCAGTTTTTGCACAACAAAACCGCCCATAGAATGCCCTATCACCACCGGCGGCGCCGAAAGTTGTGCCATTACTGTTTCCACATCGTTTACATAATCGGCTATGCCGGTGCGCCAAAGGGGTTTATTGCCGTTGCTGTTGCCGTGTTTGCGTAAACTAAGGGCATATACATTATAACCTTGCTCATAAAACCACGGTAAAAAATGCACATCCCAGCACCATGCGCCATGCCACGCACCATGCACAAACAACAATGGGGTTGAGGCGCCGCTGCCACTGCCATGAGCATAACTTATCAGTTCAAGGTTGGGCAGTTTCACTGTTTCCGGTTGGTTTATCAGCTCAAATTAACCCATAAGTTGTAATAACCGCTGCCTTGTGCCAGCCGCACCAAAATATAGTAGGTACCCGGTTGCGGGTTAGTTATTTCCACCATTTCATCGGCGCCATCTTTTATGCCCCGGCCGTCGTAGTCGTTCCATTTGGGGCGTGCCCCGCGTTTAATATACAGGTCAAAGTTGTTTCCGGCATCGCCCTTCAGCGTAATACTCAATTTTTTATTGGTGTTAATCTTAAAACCAATATCGGGCATTGCCTCTTTGCGCAAAATGCCGCCGGTAAGCGCTTCAAGGGTAATGAGGCGGGCGCCGGTTTCGGGCAGCGGACTGCTAAAACTTACCGAAAGGTTATAGGCGCCGCTGCCCTGATAGGCTCTTAACAGTGCATAATAAGTTCCTGCAACATTGGTAAGTTGTACCAATTCATTGCAGCCATCGTTTACGCTGCTGCCATCATAGAGGCGGTTTTTGGGTTCGGGCAGTGCATTTTTGCGCACATACAGGTCAAAATCGCTGTTGGCATCTCCAATAGGAGAGTCCATTTTAAAAGTCAGGTCATCAGAAATCATCAGTTTGTAAACATGCTCATCGTTGGCGGCGTTCAGGTTTCCGCCCACAAGCGTTTCAAAGGGTAAATCCAGCACTTCCACCGGTTTTTGCGGCGTTGGCTCCGGGGTTGGTACGGGCGGCGTTACGGGTGGCGTAACAGGCGGTGTAACCGGTGGTGTAACGGGTGGTGTAACAGGCGGCGGCACAGGGTTGGGTATTGGCGTGGGCTGTACATTGGAAACCTGCCCGTCGCGCGCCATTTGAACGGCTTTAAGCGCATTAATACGCCCGAAGCCCAAATAGTCGGAATGGCCGCTGCTGTTATAATCGCCCGAAGCACCAATTTTATCGGCTGTTTTTTCCAGTATTGATTTTACCTGTGCTGCGGTAAGCGAAGGTTTAACCGACAGAATTAAGGCACAAACGCCGGCCACCAGCGGGCAGGCGCTGGAAGTGCCGCCAAACCCCGATGTGTATTCGCCCGGGTCGTACCCTTTTTCGCCAAAGCCGCCACTGGGCAGGGGTATGGTTCCGCCCACATCGGCAGTAAGTACGCCGGCTCCGCCCGAACCGTTGGAGGGTGCGCAAACCGATATTTGTTTGCCATAGTTGGAGTAAGAAGAACGTTCATCGCGGCTGTTGGAGGCGGCCACGGCAATTACGTTGGGGTGAGTGGCAAAGCCCATAATGGTATCGGGGTTGACGGCATTGCTAATGCTTCGGTTGCTGTTTCCGGCGGCAAATACAATAATGCAGCCTTTACCTCCCCGTCCTTCTGTTGCTGCTTTGCGCAGGGCGTTAATCATTCGGGTAGAAAGTACAAAATCGGGCGAACTGGCACCCCAGCTGTTGCTTATTACATCGGCGCCGTTGTTCATGGCATGAATAAACATGCGTTCCACCAGTGTATCGGAAATGCCGGCCGAGCGAATTGGAATAAATTTGGCATTAGGAGCAGCGCCCAAAATACCAATACCATTGGCGGCGCCTATGGCCACGCCGGCACAGGGCGTTCCGTGCCAGTCGCCCACACGGGGCGACACATCGGGGGTATCGGTATCAAAATCCCAGGGTGCAACAATTTTAGAGCCGTTGCCCTTTAAATCGGGATGTCCAAGGTCAAAACCACTGTCAATAACAGCCACGGTAATGCTATCGGTTCCCATGCTTTGCATCCAATTCCATGCCTCCACTACTTTGGCATCGGCGCCGGCTTTAAAGGCGCTGCTGGTCCAACTGCCATGCTGCCCCTTATTTTGCAGGTGCCATTGGTCTTTCAGCAGCGAGTCGGTAGGCAGGGCAAAGGCCTCAAAATTGATGGGTGCCTGCATTTCGGGTTCTGCAATGCTTACCAATTCCGAATTTTGGAGGGCAATGGTAACTTTTACGGGGTTGGGCGATTTTTGGGTTACCTGCACCAGCATTTCACCCACGCTGCGCACTTGGGTTATTTCCAAGTAAAGGCTGTCTAAGAGTTCCTGGCATTTGGCGGTGTCGGCATCGGGTTTAAACACTACATACAGTTCGCCGGTTGGCACCAACGGCATTATATTGCGTGTTTGGGTAGTGTGGTAAACATGGGTTCCCATGGTTACGGTGGGCAGGCTTCTGAGTTCGTCTAAAGCCTCGTCAACAGTGGTGGGGTTTTGGTCTTGCGCCTGTACAATTTCAAAGTTGCCCAAGGTAATGGTTTCATCTTTAAAAGTGCGTTTTGAAATGCGCCTTGCCAGAGGCATAGAGGGCAACAAACTGCGGTCTTCGCTGGTTTGTACGGCTACATATTTTTTGCTTTTGGTAATGGTAATAAGGGTATTGCCATACCTGAAAGTGGCTTCGCCCATTTCGGTATCGAGGGTGGCCTGCGGCCAGTTTTCTTCGTTACCCGCCGTGCCGTTTGAACCATTATTGCCGCCCGTATCTGTATTGCCGTTGTTGGTGGTATTGTTTGTGTTGTTCTTGTTTTGATTATCTGTATCATCGGGCGGCAAAGGCGTAGGCGGGTTATTGTTGCCCCCGCGGTCGCCGGGCGAAAAAATTCCCGAAAACAGGTTTCTCAGAAACTCAATAATTATAAAAAAGAACGATTTTTGTGGGGTTTCGTTGCTCATGTGGTTGCTTTTTTTGTGTATCAGGCATTCAGAAAGGGAAAGTTAAAGATAGCAACTTTATAATAAGCGAGTATGCCTTTTGCATAAAAAGTTTTTTTTCGGCCTTACTTTTTACATTGCGGCAATAAATTTACGCAAACAACTTAATTTTACCACTTTTAAACGGCAACTTGTTTTACCCTTTACATGGGTGTTTTGCCATACCTAAATTGTTGTTATGCAGGAGGAACCGCTGTTTTTAAGCGCCCAATGGCAGTATTTGGCCATGTCCAATTACGAAGTGCCGCCCGAAATTGTGTTGCCGTATGTGCCCAAAGGTACTGAACCCGATTTTTACAACGGCAAAACTTATGCAAGTCTGGTGGGGTTTTGGTTTGCCCATACGCGGGTAATGGGTTTTTCTATACCGTTTCACCGCAATTTTGAAGAGGTGAATCTGCGCCTGTATGTGCGCCGGCAGGATGCAGACGGACAGTGGCAGCGCGGTGTGGTATTTGTAAAAGAAATTGTACCCCGAATGGCTATTGCGCTTACAGCCCGGTGGGTGTATAACGAACCCTATATAAGCCTGCCAATGCAACACAGTATTTTGTTAAAGGACAGCAACCTGCTGGTAGAATACCGCTGGAAATTTAACAAGGAATGGAACTTTATAAAAGTTAGGGCCGAAGCAGCCCCCCACCCCCTGCAAGCGGGCACGTTAGAGGAGTTTATTACCGAACATTACTGGGGTTTTAACCGCCAAAAAAACGGCAACACCATGGCTTACCGCGTGGCACACCCCCAATGGCAAATTTTTGGGGTACATGCGCATGAGGTGCATTGCAATGTTGCACAACTGTATGGCAAACAGTTTGAGCCGTATTTGCAAACCACGCCGGCATCGGTATTGTTGGCACAAGGCTCTGCAATTGAGGTAAGAAAAGGCCGCATTGTAAGCGGCTAATATTGGCGGCTATTGTTGGGCGGGTAGCCATATACCCCGGCAAATAAAACACAAATTGCCTCTGCCCGCAATTTAATTTTGGGGCAGAGGCAATAGATTACAACCGGTTTGGCAGGTTGAGGCGAGGGTTATAGTTTAACCACTTTTCCGCTGTACAGCACTTTTGTTTGGCCGGTTACCGTTACCGCATAAATGCCATTGGGCAAATTATTGAGCGGCAGTTCAATGGTGTTGTTGCCGTTGGTTTGCTGTTGTTGGGTTTGGTAAACCAATTGCCCCATTACGTTATGCACGGCTATTTGCACGTTTCCGGCAATGCCGGCATTGAGTTGCAAAACAGCATTGCCGTGGGTAGGGTTGGGGTAGAGTATGGCAGTAATGGCATCGGGTTGCTGCGGGGTGGAAGTGGTTGCGCTGTCGTTTACCAACACCATAGACGACATGGCCATAAAATCAACCTCCATGTTCATCATATTTCCCGTAGAAAGGGTAACGCCGGCTTCCTCTGCCAACATGCCGGGCATTTGCACACTTACATAATAAGTGCCGGCAGGCAGGCTGTTAAACTGGTAATTACCGTTGTCATCGGTAATGGCGCTGGCTATTACCTGATGCAGTTCGTTCATTAACAGTACGGTAACCCCTGCCATGCCTTCGCCTGCCACGCGCCCTTCGTTAAACCCGCCGCCGCTTACTACCTCGCCGCCAATTACACCGCCGCCGGCAACAAGGGTATTACAGTAGGTATAAACTTGGCCGGTAAGGCTGGTGGCGGTAAGGCAAACTTCATAGTTGAGCAGGTCGGCAAAAGTAACCACGGGGTACATATCGGTGCTGGTTTGGCCGTTGCCAAAACTCCATGAGTAAGTCCATAAATCGGTATTGGAACAAGCCGCACTAAAACCGGGGTATAATATAAAGGTAAGTGCATCGTAGGTTATGGCATAATAGGTAAGGTTGCAAACGCCGGTCGTATCGGCGCCGGGTGTAAACAAATAGGTAAACACCGGGGTACAGAAGGTATCGGTAAAATCTTGTCCGGTGTTGGAGGCGGTAAGGCAAACGTTGTAAAACATGTTGGGTTCAAAGGTAACAGAGGGTGTGGGTTCGGTACTGGTTTGTCCGTTGCCAAAGTCCCACAGGTAAGTCCAGCTGTCATCGGGATTTGGCCAGCCGGCGGGGTTGGTATAGGCGCAGGTACCGCCAATGCTGGGGTAAAAGGTGTAGGTTGTTCCGTCATAGGTGTTGGCGTAGTAGTAAACCGAGCAACTGTACTGACTGGTGTTTACGGTTACTTCCTGGCAGTAGTTAAGGGTTGTCAGAGATCCGTAAGAGGCGGTAAGACAAACGTTATACACACCTACGGTATCGAAAAACACATAGGGATAAAGTTCTGTACTGGTTTGTCCGTTGCCAAAATCCCACAGGTAAGTCCACTGTTCGGGGTAATAGGTATAAACCAAGTCGGCGGGGTCGGTAGCCGTTAGGTAGGGGTAAAAGGCAAAAGTACCATCGCCAAAGTCAGACGGGTAAAAAACAACTTCGCAGGAGTTTGGTCCGTCAACATCTGCCTGTACGGTAGTACACATGGTGGTACTGCAGGTATCGGCGGTAATGGTGCAACAAACGTTGTAGGTTCCGTTGGTGGTAAAGGTATGTTGGGGCATTTCCCCGTTGGCGGTGGTTCCATCGCCAAAATCCCACTGATAGGTTGCATCGGGCAGGTACAGGTAACCGCCTGAATAAAACTGGAAGGCGCCGGGGGTTGGCATAGGGTAGCCATACACATACAGCGGTATGTAGCATTCTGTTACATCTATGGTTGTACAAAAGGAGGTGGTATCGGCATAGGCGGTGTTAATGGCGGTTAAACAAACGTTGGTTGTTCCAAACTGCGAGTAGGTATGCTGCACATACATATCGGGGGTGGTAATGGTGGTGCCATCGCCAAAATCCCAGGTAAAACTGTAGGTGTCTAAAGGATACCAACCGCACAAACCGTTGTCAAACCATGCGCTGAAATCATAGGTATAGCCATTGTACGTATAGGCATAAAAGCTTACGCTGCAAGTAATTGAGGTATCATATACATAAACCGCTGAGCAGTAGGCAGGCATTGCCACACCGTTGGAATTGGTGGCGGTAAGGCAGGCAACGTAGTAACCACCTGCAGCATAGGTATGTTGTTGCGGGCTACCGGTTGCATCGGTCAGGGTTGTACCGTCTCCAAAATCCCACACATAAGTCCAACTGCCCAAAGTATCGGAGCAGTTGGTGAGCTGTGGTGTAAAAATAAATGTATTGATATTGCTGCCCTGGCTATAAGAAAAAGAGGGCATACAATCGGCATCGCCTGCTATTACAACCTGGCAATAATAGTTATTGGTTGTGTTTGCCCCGGCCACATTAAGGCAAACATAATAGTAGCCGGGTGTGGTATAGGTGTGCTGTTGTATGGTGGCGCCGGCAGCCGAAAAAGCGGTTCCATCACCAAAATCCCACCACAGGTAGTCACCGGTATCGGCCACACATTCGGGGTTTACGGCGGGGGTAAAGGTAAAGGCAAGGCCATCGGGCACATCAGATTCTGCGGTAAAGCTCAATGCGCAGTCAACCGGCAGTTGGGTAACACTAACGGTGGTGCAATTGCTCAACTCCGTTCCGAAATCGTTGGTGGCGGTAACACACACGTTATAATCACCTATTTCGGTGTAAATAACATAAGGGTAATTACCGGGTGCGGTTTGCCCGTTACCAAAATCCCAGTTGTAATACCAGTTGTAGTAGGGTGCGGCAATGGTATCGGAGTTAAGGTAATCACAGGTAATAAAGGCATCGAAGTAAAACTCGTTAGCGTTGTAATAGCTGTAGGGGTTTATGGTAACGGAGCAGTTTTCGGGGCCGTCGGAGTCAACAAGGGCATACACGCAAGACGTTTGCAGGCAGGAGCCATCGGGGTAAGAAATGGTGCAACAGGCTTGATACAACCCATCGGCCGTGTAGGTATGGGTGGGGTACAAATCGGTTTCGGGGGCGGTTCCATCGCCAAAATCCCAGCTATAGTTTAGCGGGGCGCTGTTACATTGCGTGAGGTAAGTGCTAAAATAAAAGGTGTTGGGGCTGGTATAATCGGCATAGGCATAGGTTTGGGGTTGCAGGTTGCAAATGCCGCCAATGGTAATCAGTTGACAATTTGTATCAATGCATCCATCTGCAGTAACAATGGTGCAGCATACGTTGTAGTCGCCCTCGGCAGCATAGGTGTGTGCGGCATAATAAAGGCTGCCGTCATCGGGGTTGGTATAGGTAAACAGCGAGTCTGAGTCGCCAAAATTCCATTGTACCGATACCAGCGGCAACTGGTAGTAAAACACAGTGTCGGCCGGGTTATAAGCATAGGGGTAAAATTCGGCCGAAAAACAGTAAACATTGGAATACACGCTCAAGTCACAGGGTTGCTGCGCTTTTGAAAAGGTAGCGGTAAGCATTAAGGCAAGTAAGAGAAATAACTTTTTCATAAAAAATTTATGTTATTAAGTACTGTACTGGTTGATTGCCCGCAAGCAGAAAAAACTAAACGGTTGCCCTTTTCTGTGCAGAAAAGAACTGCCGTTATTAGTGTAACGCATGAGAAAGCAAAATGGATGGCAATTTTTGCCCTATTGTTTGTAATCCTGCCGACATTTGCTGCCATCAACTGTATTTGGGCAGCCCAAAACCAAATAACGGGTATGCAGGCAGGGCATTTTACCCAAAACAGGACACAAAAAAGCCGCCGTTTTACACAACGGCGGCCGCTTAACTTTCAATCAATCTACAAACAGTGCGTTTAATATCGTAACAGGCTCATGCCCAGATGGCTGATGTTGGGGCGGAAAAAGTCAAAATCGAGGGTATTTACCGCTTTATCCAGGTTTACATCTGCCGGCGCATACACGTTGTTGAGCGATGTTTGGGGCATATAGAGGTTGTAATCGGTATAATTTATTACTCCGTCTGCGTTTATATCGCCGGCATACAGGCCAAATGCGCCGTTGCCAATGGGTTTCAGTTGTGCGGGGCCAAGCGCCTGCGAAGCAGCGGTGGAAAAATTATACGGTACAGTGCCCGAAACATCAACCGGCATACTGCTTATTACCGCCAGGTGGTTGCGGTGGCGTACACACAGGTAATAAATACCGTTGGGCAGGTTGGTAAATTTTACTCCTTGCATACCATCGGTATCCCACACCGAGCCATCGGTTTTAAGCAGGGCGGCGCGGCGGCCGGCTACAGCCATGTTGTTATCGGCATCTAAAAGTTCCAGCAATACCCAGTCGGTCATATCGGCCGGAACGGCAGTAAGCGTTTCGGAACCAAAATAATACCAAGGTGCAGCGTTATAAGGTTGGGCAGCTGGTATAAGGTTGCCCGCGCTCAGTTGCGCCGACATTTGCCCGCTCATCATATACGCACCTTCAAGCCAGATTTTGGCTTTTACCAACAGTGCGCAATAGGGTGTATAGGTTACATTGGCTGTTTCCGACAGGGCAGCGCAGCCATTGGCATCTGTTACCTGCACCGCATACGAACCCGAACCGGTGGCAGTGAAGGTGCTTTGGGTAGCGCCAATAATGGGGTTGCCGTTTTGCAGCCATTGGTATGCCGTGGCGGTATTGCTTTGGGCGGTTAAAAGCAGCGTTTGCGTGTTGCAAATGGCGGTGTTTCCCGCAGGGTTAAGTGCTACGGCAGGCGATGCGTGTACTGTTACGCTGATGGAAGCACTTTCATCGGAACAGCCGCCGGGTGCAGTAATCAGTACCGTGTAGTTACCCGATGTTTCGGCCGTATAGAGTACTTCGGTAGCACCATTTATGGCAAGGCCGTTTTGGTACCATTGGTAGGTAATGCCCGGTATGCCCGTTAAATCGGCTGCTTCAAGGCGTACACTGCCGCCATTGCAAAATACAGTAGGCCCAATTGGGGTAATAATGGCATTGGGTGTGGCACAGGTAACCAACTGGCTAAGGTTGAAGCGCAACACCCCCGATAACGAAGCCGTTACATTGCCCGATGCGTTTTGCACCACCGATACCACGCCGGCACTGTAACTTACCTGATATGTGGCATTGGGCACCACGCCGCATATAGTATGCCAGGCATTTATGTTGCCCGAAAAATTGTAGTTGGTATTGGTAACCGGCATTGGCAGCGGCACAGCCTGATTGTTAAAAAACACCACTTCCACAGCACCCGATGGCAGGGTTATCTGGCAGCCGGTAAGCAGCCCGTCGTTAGAGGCGGTATTTATGCTTACCATTTCGGCGGTGGCAATATTGCCGGGTTGCAAAACGGTTAAAAAGTCATATTGCAAGGGGTTGGTGGCATCTTTTACCTCGGCACGCCAGGTTTCGGAATTGTAATAGTAGTTTATCCAACTGCCAATGGTGTTATCGGGGTTGTTTATTTCGTTCACCAGGTTAATGCTCAGGTTGGCGGCAGGCAAAAGCGTGTGTATGTAAAGTTTGGCGTTGCCATGTATGGCAGTAATGCTGTTTCCGTTTACGGTGGGCGCATTTACCGGAAAATGCCAGCGCAGGTGTTTTTCGTATGCCGGCCCCGATGCGCGCGATTTGTTTTTTACCTTGTCATACAGTACAAAAATATCGGCATCGCGCAGGTAGAGGAAATCGCGGTAAAAGAAATCGAGTTTTCGGTTTATGGTATCGGCTTGGTTGGCATTCCGGTTGTAGGCCGAGGTACAGTTGCTTCTTATGCGGGTAAAGGTGTTATTTTGTTCGTTGGCGGCTACCTGATCTTTTCCGTAGTAAAACTGCCCGCCCACGGTACGGTAATCTATGGGCATATAATCGCCGTAATCGTTGAAATAGAGGGTGTTTTTGCTGCCCGAGTTTTCGGCTAAGGTGTTGTTGCCGGTAAAGCCGTTGGGGTCGCCGTCTTTCCATGAGCCGGCATCGGTAAGCAGGTAGTAACTGCCTTTTTTCAGTTCCATGCTTCCGGCGTCGAAATGCTGATGGTCATCGTATTGAAAATTACCGGCGTGGTAACCAGCCCAGGTGGCGGTGGTATCCCAACTTTGGCGCATGAGGAAATACGGCCAAGCGCCGTTGCCTGCCCACTGAGCGTAGCCATCGGAAAAACCGCTGTAGTAGGGCGGAGCGTCAATAGGTGCCTGTGGCCGGGTATTATCGTTGTAGTAGAATTTTTCCCATTTTTCGGGGTCCCACACAATCCAGCCCCACATAACATAAGGTAAAATATCGGTTTGAGCAAGATGTTGTGCATTGGCTCCATAGGGGGTGTTTGCCAGCAGGTAAGCCAGCCGTATGGGAAAAGAATGCGGCACCAGATTGCCGTAGTTGCCGCCCCAATCGCTGTAGTGGTCAATTTCGTAGCGGTTGGGCAACAGCGCGTGTTTGGTAGCGTACATCATTTGTACCAGCCAATTTTGGCGGGCGGCAGGCAGGTCTTCGCCGGTGGCGGTTTTAACTATGAGCATGTAATCCATAACCCGCATCCAGTTATGCGAACCATAAGCCCAACCCTGAATTTGCTGTCCGCCAAGTTGCGGGTTTCCGCTCATGGGGGTAGAAAGCCAGCCCATGCCCACATACGGCTCATAGCCGCCCTCAAAAGTCTGCGACAGGTAGTCGTTGGGTATATACCCCGATGTTACCAAGGCAGAGGGAGTACCGTCAAAACGCATACGCGCCCAGTCTATCATAGTTTGCGCGGTGGGGTTGTCGCCATAAGAGGCGTAGCCCATACAGGCGGCGGCAAAGGCATGTCCCCAAAAATAATTGCCGGTAGAACGGTCGTTTTTTTGATAGCCGTTTTGCCGTATGTTATCAAACCATTGGTTCATTACCTCAACCAATTGAGCGCGGCGGGCTGCGCCCAGTTCATTGTAACAAAAATCGAAAATAATGCCAATTACCAGCCCCACATGCCTGGAAGCGTAGTGTCCGTTGCCTTGTATGGGGTTGTAACAACCGGTGCAGGTATTGGCAGGGTCAGATTGTGCAGCAATAATTACATCGGCCAGTTCAACAAGTTTGTTGGAGTAGGCAGTAGGAAAACTGCCGGTATTGTTACCCTTGGCTATGAGGTGGGCAAAAGCCAGCGGCATGGCAGCATCTTGCCAGCTTGAGCCGTAGTAAGAGTAAAAAATATAGTTGGTGTTCCACACATGCATGTTGGTTTGGTTAAACGGCAGCACGGGTTTGGTGGCATAGCTGTTGGCCTGCGCAAGCATGGCTGTATAATCGGGGTGGTTGGCAGCCGCCTTGTCCATAAGGGCGGTTTTTATGGCGCTGTTTACCATTAACCGCGGGTGTTGTGCAATTACCGGCAAACCGGTTTGTGCATGTAATATGCCTGTGTAACAAAAAATGGCAAGTAAGAGGGTAAAAATTCTGTTCATAGATGCGAGTGGTTGAAGTGGTGAGTAAGGTAATTGCCTGTTTTATTTTTTGCGGCACACTTATTCTGTATGTTCTAACTGTTGCAAAGTAACTTTGAAAAGCCCGGAAAAATAAAGAAAAAAAAACACGGTTGTAACCGCGCTTTTTTGTGTGGCATTTTTTAAAAGCCTTTAAAAACAAGATTTTTAGCTTAATTTAGCCCCCGGATTGTAACTTTTTTTTGCGGTTTTTTTAATTGTTTTTTCATGGAACAAACCAGGTTGGTACAGTATCTTAAAATACTTTCGGCAAAAGAAACGGAACTTTTGGCTGCATTTGTTGAAAGTAATTATCATAACCGCAACAAGCGGTGTGTGCAGTTGCTGCAGGCTTTGCTGCCATATTACCCCGGATTTGATGGCTCCGGTGTAGCAAAAGAAAAAGTGTATGCACGGGTGTTTGGTAAAGAACACCCCTACAACGACCAGGTAATGCGCAACCTGTGCAGCCGGCTGGCCGATTTGGTGTACCGTTTTTTGATTACCGAAAACCTGTTCTGGCAACCCGTTTTGCCTGATGTATATTTGCTTGACGAACTTAACCGCCGCAGCGCCTACCACCTTTTTGAACACCAACTTAAACAGGCACGCCATAACCTGGAAAAAATGCCCGTTAAAAACGAAGATTACCTGCGCAGCCACTTTAGTCTTGAATTACAAGCACTTATGCATTACAACCGCCGCTACCCCGATGATGTGCCTGCCATGATTAAACAAAAAAACCTGAACGCCGGTATAGAGGCGCTGGGCGAATACTACCTCTATTACCTGCTTAACCACTACCTGTTTTACCTCAATGCCCGCAATATTTACCAACACCCTTTTGAGCAGGAAGCCCAATGGCGGCAAGCCATAGAAGTCTTGTGGCAAACACTGCCCAATGTAAGTGTGCCGGTAAAAGCCTATTACCTGCTGGTAGAAATGCTGGCAACCGGCAACGAAAAATTCTACCTGCAACTGAAACTGCTGCTCAAAGATTTTGCCCCGCAACTACCCGACAACGATGTGCGAAATTGCTATATTAATCTGGAAAACTACTGCATGAAAGCCATACGCGATGGTAATGAACACTATTTAACCGAATTGCTGCATGTTTACCAAACCGAAATGCAGCTAAACACCCACCTCAACCCGGGCGAAACTACTGTTTCGGTCATGTGGCTGGTTAATGCCGTGTTAATTGCCCTTAGAACCGGTAATATTGTCTGGGCTGAAACCACCCTGCAACAGTGCTACCTTAATTTGCCACAACAGGTACAGCCCGATATTTACCATTTTTGCATGGCCAATATTTGTTTTTACCAAAAAAAATATGCCCTTGCCATGCAGTTTTTGGCCGTTGCACACCCCAATTACTACTACTCTACCATGGATATTAAATGCCTGCTGCTCCGCATTTTTTATGAAATTGATGAGTTTGACCTGCTTTACGCCCAAATTGACACCTTTAAACATTACCTTAGCAACAACGAAGACAATTTTCCGCCGCAGCGAATTGCCAACACCGGCAATTTTGTAAAATTTACCGCACGGCTGGCAAAACTTAAAGAATACCGGCTTAAAGATGCCGAAATTGCCGCCGAAATTGCCGCCTGCTCCCAAATTACCTTCCGCGACTGGCTGCTGGCAAAAGCAAAAGAAATTACGGGTTAATGCCCCGTTTTTAACAATAGTTTTGCCTAAACCCTTTATAATGGCGGCAAAACCTTATCTTGCCCCAAAATTGCAGCCAACTGCAACTACCCCAACAAACCGCCAAACTTACTTTTATGAAATATACACTTGTTTGCTGTGTTGTTCTTTTGTTTGTCATTACCGCCCTGTGCGGCTGCCAAAAATCCGCCGGAGAACCTTTTTTTGAAAACCTGCTTGGCAAATGGCAAATAGACGGGCGGCAAGTTGTGGAAACCTGGCAAAGAGGTAAACACCCCGATACCATTTATACCGCACAGGTAGTAGAAAACATAAACGGCAAATTCCTGCTGCGCGAACAAATTTTTGTTACCCGGCAAAACAAACAAATAACGTATAATGTTTACATAAAAAGTCTTAGAGGCGGCGGAACAGGCAAAGGCGTACCGTTCAGGCTTACATCGGTAACAGACAATAAAGCGGTGTTTGAAAATCCGCAACACGAGTTTCCGCAAAAAATTACCTACCAACTGAAAGATAACAACACAACGCTGGTAACCGAAGTTAGCGGCAGCATGGACGGGCAGCCGCAATCTTTCTCTTTTGTACATCATCCAAAGAAATAGTTGGCTGTATGATAGCCGCGCTCCAAACCATTTTGTATGTACAAAATCAGGAAGCAAGCCGCCTGTTTTACAGCCGCCTGCTGCGCATAGAACCCACCCTGCACGTACCGGGCATGACCGAATTTACCATTGCCCCAAACTGCAAAATAGGGTTAATGCCCAACAACAGCATTGCCAAAATTTTAAATGGCAAAACACCGCACCCGCAAACCGGCAACGGCATTCCGCGCTGCGAACTGTATATAACCGTAAACAACGTATGGCTTGAGCAGGAAAATGCCCTTACTGCCGGCGCAACCCTTATATGCCCGGTAAAAGACTACGACTGGGGCGACCGCGCCTGCTATTTTTATGACCCCGACGGGCATATTATAGCTTTTGCCGAAAAAATACAGGAGTAGTGCTTGTACCGGTTGTTTATGGGTGCCTGTAAAAAATCAGTCCTGTTTTACAAAATCAGGTCGGTTAATTGAAGCAGGTGCTCGGCAGGCAAACCGGTTTTAAGTTGTTTACCCAACACCAGTTGCATATCCATAGGCGAAATGCCGTAAGCCGGGCGTTTCATTTCCAGGTCATCGGGGGTAAGCAGATGTCCGGCGGGCAACGGGCGGGCGGTATATATGCTTTTTCGGGCAACAGGCTTGTTTTTCAACTCCGAAGCCGAGGGCTGCTTAATGCCGTTTCCCAAGGCCTGTTCAATATTTCTGATGGCCTGAACCATATTTTTCAGTTCATCGGGTTCAAGAGAGGCGCGGTGGTCGGGGCCGGGCAGGTTTCGGTCTAAGGTAAAATGTTTTTCAATACACACTGCCCCCAGCGCCACGGCAGCAATGGCCACTTCAATGCCGTTGGTATGGTCTGAGTAACCTGTTTTAACCCCAAAGGTTTGCGCCATGGTTTGCATGGCTTTCAGGTTTACATCGGCCATAGGGGTTGGGTATTCGGTATTGCAGTGCAGCAGGGTAATCTGGCTTCTTTGCAGCCCGTTTTGCAGCAACACACTCAGGGCGGCTTCAATTTCAGACAAATTGGCCATGCCGGTAGATAAGATAACATTGCCGGCATGGCAGGCAATTTTTTGCAGGTATGGCAGGTTGGTAATTTCGCCCGACGGAATTTTAAACAAGGTTAAGCCCAGTTTTTTTAGCAGGTCAATGCTCTCCAAATCAAAAGCAGTAGATAAAAACCCGATGCCCGTTTTTTGGCAATGCTCCAGCAGTTGATAGTGCGCGTTTTCGTCCAGTTCAAGGCGTTTTATCATGTCAAACTGCCCTTCGGTGTTGTTGCCGGTATTGGCGGCCTGGTACTGCGCTTTTTGGGCGCTTCGGCTAACCAGCCTTTCTGTTTTAAAGGTTTGAAACTTTACATAATTGGCGCCGGCATTGGCGGCAACTTCAATAAGTTGTTTGGCCATGTGCAAATTGCCGTTGTGGTTTACCCCTGCCTCGGCAATAATAAGTGTGGGCGGTAGGTGGTGGTTCATGAATCGGTGTTATATTTAGCAAAGCAAATTGTTAAAACCTGTGGGGTGTTTGCGGTTGGGCAGGCAACATACAGGTAAAAAACACCTGTTTTGCCGGTAAGGTTGGCAATTTTACCTTTGATGCGGCGGGCAGTGTGGTTAGTCTGGCGCTATAAAAGCATTGGAAAGGGCAATAAAATCGGCAATACTTAATTGCTCGGCTCTTAACTGCGGCAGGTTGGGCGGCAGTTGGTCAAAATGGTATTGCAGGGGTTGCAGGGCATTGCGCAGCATTTTGCGGCGCTGGTTAAACGCTTGCTTTACCGTTTGGGTAAAATGGGCATGGTTGTTAATGGTTTTTTCATACGCATCGGAAGGGGTAAGGCGTACCACCGCCGATTGCACTTTGGGTGGGGGGTCAAAACTGCCGGCACTTACTTCAAACAGGTATTCGGTTTTAAAATAAGCCTGCAGCAGCACACTCAAAATACCATATTGCTTGTTGCCCTTGCCTGCCACAATGCGCTGCGCCACTTCTTTCTGAAACATGCCCACCACCTGCCTTACCTGCTGCCGGTATTGCAAGGCCTTAAACAAAATTTGCGACGAAATATTATACGGGAAATTGCCCACCAACCAAAACGGCTGTGCGCCTATATACTCCTCAAAACGCACCTTCAGCACATCTTGCTCAATAATATGCCCGTTTAACTGCGGAAAACGCTCCAGCAAATATGGCGGCAAGCGGTGGTCTATTTCTACCACAAACACGCTGGTATTGGGCAGTGCAAGCAAAAATTGGGTTAAAACACCTTGGCCGGGGCCAATTTCCACAATAGTATGTACAGCATCCGCATCGGGCGGAAATTGCAAACTTTGCGCTATGCGCCCGGCAATAGGCGGATGTCTTAAAAAATGCTGCCCAAATGCTTTCAGTTTTCTCATTCAAAATTAATTAATACAGCCAAAACACCAACAAAAGTGCAAAGCAAGCCAATTATTTAACAGTAAACGCCCAAATTGCGCAAATTTGATAGTTTATGCCTTAGTTTTTGCTTAATTTTGTGCTTCTTTTTTAAAAAAACAACTTTATATCAATTTATTTCAATAAACTCCTTGTTTGTATGAGCAATATACATTTAAAATCTGTAGCACAAATACCCCAAAACACCTCGGTAGTTTACATTGCCGACAGCCATACCGCATGGGAACACCTGGGTTTTACCGAAGAACAGCAGCATTTCATCAGGCATCAGGTGGCTGCCGAAGCTTTTCCTATCGTTATTAATGACTATCACCGCCTGCGCATCATCAGCTACTTTAAAAGAGAACCCGATTTATATATTGCCCATGAAAACTGCCGTATTGCCGCCGCCGACTCGGTGCAGTTGCTCAATAAATATAAAATTGAAGAGGTAGCCGTAAGCAATGAAAGCAGCATACCCAATGCCGCCTGGTATTTTACCGAAGGTATGACCCTGGCCAACTACCAGTTTCTTAAATACCGAACCAAAGATGCCGGCAAAATTAAAAACTCGCTCAAAACCATTTTACTGCCCGAAGACAGCGCAACCCCCGCCGAAACCGAAGAACTGCAACACCTGCTCGATGCCGTTTGCATTGCCCGCGACCTTATAAACGAGCCGCCTGTGTACCAAACCGCCCAACATCTGGCTGCCGAGTTTCAGGCAATGGGCAAAAAATCGGGCTTTAAAGTAACCGTTTTCGATAAGAAAAAAATAGAAGCGCTTAAAATGGGCGGACTGTTGGCCGTAAATCGCGGCAGCATGGACCCGCCTACTTTTACCATAATGGAGTGGAAACCCAAAAATGCGGTAAACCAACAACCCATTGTGCTGGTAGGTAAAGGCATTGTGTTTGATACCGGCGGGCTTAGCCTTAAACCTACCCTCAACTCTATGGACTTTATGAAATGCGACATGGCCGGCGCCGTTGCCGTAGGTTGTGCCCTGTATGCCATAGCCAAATGTAAACTGCCCGTTTACGTAATAGGGCTGGCACCCGCCACCGATAACCGACCCGGTGAAAATGCCTATGTACCCGGTGATGTAATAACCATGTACAACGGCAGTACCGTGGAAGTGCTGAACACCGATGCCGAAGGACGCATGATTTTGGCCGATGCCCTTAGCTATGCCGCTCAATACAACCCCGAACTGGTAATTGACATTGCCACCCTTACCGGCGCCGCTACCTACGCCGTTGGCTCGCAGGGTATGCTCCTTATGAGCAACGCCCCCCGCCGCGAAACCAAAACCCTTAAACAAAGCGGACTGGAAGTGTATGAACGCCTGGTAGAAATGCCCCTTTGGCGAGAATACCTCGACCAAATGAAATCTGACATTGCCGACCTGAAAAACGTGGGCGGCTCTGAAGCCGGCGCTATTACCGCCGCCAAATTCCTCGAATGTTTTACCAATTACCCCTGGATGCATATTGACATGGCACCCGTTGCCTGGAACATGCAGGGTAAAAACTACCGCGTAAAAAACGGCTCGGGCAAAGGGGTGCGCCTGTTTTACCAGTTTATAAAAAAACGCGCACAACAAACGCAGTAAACCTTAAACCTTTGTAAAATGTTTTTGAACAACAGGGGCGGCAGTCAACCATAAACAACTGTGGCTCATTGCTGTTTTTGTGCCTTTCTTTACAACTCCCACAATGAAAAAAAATCATGCAAAACGATAAAAACAAACCGCCACAACACCATAACCCCAACCAGAAAAAAATTATTACCAAAAATTCTTCCGATAAAAAGGATAAGCAAAATTTGCCCGCCGAAAACATAGAAAAACAAACCGGCAACGACAAAGAAACCGATGCCTTCCCCGATTATATTTCTACCGCTACCCTGCAACAGGCTATTGATGAGGCCGGCAAACAAACCGATTCCCCTGCCACCGAAACCGATGAAACTGCCGACAATAAAATTAAAATTGGCATTACCATTGGCGATATTAACGGCATTGGCGCAGAAGTAATACTCAAAACCCTGAGCGATAACCGAATGCTCGATTACTGTACACCCATAGTGTACGGCTCTTCAAGAGTGTTGTCGTACCACCGGAAAGTACTGAAAATTGATGAGTTCACCTACCATATTTCAACAGGCATTGACCGCATAAAACCCCACGTTTGCAACGTTATAAACTGCTGGAACGATGAAACCATTATAACCATTGGCCGCCCTAACCCCGATGTGGGCGTTTTTACCCTTAAAGCCCTGGAACAAGCCGTTAACGACCTGCAGGAAGGCAAAATTGACGCCCTTGTAACAGCGCCGGTAAACAAATACATTCTCAGCACCGCAAACCGCAAATTTATAGGGCATACCGAGTATATTACCAACCGGTTTGGCGTAAAAGAAAGCCTTATGCTGCTGGTAAGTGATGAACTCAAGGTTGGATTAGTAACCAACCACCTGCCCGTAAAAGATGTAGCCGCCGCCATTAACCCCGACCTTATATGGCAAAAACTGCAAATTATGCACCAATGCCTCAGCAAAGATTTTGGCATTGCAAGGCCTAAAATTGCCGTGCTGTCGCTAAACCCGCACGCCGGCGATAACGGCCTTATTGGCACCGAAGAAGAACAAATTATTATGCCGGTTATAGAAAAAGCAAAACAACAAAACCTGCTCGTTTTTGGACCATTTGCCGCCGATGGCTTTTTTGGCACCCACCTGCAAAAACAGTTCGACGCCGTACTGGCCATGTACCACGACCAGGGGCTAATTCCCTTTAAAGCGCTTAGCTTTGGATTGGGGGTTAATTATACCGCCGGACTGCCCGTAGTGCGCACCTCGCCCGACCACGGAACCGCCTACGATATTGCAGGCAAAAACATTGCATCGGAAGAATCTTTCCGGAAATCTGTTTTCCTTGCAATAGATATTGTGCGCAACCGCCGCAACTATCAGGAAATGTATGCCAACCCGCTGCGCAGCGCAGAACTTAAACAACTTGCCGGCATAGACCTAAGCAAAGACGAAGAAATTCGGGAAGACTAACACCTGCCTGCACAAGTTATGTAGAAGGCACACCCTGATTGGCTTCCTGACAGGCACTTATTCGGGTTGTACCTTTGTTGGTGATGTTCTTCACTGAATTCCTTTTATTTTACCGCAAAGTTCTGCAATGTTTTTTTGCTCTTTGGTTAATGCTTCCAATGAGCAAGGAACAAGAGAAAATGCCGGGATTTACAGATAGTACCTGAATAGTGTTACCCTGGCAGTAAAAACAACCTGCAAAAAAGGGTTTAATAACCCCAAAAACTGAATTTCTGCCCCCCTACCGCACCACCGCCACCTTACCCCGCGCCAATACCATGCCGCCGCTATTGTTATTGCCGTTGTCGGAGTCCCCTCCGACAATACCACTGACTACATAAAAATAGATGCCCGCCGGCAGGTGCGCCACCGATAGGGTGTGGGTTGCAACGCTTGCGGTTGTTGAGCCTGCAACGGTTGGTGAGCTTGCCGAACCAACCATTACGCCCTGAGTATTTCTTTTAACCAGGCATGTATTTGCCGGGCTATACGCTTATTTAGCCCCGTGCTGTTGCCTATAAATTTGCGCTGGGGTATTATTATGTTCAATTTTTTGGCTGTACTAAATGCAGCATACATGTTGCCTGTTGAGGTGTTGCCAGACTTGTATGCTTCTTCGGAAAGGTAGGAGAAGTACATTCGCTGCTTAAAGGTGGGTTTTTGCACAATAGTGCCCCCCTCATTATGTATTTGGGCATAAGGCAGTATAGTGCCCACGCTTACCTTATTGGCGGCGGTTTGCACAATGCGTATGCTGCGGCGCAGTGCGCCGGTTTTTATAAGTAGAGACGCACGGCCGTGCATCTCTACTTTTGCGCCCTCTTTTATGTATTGCTTTCTGCCCTTCCATTTTACAAACGGTTCATCGGCAAAGCCCTGGCGGGTAAAGTTTTCTTTAAAGAAGTTTACCGCCAGCGTGCCCACAAACCGGGGCAGCCGTTTTTTGAAGGCTTTATACTCGGCAGGCATTTTAAGTATATCGTTGGTGTTTTTGATGGGCATGGCTTTGTTTTTTTAGTGGCGCAAAAAAAGATTTGGCGGTTTGATTGAAATAGGTTATCTTTGCATTGTCGGCCGCTCAAGGGGGGCCATTTAGAATAGGGTGACTGCCGCTAAGGTGGGCACCCTATTTCCATTTTAGCAGGGTTAGTAATTTCAAAAAACTTCCAGACTTTACTGGCAGATTGCGTTAGATGGGTTATCTTTGCAGGGCAGGTGGTAATATAATGAAGCACATTTGCAGTGTGCATACTCTTAACGTAGCCTGTTTAATACAAACAGCCCGAGCGGTATATACAAGCAGCTACCTAATAAGTACCTATGGCCTTTACGTAGCTTGGGCTATTAGAATAGCGGGGAGCCTTTTGGCGACTCGCTATTTCTTTTTTATAAGTATTCCAACTCTTTTTCTGCCCACTTCTGCTTCATCAATGTTTGAACTAAAAAAGGTTTCAATTTGGTGTTGGTTGTTTATGTGTTTAGATGCAACTATTATTATTTGGTCTTGATAGTACTTAATAAAAAGGGTGGTAAGCACTTCTTCTGATTGCCTTTCGGGTTTATGGAATTGCTGCCATACTTCATCGGGGTTTTTAAGGGTTTCTAAGGCGGCGCCTATTTGTGAGTATCTTTTTTCTGCTATTTGTTTTTTATTACCCATGTGTTTAAGGAGTTCTTTAGATAGGGCGGCTTGAGCGCCGGTGTATGTGGCTGCCAGGATATTCCCCTTTTCGTCTTGCTGCTGTTGCCACCACTCTTTGAGTTGTTGATATGAATCGATTTTAGGATTAGCAGGGGTTATGGGCATTTTTTGGCGATTCTCCTCCGTGTATAATTCGTCGATAGTTGGCATTCCGTAGTGCTGGGTGGCTTTTAATTGAGATGGTCTTTTCATGCTTGGTGCGGCAAAATAAGGGTGGTTATCTTGGTAGATTATTTTTGCTTTGCCTACATTTTGTTTAAACAAGGGGCTGTTTACAGCCTTGATGCTTTTTGCTATTCTCCCCATTTCTACTTCATCTGCTATGCCCCTTTTCTGCGCCTGGTCTTGGGTTAGTTGAATAACATCGCATCGGCAGTTCCAGCCGTTTGGCGGGTAGTAGGTGTTCCAGAACGGAGAGTTTACGGGCAGTACTATGCCATTGAGGGCTGCGTGTTGTGGGCGCACGCGGTCATCGGCGGCGGCGGTGTATTTTAGGTAGGGGAAATCTTGCTCGTCTTTTTTTATTTCCTGCCATTGTGCGCCCATTTGAGCGCAGGCGAGCGCGTGGTTGTACTCGGCTTGGAGATAGGTGGCGTTATAGGTTGTAAAAATAGCTGCAACGTCTTCTTTAAATTTTGCAAAAGGCTTCAGGTTGCCTTGCTCACCAATGAGCAGGGCGGTTATTTGTTTTAGCTGGGCTACGTTTTTGGCGGCGCTAAACAGCGATATATGGTTTTTTAGGTAGCCTAAAAAATTGGCATCGGGCGTGGTGTAGTCAATGTCGGCTATGTCTATACCGCCCTCTTTGGTGGCTTGTATAAGGGTGTTGATGGTTTCCTTGTATAGTTGCGGGTGCATAGCGCCAGAGGCTATACTGCCTTTGTATATAGCTTTTGCTACTTGGTCTAATATGGTTTGCCATTTTTTATTGTCTATTACAAGATTTATTACAGGCTGGCAGCATTGCCCTTGGTGGGGAGCGGTTAGGCTTGTATTATCTTTTTTTTTGTGACCTTCGCTACCTCCCCCGACCACCCCTGCCCCTCCAGAGGAGGGGAATTTACCACTGACTACATAAAAATAGATGCCCGCCGGCAGGTGCGCCACCGATAGGGTGTGGCCAAAAGCAAATCCACCTTCAAATAAGCGCTAAAATTGCCCAAATCACCTCCAAATGGGTTAGCATAAGTAACTACCGGAGAGCAGTTACTGAATTCCTTTTATTTTACCGCAAAGTTCTGCAATGTTTTTTTGCTCTTTGGTTAATGCTTCCAATGAGCAAGGAACAAGAGAAAATGCCGGGATTTACAGATAGTACCTGAATAGTTGCGTTTTTTAAACAAATGGCAACTATCTTCAAAATACGCTATCTCCTTAGCTACCCGTTTTTTTTGGGCGGAAGCGGAATAAATGCACTGGTTTTTTGGGCATATTGCGCAAACTGCGGGTTGTTTTTGTACTTGCTTTCCAGCATAGGAACGCCCGATACGCGGGTGAGCAACCATGTAAGGGTTACCGGGCTTATAAGCGCCACATACCAGTAAGGCAGCGGCAATACCATTAAAAAAATGCCCCACCACAGTACCGCCTCACCAAAATAATTGGGGTGCCGCGAGTAGCGCCACAATCCGGCGGTCATAATTTTACCTCTGTTGCTTTCTTTGCTTTTAAAAAGCGCCAGTTGAAAATCGGCTATTGCTTCAAACAAAAACCCAAAGGTAAACACAGCCAGTCCGGCGCTGTTTATGGTATTCCAGCCGGTGTTGCCACTGCCCGCCGCTACTATTACCGGCAATGCAATAAGCAGCATAAAAAAACCCTGCAACAAAAACACCTGTAAATAGCTGCGCCATACCCAGTTTTTACCCCAGTCATTGCGCCACGCCCGGTACCGAAAATCTTCGCCCGGCTTAAGGGCATTGCGCTGGTATATATACCCCGACAGGCGTATAGCCCATACCGATATACATATATTTATTACCACCTGCCTTACCGTACCGGCATCGGAATAAAAAAAAGTAAGCCATGCCAGCAACATAAAACCCAACCCCCAGGCAACATCGGCAACGCTGTTGTCTTGCCTGAGCAAGGCAACAGCAAACCACAAACTCATGTAACAAAAAACAACAAGTGCGCAAATTGCAAACAAAGGCAACATCATAACCGTTTTAGTACAAAACACATTCTAAAACGGTTGGTTCGCACCAATACAACCATAATTTACTTAACATGAGCAAGCGATTTCCTTTTACCGTGCGCGTGTATGGCATTTTAATTAATGAACGGCACGAAGTGCTGCTTGCCAATGAACAGGTAGATGATTTGTTTATGACCAAGTTTCCCGGCGGCGGGCTGGAGTTTGGCGAAGGTACCCGCGAGGCATTGGCACGCGAATTTAAAGAAGAAACCGATTTAGATGTTACCGTATCTGACCATTTCTATACTACCGATTTTTTTGTGGCATCGGTTATGGACCCGTCTATACAGGTAATGAGCATTTACTATCTGGTAAAAACCCAAGGCATGGTGCAACTGCCGCCCGATACCATACAAAACAACGGCAGAGTGGTTATTAATTTCAGGTGGCACCCGGTAAAAGAACTGCACCCCAATTTGCTTACCTTTGCCATAGATAAAAAAGTGGCCGAAATGCTGACCCTTACATATACCAAAAACTACCAACTGCCGCCGCAAACATAAAAGCCTGCGGTAAATGCCGGTACTTCCAAGTTAAATTCCCGAAAAACTTTTTTTCGTCACCCGGAAGTTTGGCTTAGCCCGGGCGTAACTTTTACCTGTATCCCTCTACCAATTAAACAACTGCGCCCTGTTGTAACATGGCACAAACAGGGTTAGCAGCACATCGGGAAATAAAATTGTCACAAAATTGTAAAAACTTAGGAAACTATAAAACCATTTTAAGTTTCCTAAGTTTTATACCTGTACATTTGCACCCCGATTTATGACTTGTATGGAAGAAACACAGCAAAAAATACTAACCCAAGCCTTCACCCTTTTTACCAAATACGGCATACGCAACGTAAGCATGGACGATATAGCCACCGAACTGGGGGTATCGAAAAAAACACTCTACCAGCATATTGACAACAAGGCCGAGTTAATTCACAAAGCTATGGAAATGCACCTGCAAAACGAATGCAAGGTAGCCGATGCCATTTCTGTTTCTTCTGCCAATGCCATTGCCGAAATGCTGGACATAGCCGACCATGTATGCCGGCAACTGAACATGATGCACCCGGCCGCCATTTTTGAACTGAAAAAATACTACCCCGAGAGTTGGGAACTGCTGGAAAAACACCGCAACGAGTACATTTACGGCTGCATCTGCAAAAACATTCAGAAAGGCATACAAGAGGGTTTGTACCGGCCCGATGTAAAACCCGAACTCATTGCCCGCTTCTACATTGCCAAATCAAGGGTGCTGGTAGAAGACGATTTACTGCTTAAAACTGAATTTCAGCCCATTGAGGTACTGCTTGAAATGATGCAGTACCACATCTACGGCATTGCCACCCCCGAAGGCGTGGCTTATTTTAAAAACAACCTCGATAAAATTAAAAATATAAAACATGTATCGTACTTATAAACAGGCAATGTTGTTTGCGGTTTTGCTGCTGCAAATAACCTTTTCTGTGCAGGCGCAAGAAAAGAGCCCCGCCGGCGCCGATACCCTCCGGTTTAGTTTATCCGAAGCTATTTCGCAGGCGCTGCAACACAGTTTTACCCGCCAAAATGCCGATTTAGACGTGCTTTCGGCCGAAAAACAGGTAAAGGTGCTGATGGCAAACGGCCTTCCGCAGGTAAACGGCAGCATTAACTACTCGCGCTACCTGCAATTGCCCGTAAGTCTGGTGCCGGCCGAGGTTTTTGGCGGCAACCCCGGCGAGTTTGCCGAACTTACCTTCGGAACCAAAAATACCCTTTCGGCTGGCGCCGATGTGAGCCAGTTGCTGTTTAGCGGCACCTTTTTCATTGCCCTTCAGGCTACCCAAAAATTAGTGGAACAGGCACAAATGCAGGTTTCTGCTACCGACAACCAAATAAGAGATGCCCTTACCCGAACTTATTTTTCTGCCCTAATCATACAGGAAAATATAGGTATTTTGCAAAAAAATATAGATGTACTGGACAAAGTGCTTTTCGAAACCACTGCCCTGAACCAGGCCGGTTTTGTAGAAAGCTTAGATGTTGACCGCCTGCGCCTGCAACTAAACAACCTCAATACCCAAAAAGCCAACCTGAACCGGCAGTTGCAAAGCGTGTACAACCTGCTTAAACTGCAAATGGTTATTGACCTTAACCAACCCATTGCCCTTACCCAGCAACTTACCGATTTTATTGACCTTACCGATGCCGCTTTGCAGGCAAACCCCGAAATGGCCAAAAACAGCCGGCTGGAGTTAAAACAATTGTCCATCTCAGAACAACTGAACGACCTGGGCATTAAACAACTCAATGCACAGTATTTGCCAACTGTAGCCGCTTTTCTTTCTTATGAACGCCGTTTCCAGAACAACAATTTTAAACTGTTTAACGAGCGCTGGTTTCCTACTGCCATTGCCGGGCTGCAAATAAGCGTGCCCATTTTTGACGGGTTAAGCAAAAAAAACCAGGTGGCACAACGGCTTATAAACAAAAAGAAAATACAAAACGGGCGCAACCAGTTGCTGCGCAGCATTGACCTGGAAATTGCACAAGCACAAATAGCCTACCAAAATGCCCTGGAGCAACTCAAAAGCCAGCAGGAAGCCATTGCCCTGGCGCAAAAAATTTACGACGTAAGCCTTATTAAGTACAAGGAAGGCGTAGGCTCCAGCTTTGAACTTACCGATGCCGAATCAAAATTGTTTCAAAACCAGGGGCTGTATTTGCAGGCGCTGTACAACCTGCTCATAGCCCAAACCGATTTGCGCAAAGCCACGGGTCTTTACTACTAACCTGCAAAACCGGCAATAATTTGCCATTAACATCATAAAACATAACAAACTGCACAAATACTATATGAAACATTTTTCGTTTACCGCAACCATAGCGCTGGCATTGCTGCTTTTGTTTGGCTGCCAGGCAACCACCGGCGACAAAGCCGCCGAACTCAAAAAGCTGAAAGAACAACAAACCAAATTAGCCGAACAAATACAAACCCTTGAACAGGAAGTAGGAACGCAAACCGGCAGTACCCTGCAAACCCCCAAAGAAACGGCAGTAGAGGTAATGGAACTGCGCGCTACCCCTTTTACCCACTACCTTGAGGTGCAGGGCAAAGTAGATTGCAGCGACAATATTGCCGTTAGCCCCAAACAGCCGGGCATTGTTACACAGGTATTGGTGGTAAGAGGGCAAAAGGTAAACAAAGGCGATGTACTGGCTACCTTAGACGATGCCGTTTTTCAGCAAAGCCTGCAGGAACTGCAAACCAATATTTCGTTTGCCAAAACCATTTACGACAAACAAAAAGCCCTTTGGGACCAAAAAATAGGTACCGAAGTGCAGTTTCTTACTGCCAAAAATAACCTGCAAACATTAGAATACAAAATGGCTACCCTGCAAAAGCAGGCCGATTTATACAACGTGCGCGCCCCCATAACCGGTACGGTAGAAGAGGTAAACGTTAAAGTTGGCGAAGGCGCCATGGTTGGTTCGCCTGTTCCTCCCTTCAGAATAGTAAACGCCTCCAATATGAAAGTTGTGGTAGATATTGCCGAAACTTATGTGGGTAAAGTGCGCGTGGGCGACGAGGCCGAAGTACTGTTGCCCGATTTGGGTAAAACCGTTACCTGTAAGGTAAAAACAATAGGCAATATTATTAACAACGCCGGCCGCACATTTCCGGTAGAACTTAAATTGCCCGCCATGCCCGATTTGCGAACCAACATGATTGCCATGGTTAAAATTAAAGACTATGCAGTGGCCAGCACTATTGTGGTACCCATTAATACCATTCAAAATTCTGAAGAAGGCTCCTATGTTTACGTAGTTGAAAAAACCGGCGATAAATACACTGCCAAAAAACAATTGGTAACCCCCGGCACCGCCAACGGCGATTTTATGGAAATTAAAAACGGGCTGCAATCGGGCAATTTGCTCATTACCACCGGCTTTCAGGATTTAAACACAGGGCAACTGGTAAAATTTTAACCCGGGCGGCTTTTAAAGGCAACCCGCAGTAAAAACACCCCATAACTCATAATTCATAATCTCCATACATCTCCCCTTGACCATATACTCTTACCATGCAGTTTAAAGAATACAAACCCACCAGTTGGTCTATAGATAACCGTACAAGCATTTATGTAATAGTGGCCATTGTTACGGTTATGGGTATTTCAACCTACCTGAGCCTACCCAAAAACCAGTTTCCAGATATTGTAATTCCCACTATGTATATAAGTACCATTTACCCCGGTACTTCGCCCGCCGATATGGAAAACCTGGTAACCCGCCCCATAGAAAAACAAATTAAATCAATTTCGGGGGTAAAAAAAATTACCAGCAACTCCATACAGGATTTTTCAAACGTTATTGTTGAGTTTAATACCGATGTAAAGGTTGATGTTGCCAAACAAAAGGTAAAAGATGCCGTTGACCGCGCAAGGCCCAACCTGCCCAAAGACCTGCCTTCGGCGCCCAACGTAGTGGAGGTGGATTTTTCCGAAATTCCTATCATGAACATCAACATATCGGGCGATTTTGACCTTGCCAAACTTAAAAACTATGCCGAGGAAATTAAAGATGAAGTAGAACAGTTCAAAGAAATTACCCGCGTTGACATGGTAGGCGCTTTGGAGCGGGAAATACAAATTAACGTGGACATGTTTAAGATGCAAAGCGCCGGTGTAACCTTTGGCGATATTGAAAGGGCTGTTTCTACCGAAAACATGACCATATCGGGCGGCTTGCTTAATGTGGCAGAAATGAAGCGCGCCCTTCGGGTAAAAGGGCAGTTTACCAATGCCATGCAAATAGGCGGCATTGTGGTCAAAAACATGTCGGGCATACCGGTTTATCTGAAAGATATTGCCGAAATTAAAGATGCCTTTAAGGAAAAAGAAAGCTATGCCCGCTACAACGGAAAAAACGTAATTACCCTTAACGTAATTAAACGAAGCGGCGAAAATCTGGTAGAAGCATCAGACAAAATACACCTCATTGTTGATAAACTCAAATCCGAAAAATTTCCGAAAGACCTCAACGTTACCATCACCGCCGACCAGGCAGAACTTACCCGCACCACACTCAATGACCTTATTAACTCCATCATCATCGGGTTTATTCTGGTAACAGTGGTGCTCATGTTTTTTATGGGGGTTACCAACGCCTTTTTTGTGGGGCTGTCGGTTCCGTTATCGGTATTTCTGGCTTTTCTGGTAATGCCCGGCATTGGCTTTGAACTAAACATGATAGTGCTTTTTGCGCTGCTGTTTGCCCTGGGTATTATTGTTGACGATGCCATTGTGGTTATTGAAAATACCTACCGGCTGTACCATAACGGACAAATTCCTATTATAACGGCAGCCAAAATGGCCGCCGGCGAAATATTTATACCTGTTATGGCAGGTACGCTCACCACGCTGGCGCCCTTTGTGCCGCTTACTTTTTGGGGTGGCATAGTAGGTAAATTTATGAAGTACCTGCCTATTACACTCATTCTTACGCTGGTGGCTTCCTTAATAGTGGCGTTTATTATGAACCCGGTATTTGCCGTTACTTTTATGAAACCCGAAAACCTGTATCCTACACCCGAAGAAAAACGCAAGCGCCGCCGCTCGTTTCTTACCACAGCCGGGGTTATGGCAGTTATTACTGCTGTTGCCTATGCGGCAGCTCCAAAAGGGGTGGGCAATTTTCTGGCTCTGGGTTTAATCCTGTATGTTTCATATAAATTGTTTATAAAATACCTGGTAATCGGCTTCGAGCATAAACTGCTTCCTGTGTTAATGGATTTTTACGAAGCAATTCTCAGTTTCCTTATGAAAAGCTGGCGCCCCTATGCCCTGCTGGCAGTAACGGTATTTTTGTTGTTCTTTTCATTTTTCCTCATTGGTGTGCGAACCCCGCCCATTGAATTTTTTCCGAAAGGCGACCCCAACTATATTTATGTTTATCTGAATTTACCCGTAGGCACCAACCAGGCTTATACCGACTCTATTACCCAAATAGTAGAAAACAAGGTAGAAAAAATTGTGGGTAAAAACAATCCTGTTGTGGAAGCCATCAGCAGCAACGTGGCCGTAGGCGCCGGCGACCCCAACAGCGGCGACCGCAGCGCAGCCTCCAACAGAGCTAAGGTAAGCGTTTCTTTTGTAAAATTTGCCCAACGCCAGGGGCAATCTACCCGCGAGTACTTAGACAAAATACGCCACGAGGTAAAAGATATGCCCGCCGTACAGGTTACCGTTGACCAGGAACAAAACGGCCCACCCACCGGCGCACCCATAAACATTGAAATAAGCGGCGAAAACATAGAAGAACTCATTGAAGTGGCTTCGCAGTTTAAGTATTACCTGCAAGACTCCTTGCAGGTGCAGGGCATTGAAGAACTGAAATCGGATTTTGTAAATAACAATCCCGAAATTATTGTAAGCGTAAACCGCGAGCGCGCCAACCGCGAAGGGGTTTCCACAGCCTTCATAGGGTCTGAGCTTAGAACTGCCGTTTTTGGTAAAGAAGTATCTAAGTTTAAAGATAACGAAGATGAGTTTCCTATTCAGTTGCGCTATAAATATGAGCAAAGAAACGATATTGATGCCTTGCTGAATACCAAACTTACTTTCCGCTCAGAAACCGGACAGGTAAAAAACCTGCCGCTTGCCGCCGTTGCCGATGTAAAATATACCAACACCTATGGCGGCATTAAACGCAAAAACCTGAAACGGGTTATTACCCTTAGCTCAAACGTATTGAGCGGCTACACGGCTAATGAGGTAAACGAAAATATCCGGCTGGCTGCCGCTAACTATAAACTGCCCGCCGGCATAGATATTAACCTTACCGGCGAACAGGAAGAACAAGCCGAAACACAGGCATTTTTAGGCCGCTCGCTCTTGATTTCGCTGGGCTTAATTTTTCTTATATTGGTAACCCAGTTTAACTCCATAAGTAAAACCGTTATCATTTTAAGCGAAATTATTTTCAGTATTACCGGCGTTTTGTTGGGTTTCAGTATTTTTAACATGACCATTTCTATTGTAATGGTAGGCATTGGTATTGTAGGATTGGCCGGTATTGTGGTGAAAAACGGTATTTTAATTGTTGAGTTTGCCGACCTCTTACGAGACCGGGGCGAAAGCCTCTTCAGGGCAGTGGTGCTGGCAGGCCGCACCCGAATGAAACCGGTATTGCTTACCGCAGCCTCTACCACCCTTGGGCTGGTGCCGCTGGCACTTGGCATGAACATTAATTTTTATACCCTTTTTACCGACCTCGACCCGCAGTTTTTCCTTGGCGGCGATAGTGTGGTGTTTTGGGGGCCTTTGTCCTGGACTATTATCTTCGGGCTTACTTTTGCCACCTTCCTTACCTTAGTGGTGGTGCCTGCCATGTATTTGCTCCGCTACGACTTAGGCGAGCGTTTTTCGCGGCGCTTTGGCAAAAAACAGGCGCAGCAACAACCGGCTATAACGGCAACAGACAACAACGCCGATTTACCCGCCGTTTAAAGAATTGACGAAACACAACCGAAATAACCGTTATTATTTTATACTTTTAAGCCCGAAACAAAGCGCACACATTATGCAACACCCAACCGAAGGCTTTATTTTAGCCGAAACGCTTGACAGCGCCCGGCAACTAACCAATTATTACCTGCACAAATCAAACGGACTGGAGGTGGGCAGGCGGTTTGAGGTAAACGGCTTTACCACCAACAGCATACATTGGGTGATAGCCCACCTTGCCTGGGCCCAGGATTTGTTGCTGTTGCAAGGTATTGGCAACACCGGCAACAACCTGCCCTGGTTTGCGGCAGTAAGCATTGGGCAACCTTACCCCAACCCCGCCGACCTGCCACCCTACGAAGAAGCAGTGGAAACACTTAACGCCATACACCAACAATGCCTTGACCTTATAAAACCCCTTGGCTTTGAAGACCTGAACGCCCCCAACCATTTGGGATTTAAATTTGGCAACAACAACTCCATGCGCGCTATTATACACCATTGCATACGGCACGAAGGCACCCACGCCGGCCACCTTGGCTGGCTGCTGCGTATGCACGGCGGCAAGGCTGTGTAAAAAACAGGAACAAATCAAAAACCTCTTGAATTTATTTCGGTTTTTGCCATAAGCGCTTTGGCTGGGCTGCTGGTGGCAGCGGGGGCTGGGGTTAATTCCCTATTAACACATATCCCGACCAAAAAACCGGCGGCAGCGATTTTGATTGTATTAATTGAAGTTTGGCAGCCCTAAGCGCCTCATGGTAGGTTTTGTTTTTAAAAATTTGTTCAAAAAACAAAGTGGTGAGTTCAAAAGATGCTTGGTCATAAACTTTAAAAAAGGTATATACCACGTTATTAGCGCCGGCAAACAGGAAACCTCGGTTAAATGCCATGATGCCCTCGCCATGCAGCGTTACGCCCAATCCGGTTTCGCAACAACTGAGTACAATCAAATCGGCTTTCAGCGTCAGGTTATATATATCTGCCTGGTAAAGTACGTGTGGGACATTTTCCCTGTCGGAAGGAGAAAAAATAATACCGGTTAGTTGGGGGTGTTGGTCGTTGTAATCGCCGTGTGCAGCTATCAGAACATATTTGTAATGTTGGGCTTGTCGCTGAAAATTGGTCAAGTTGGCGTGTTGGAGGAGTTGCACCATTGCAGGGTAGTGTTGGTTGGTAAAAATTTGGGCAATATGATTTACCTCCTGCTCTGCAAAAGGCAGTTCCAAGTAAGTTTTACTGTGCAAGGTTACACTGCGCAGGGTTTCTAAAAGGGGTGCAGGCGTTGTTGCCGGACTTAAAGTAGCAAGTGATTGGCCGTAAATTTCCTGTTGGGCATTTGTCTGTAATTCCTCTTCGGTTTGGTAGGCGTTTTGGTTGCTGTAAACCGGGGCAAAACCAATAAAACTTGGTGGAATTTGGGCTGATTGGGCGGCTTTTTGCAACCCGTGCGACCAAAGCGTTGCCGAAAAATGATAAGATACATCGTATTGGCAAATAAGGTAGGGCAGGTTATTGTAGGCAGGGTTTTGGGAGCAATTTTGGGTAAGCAGCGCTTCAAAAGGTATAAGGCTCAAAACATCATCGGGCAAGATGAGTAATCGGGTGTCGGGCGGAGCCTGGAGCAGGGTCAATATGTCGTGTAATAAAATCTGGTACAAGGCATGGGCATAAGTGAGGTAATCGGATTTATCTTTTGTTTTAACGGAAAAAAGGAAATCATCAATCAAACCGGCAAAATCTGCCGGTTTTGGCAACGCTAAAAAATGTGTTGTATTGGTTGTTACTGCAAAAAGGTAAATTTGCTCCGCTCCAACAAAAAAAGAAAGCATGAAGGTGTTTTCGGTGGTTTGCAGGATTTTTTGTAACTGGTGGAGTTTTATGGGTTCAGTTTGGTATTTGAGCAAATAGTAGTCGGGATAATCTTTTTCAAATTGCTCTATAAGATTTTGATAGTTATGTTTGAGCGTAAAAAGTTGGTCTTGCCATTGGTCAAGTTGCTGTTTATTCTGCGCTTCGGGCAGCTCCAACAGCGCTTGTGCGCGTTGTTTTTCTATGTTGGTTATTTCAATTCGCCAATCATACTCTTGCTGTAAGAGTTGGGGTGGTATTTGCCCATCATTTCGTGCCTCTAATTCTTTGATATTGCTAAACAAAAGTACTGCTCTGCTTTTCTCTAAATACTGAAAGGCGAGGGCTGCCATATCTTGTGTAGATGAGGGCGGGGCTGTAAAAAACGCAGAAAGCGCAGAATCGTAAAGCTTTTTGGCTGTTTCGGCAAGCGTATGTTTACTGCCCTCCTGCTTGTAGCCGGAACGCATTTGGTCTATGAGGGCATCGGCGCATTGATAGTGACTAAGGGCGGCTTGCAGGTCATTTATATCGGCAGTTTGCCGGTAGAGTGTGTTTAAAATTTGGGCTTTTAGGGTTAATATTTCTAACAGAAAATGGGCGCTGCTGTAATGGGATAAATCGGGCAGCAAATGAGTATCTTGGGGGTTGGGCAATACTATTTCAAGGCTTTGCAGAGCATCTTGGCAATGGAAAAGGGCTTGGTTGTAATTGCCTGTGCAGAAATAACAACTGGCGATATTTTTAAATGCCGAAGCTACATGTATATGCAGGTTTCCATAAAGTGACCGGGCAATTTGTAACGCCTCATGCAAGTACTCCTGGGCTTGGCTTGTTTGCTGTAGCCCTAAGTAACTAAGCCCTAAATTTGTAATGATACCTAAGTTTATGTTGTGATGGGCAGGTAATTCTTTTTTAGTTATGGCTAACGCCTCAAGATTGAGTTGTATAGCCAATTCATTTTGACCGGATAGCTGGTAACAAATAGCCAGTTCATTAAGGTTGTGTGCAACTTCTACAGATTCGGGGTAATGTAACTTAAAAGCATTAAGAGAGTGCGACAAGTATGTTATGGCATTCAGATAATCCTTCATTAACCGATAACACACTCCTATATTGGCATACATTCCTAACACAAGTTGGTGTTGCGGCTCAAAAATTTGGTTTCTGATGGAGAGGGCTTGGTGAAAAAAATACAAAGTATGGTAATAGTCGCCCGAATAGCAATAAATTGACCCTTTAATAAAATAGCAGTAAGCTGTATCGGAATGTTTCCTGCCTACTGTTTGCAACAATACAGGCAAATATTTGTCTATATATTGGAGTGCAAGTTTGAAATTGCCGTTTTCTCTAAAATTCACACTCATACAGTAGTAGGTGTGTGCGGAGGCAGGATGCGTTTCGCCCACTAACGCCAATTTAACCGCCAATGCCTTTTCAAAGTACTGAGTGGCAGTGTGGTGCTGGGATATGGTCATGTAATACACGCCACAATTATTTTGATGGTTGGCAATTTGCATCATCTGTTCCGGTTCGGCAGGAGGATTGGTCAAAAATATATCTTCTGCCTGCAGCAAACTCTTTATTGCTTGGTTATACTGACCGGTATTTATGTAATATAACCCCAGTTGGCTATAACTTAACCCAACAAAAAAGTTGCGCTCACCCAGTTCTGCTTGCCTGATTTGAAGTGCTGCTTGGTGGTGGTGCAATGACAAATCGTATTTAGCCAGAGCATTATAGATAACACCGAGCATTTCGTGGCATTTAGCAATAAGGAATTGTTGTAAACCTATTTCTGCTTGGCACAAATCCAGGGTTTCTTGGGCAAGTGAAAGGCTGTCGTTAAATTTATCTAATTCAAGCATGCATCGGCATTGCAGGAGCATTGTTTTTACCTCATTTTGCATGTCTTGTTGTTGCCTGAAACTGCCCTCTACTTGCTCACACAAAATGAGCGCCTGCTCAAATTGTGCGGCAAAAGCCAATTTTTGGGCTTCTGCAAGTAAGGCAATGCTCTCGTGGGGGGCTAAATAGTTGTGATGCATAGGAGGGCATGATTATTTTACAAGCTAAGGTACACTTTTTTTTAAATGCAAGCCCCGGTGTGGTTAAACTCGTTTTTTAAAAAAATAAGTCAAAAGTAAGTAACGCAACAACCCAAAACTACGTGTAGGTGGTATAAGGTTTTACATTCATTAACCCTGAAACACAAATTTACCTTTACCATGAAAAAAAACATTTTTACCGCAGTTATTGCACTGTGTTTGCTGATTATTGCGCTAAGCGCCAATGCTTCCAATTACTACGTAAAAACAACGGGTAACGATGGTTGGAACGGAACTACCTATGCTACTGCCTTTAAAACTATTCAAAAAGCGCTGAATGTGGCTGTTGCCGGCGATGTAATCTGGGTAGGAGGCGGTATTTACAAAGAAAGATTGAATTGGATAAACTCCGGCTCTGTTTCGGGTGTCATCAGGTTGCGCAACTACAGCAGCGCTATTGTATATATAGATGGTACGCCGCCCACAGGTACTACACCCACGCAAGATGCCATGATACACATTTCGGGTAAAAGCCATTTGGAAATTATGAATATCCACATACGCAACAATTACATGAATAAGGCAAAGGGTATTCATATAGACGGTTCGGGTACCAATATAAAAATAACCAACTGCAAAATTTACAACATCGGCTGGACTTCTGTATCGGGCAGTATGCCTTCAGATACCAGCAATGCCAACCCCCTGGTAGTTGTTGGCAGCAGTAGCGCCTCCATCAATAATCTGGTCATATCGGGCAACCAAATTTACAACTGCATTGTAGGATACAGCGAATCGCTTACCGTTACCGGCAATGTGGAAAACTTTGTGGTTGAAAAAAATACGGTATATAACAACACCAACATAGGCATTGGCATTGCCGGCAGGTACACATGGACAGACGCGCCTGCAAGCGTAAATTATGCCCGAAATGGCACAGTGCGCCAAAACACCGTTTACAATTGCGTGTCGCCGGTAGCAACTTCGGCAGGCATTTATATAGATGGCGCAAGCAACATATTGGTTGAGCGCAATACGTCTTATCAAAACGACACCGGTTTTTCTGTTGGGTGCGAAACCCCCGGCTTTACCGTATCTAACATTACCCTGCGCAATAACTGGGCTTACAAAAACAGAGGCCCCGGCATGTATTGGGGTTCTAATCAGTCATCTTCTTCGGTTAGCAATGGTATGGTAAGTAACAACACGTTTTATGCCAACTCTACCACCGAAACATGGGGTGTAGAAATAGTTTTGCAAAACAGCAGCAACAATGCCTTTATACAAAACATTATGATGCCGCGCAATAATACTTGTGTAGCAATGGGTATTTGGGGATATACCACCACAGGGCAAACCCTCAACTACAACTTGTATTGGCGCGAAGGAGGAAATACATCGGGTATGTTGGTTAATATAACCGCTCCCAATTTAAATGCCGTATATGGTAATCCTAAATTTACCAATACATCTTCAATTCCGGCCAACTTGCATTTGCTTACGGGTTCGGCGGCCATTAATGCCGGCAATCCTGCTTTTGTGACGGCATCGGGCGAAACGGACTATGACGGTCAAACCCGCATTCAGTTTGGACGCGTGGATATTGGCGCCGATGAAACTGCGCTACAGTTTATGCCGCCTGCCGGCTCAAGTGGTTTTGCTGCTAAAACTGCACCCGAAACTCCGCAACTTACCTTTACCGCCGCTTACCTGCCCTTAACGGGTGAATTGCGGCTTACAAACAGCAATCTTTTAAAGCAAGCAGCGCTTTACAACTTGCAGGGCCAACTTATATATATCATACAACCCCATGCCGAATTGGATACTTACGCAGTTGGTTACCTGCACCCCGGTGTGTATATAGTCCATATACAGGGCAGCAACGGTAAAATCTACCCGGTAAAGTTTGTAGTAGCGCAATAACCGTAATTAGCAAAACGGCAGCGCTCCTCCTCATAACAGGGCGCTGCCGTTGTTCAACAAAATCAAACCTCTTTTTATTTCAATAAATTTTCTGACATGAAAACACCTTTATTCTTTTTGCTGATGTTGTTGGTTGTAATGCCTGCCATGGCGCAAACTATTTTGTTTGAAGATGATTTTGAAATGGCAAATTTTAAACCCCAATGGACGCCCATCCCGGGAGTTCCCAATGGTATAGTTGATATCGCCAATGGCTGGGGATTTGACGACTCGCGTGGCGCAAGGTTAGGAAAAAGTTCCAGTGCAGGCGGTTATGTTAGCAACGCCTTAGACCTGCACCTCAACCTGGCCGGACAAACACAGGTAGCCATGACATTTAAAATCGGAGATGTTGCCGATGAAACAGATTATGACGATGCCATTTTCTTTAGCAATAATGGCGGTCTTAACTTTGAACGGGTGTTTGTCTTTGAACCCTCCGACTGGTGCGACCAATACGGGCAGTTTCCGCCATTAGACATAGACCAGTTAGCTGCACAAAACGGGCTAACCCTTACCAGCCAGTTTGTTATACGATTTCAGCAACATGGTGAAGACTACTTGCCCTATTACGATGGCTTTTATTTAGATGATGTGCGTGTGTATGTTCCTGACCTCACCTATGCACCACTGCCCTTTACCGATACCTTTGAAACCGGCGCTTTTGGCAGCATGTGGACATGGTCTTTTGCCGACCAAACCAACTCACTTGCCGATATACCTACCCGACCCTCCAATTTAGTGGATATTGCCACTGCCATAGGTTTTAACAGCAGCCGCGGCGTAAGAATGGGTAAGACCTGTTCCGACGGTCCGGCTACCAATGCCTTAGACCTGCACCTCAACCTGGCCGGACAAACACAGGTAGCCATGACCTTTAAAATTAGAGATGTTGCCGATGAAACAGATTATGACGACGCCATTTACTTTAGTAATAATGGCGGTATAACATTTGAAAAAGTGTATAGCTTTGTTTGGGGCGCTACTGCCGATGTTTATACCGACTACAACCTAAATATAAGTAATTTGGCTGCTACAAACGGGTTAGCGCTTACCAACCAGTTTGTTATACGCTTTCAACAATATGGCGAAGACTATCTGCCTTATTATGACGGTATTTACTTAGACAATGTACAGGTAACCGGCACCAGCACGGGCATAGAAAGTACCGCAGCAAATCCTGCTCAAGACCTTTTGTTGGTGTACCCCAATCCTGCCGGCAGTTGGCTGCACCTTAATACAGCTATACCCCACTTGCAAGAAGGTGGAATAATACAAATATTCAGCGCTACGGGGCAGTTGGCGCTACAGCATACACCTGGCGTTGCCGGCGGTGGCAATCCTGTTGCCATAGACCATTTAGCGCCCGGCTTGTATTTTGTTCAACTCACCACCCCGCAGGGAAATTACTGCCAAAGAATGGTGAAACAATAGCGCACAAGGGTAGCGCTGGTGTTCCCTTCTTTAAACAACGTTACTTATAGTTGTATCTCACAGCGCCGGCATCGGGATGCTGCTGCTGCCGGCGCTTTTTTACCCGGTCTTTATTCATTTTGTCCTCTTAAGAAAAAACGCAAAAAATTTGTCAAAAAGGTAACGCGTCTGGCAAAAACAGCGTGTAGGAATATATAGCAGTTGTGCTATTTCTTTTAATCAAAAAAATTATACAACATGGAAGATTTAAAACCCATTGGTTCCGAAGACCAAAATACCATTACCGTTCAAATTCCATCTACGGTAGCCATAGCAGGCAAACGCCCCATTATTCCTACTTCTTTTGCGCTGGTGATCATTTTTTTCTTTTTCACATTCTGCGATTTTAAATGCGGCGGACAAAAATTAGGCTCATTAACCGGAATAAACCTGGTAACAGGAGTTGAAATGGCCCCTCCCGATTCATTTATGGGGATAGAAACCCCCGGCAAGAGCATTAATGGCAATATTTGGGCAATTCTTGCATTAGCGGCAGCCATTATAGGACTTGGCGTTTTCCTGATTAAGGATAAACGAGAAGCGCTCATTGGAACAGGTGCAGGCGCTATTGGTGCAGGTTCGTTAATTATACTGCGAATAGCAATTAACAGTGCTATTTCCAATGAGGGTCAGGGACAACTTACTGCAGATTTTAAGTTTCCTTATTGGGGGGCATTAATTGCATTTTTAATAGCCGGAACCATCAGTTATTTAAGAATGAAACAAGCAGCTACTTTCAACCAAGTGGAAGAACAGCCCGACAACACCTCTGATGAAACATGATTTTCAAAAAAATATACCAAAAAGCATCCGTTTCAGGTAACATACCGAAGTAAAATGGCGTGTGTTAAATAAAAGTATCAAAAAGCAACACCCATCAGACCATTTCCTCCAACAAAAGAACATTTCATAACCCTAAATTTTGAATCCTATGCCTTACATTTTCAGAGAACGCCGCTATACAGGCGAAACTTACTTTAACAAGTACCTTTTTATTTTGGGTTTGGCAATTGCCGTCTATGGTCTGATAAGTAAGTGGCTTGAATATTCAACCGGTTATTCTACAACTGTAACGGGTGGTGTCATTGCCATTATGGGTGGTTTCTTCCCCATGACCTGCGCTTTTATCTTATGGTTTACAGGTGGGTTAAACATTTTCATTCATGCCTCACTGGGTCCGCAGTTTCAATTAAGCGCTGTACCAACAAGTGCCTGGATTTCAGCATCGGTATTCTTTGCTGTGGGCTTAATCATTGCAGCAAGCAGCTTACACACCGGCACCACATACGAAGATATTTACGAGAAAACTGATTACTAAACTGTTTAAAATCTTTCAACACTTTTCGATAAATTTTTTAACAATCAAAATTTCTTTACAACTATGAGTACAGCAAAAAACAGTCTTTCGGCAAATGAAACAATTGTATTTGAAGGTAAACTCCATTGGTGGGTTTTTGTAAAAGGCGCACTTTTCATTTTAGCAGGGTTATTGATTTTCAGCAGTATCGGTACGCTGTTGTATTTGTGTCTTGGTATTGGAATTGCATTGATAGTTATTGCTTATCTCCAATATAGTTCGTCTGAATTTATAGTAACAGATAAACGCGTGGTACTAAAAACGGGCATTATTAGCCGCCACTTTGCTGACATACCACTTAAAAGAGCAGACGGACTGATTGTAAATGAGTCGCTTATAGGTCGCATATTGGGTTTTGGCTCTGTATCGGTAACAACTGCCGGACAGATACAATGGTTTAAACCACTTGCTGGTGCCATGGAATTCAGGCAACAGGTTACCTTGGCTATGGAAAAATACTCCTCTTAACAACACAAAAAACAAAACAAGAGGTTGCACTATCAAAGGCAACCTCTTGTCACAGAAAAATTGTTGAAAATAATTTTATTCAACTCAATAATTTCTGTAATTTTTATTGTTGTTTATCATCTCAACAATTTATATTTGCGCCGGATTGATTATCTGGCACAATAATTCTTAGCAAATATGAATGACGATGTAAAAAATATACAGCGGTTTTTGGATGGCGATGTTGTATTGATGGCAGAAATTAAAAAACGAGTGTTTTCTAATTTGGTAAAACATGTTGCAAATAGGGGTGGTTTCATAGAAGACGTAGAAGATGTTTTTCATGACGGCTTATTTAAGGTTTATAAGAAGTTTCAAAAACCCGGATTTCAATTAAATGGCTCAATGTTTGCCTATATTTACCGCACCTGCGTTAATACATGGCAAGATAAACAAAGGAAGAAAAAAGCACCAACAGTAAGCATTGACAGTGGCGAAAAGTTGATAGACGCCATTATTGGAAATCTGGAAACGGATGAAACGGCATCTGCTGAATACCTCTTATTTTTAAAAGAGAGTGAGAAATTGGTACAAAAAGCTATACAGGAGCTTAGCGATAAATGTCGGGAAATATTACTCCTGCGCTACTATGAAGACCTTGACTATGAAGAAATAGCGCATAGGTTGGGTGTTAGCGATGGTACTTTGCGAAAAAGAAATGCCGATTGCAAAGGCAAGGTAAAAAGAGCTTTGCAACAAAATCTACAGGATTTGGCGATAATTTACCCATTTCTTCAAAAATTTTTAGAGCAGTTTAAGCGTTCAAGTGAAACGAGTCAAGAACAAAACGAAATAACTTTCTAACCATGAACGAAACAGACCAAAAGTTGGTTGAAAAATACTTCAGCAATTTACTTACTAAAGAAGAGGAAGAGGAGTTTGAAAAACGGCTGAAAACCGACACTGAATTTTTACGCACCATTTTTGCAGATAAATTTGTGGAGGCAAACTTGCGGGCACATCCAATAAATAAAGCTCTGCTTATCTTGAAAAGATTGGGAGATGATTTGTTTCTTGATGAATTGCCCGATGAAAAAAAAACTGAATTAAGTTCCTTTACCGAGGAAGAAATTGCGCACTTTTTTCAGCATGTTCCCTACTTGGAAGAAGAAGCTATTGCGCGGAGCAACCAAAATGTTTCGCACAGTTTACTGCAAACTCTTGTTGTTTTACCCGAAAATGATTTGGCCTGCCCTGGAAGGTGGTTGTATTTCAGTTTAAATAATGCCATTCCTTATGCCCTGGAGTTAAGAATATTGGATAATAAGGAAGCTGTAAAAGCTTCTAAAATTATTGAATCTGGAACCAGCGACTTTGAAGTCGACACATTACCTATGCACCCCGGACGCTATTATTGGAATTTACGCATTGCAAAAACCGAAGACCGCACAATACAAAAAAAGTATGGTACTGCTACCGGCAGTTTTTGGGTGCAATACCATTTGCTGAAAAAATAAGCGAACAACCAAATGTAGTTAAAAACCCCGAAAAAACAACCCTACAGGAAAAAACGCATAATAATATATTGTGTATTTTTTCTCTGAAGTTTGAGTTGTTGCCAAATGAATCATTTTAATTTTAGGGCTTTTTTGGGTAGTGGGTTAATTAGGTTGAATGTCATATATATTTGCGCTTGTTTAAACATGCATAATCGTAAAATGTGGCACATCAGGTAACACTGATGCCCACATTGTGGAAGCAATAATCTGACCAAAAATGGTCACTGCCCAAATGGAATCCGGCGTTGGCGTTGTAATAACCGTAAAAAGAGTTTTCAATTGGATTACACCCACAATGCTAACAAACCGGGGGTAAAAGACCAGATTGTTCCGCTTGCCTCAACGCTTGTGGGCTTTTTTAAGAACTTTTCTCTTTTTAGTGCCTCGCTTTTTAGGTCATAAGTTTCAACATATACTATCTTCCAGGGCAGTTTTCTGGATGTATATGTGGATTTACCCCGGTTGTGTTGCTCAAGCCTTTTCTGCGGGTCTTGTGTGTATCCGATATAAAATGAACTGTCCTTCTCACTCTGCAGGATATATACGTACCACATTTTTAACATCAGTATTGAACCCCTTCCGGCTACTTTGAACGACAGACACATTGCGCCATTCATAGCAATGATGGGTGTTTGTTAAGCGTTGTTTTAAATAACAAAACCCTTTGCAATGAAACATTACAAAGGGCTTTTGCGGTCCGGACGGGACTCGAACCCGTCCCGAGTACTCGGGATGACAGCGCAGCATTCTAACCAACTGTCTGTTTAACCGAATGAATGAGCTTTATATAAAACTCTTTATTCTTCTGCTTTTTTAAGAACTTTTCTCTTTTTAGTGCCTCGCTTTTTAGGTCATAAGTTTCAACATATACTATCTTCCAGGGCAGTTTTCTGGATGTATATGTGGATTTACCCCGGTTGTGTTGCTCAAGCCTTTTCTGCGGGTCTTGTGTGTATCCGATATAAAATGAACTGTCCTTCTCACTCTGCAGGATATATACGTACCACATTTTTAACATCAGTATTGAACCCCTTCCGGCTACTTTGAACGACAGACACATTGCGCCATTCATAGCAATGATGGGTGTTTGTTAAGCGTTGTTTTAAATAACAAAACCCTTTGCAATGAAACATTACAAAGGGCTTTTGCGGTCCGGACGGGACTCGAACCCGCGACCTCCGCCGTGACAGGGCGGCATTCTAACCAACTGAACTACCGAACCAATTTTCAAAGAATTTCCTACTTTTAAAAACCTTTGCTTTTGACCTGATTAAGAACTTTCTCTCTCTTTTTTTGGCTCGAACCCGTCCCGAGCATTCGGGATGACAGGGCGGCATTCTAACCAACTGAACTACCGAACCAATTTTCAAAGAATTTCCTACTTTTAGAAACCTTTGCTTTTGACCTGATTAAGAACTTTCTCTCTCTTTTTTTGGCTCGAACCCGTCCCGAGCATTCGGGATGACAGGGCGGCATTCTAACCAACTGAACTACCGAACCAATTTTCAAAGAATTTCCTACTTTTAGAAACCTTTGCTTTTGACCTGATTAAGAACTTTCTCTCTCTTTTTTTGGCTCGAACCCGTCCCGAGCATTCGGGATGACAGGGCGGCATTCTAACCAACTGAACTACCGAACCAAACTCTCCTTTCCGAAAGCGGATGCAAATATAAATCGGTTTGTTTTAACTACCAATTTTTTACCAAAAAAGTTTCAAAATTTATTTTTGGGGTTAAAAAAAACAGTTACAATTCTGTTCCGCCGCAGCGCAGCCAGTCTCCCCATGTATCTATATCGCTAAGGGTGGGCAGCAGGAAATAACTCAACCCAAGTTGTTGAATATTTTGCAAGGTTTCGGCAAGCAGGTTGCTGTTGCTCCAGGGTTTGTTTTCAAACAACGGGGCATACAGTTGTTTCATGCCCAGCAGATAGTAGCCGCCATCGGTTGCGGGGCCAATAACCACATCGGCATCAGCTAATTGCTCAAAGGCGGTAAGCAGGTGTTGTGTATGTAGTTGCAGGCAATCGCTGCCAATAATTACCACTTTGGAGCAGTGGTGCGCAAAAGCATTGGCAAAGGCATTATGCATGCGCTGCCCCAAATTGACGCCGTTTTGCAGGTGTTTTTGATACCGGGGGTATGGCCAAGCATCTTGTATTGGTATAAAACTATCGTAAAACACCCATTTATTGCAGGGCAGGGGCAGGGTTATTTGCCGGGTATGTTGCACCAGCAGTTGGTATATTGCCAGCGCACGTTTATTGCCCGCTGTGGCCGCAATTCGGGTTTTTACCTTACCCAAAACCGGGTTTTTCACAAAAATGAGAAGGGTGTTGGTCAAAGGACTAACGAATTTTCAAAGTTTGGCATATTTTCATTTCCCGCTGCAATTCCCACCCCAACACTGCATACACCAATACATATTCTATAACGGCAAGCCAAAGGCATTCGGTGTAGTTCGGCGTATGGTAGGCGGCATAGCTTAGTACCGCCACCCCCGACCATACAATGGCAAAGCGGTATGGTGTAAACACGCAAAGCGCCACCAAGGTTGTAATATACCATGGGTGTATTGTGGTGCTTAGTGCAAAGTAAATAAACAGGGCAAACAACATGGCTTGCAACAGGTTTTTTGTATTTGCCCTTTTTTCTGTGCAAGCCAGCACAAGAATGGCAGCAAAAATGGTGGCGGCCAACAGTTTGCCTGTTGTTTGTATGGTATTATAGCCGGTAAGGGCATAACCTGCAGCCCTTAGCAAGTAGTAAATACTGGCATTAAACTCAAACCGTCCAAAATACAGTCCCGTGCTGTTAAATAGGGCAACGGCAGTTTTCGGCTCAAAAAATGGCAGAAAACAGGTGGCAATGACCAATGTGGCAATTAGGGTAAAGCGTACTGTTTTTGTAAGGCCCAGGCGCCGGGGCAAAAGGGGTAAAAAAAGCAATGGCAATAGTTTGCTGCATACTGCCAGCCCAAAAAACAACGCCGGCATGTTGGTTTTGCGGCTTACCTGCAAGCCATACACCCATGCCAGCAAAAAGAAAATAAGGGCACCTTCAAAATGCAGATTGCCTGTTATTTCGGCTACTACCGGGGGGTTAAGGGCATATAAGAGCGTGCGTTTTTCGGGTAAATGCAGGGTTTTCAGCAGGCGGGGCATAAGCAGCAGGGTGCCGGTTTCAAATAAGAGCAGGCACCCTTTCATTACCGCCACAGCACTGCCCGTGCTTGCCGGAAACAACAAGGCGGCCAGGTAAAACACTGCCTGACATACAGGTGGGTACACCGTATAATACAGAGGCGAGTTTAGTTGTTCGTACAGTGTGCAATCTATGCCGGGTGGTGCAGGCAGGGTTTGGTTTACATAGTCTATGGGCAAGGCTGCAAAAGGATTTATACCGTGCAGCAGCAGCCGTCCGTCCCAGGTAAAGCGGTAAAAATCGTCACTCAGGTTGGGTATGCAAAACAGCAGTAAAGCCCTGTAAACTAAGGCGGCAGCCAAGGCAAACCGGTACTGCGCCGGCGTTTGTACCAACAGGTAAATGCCGCCATAAAGAGCAAACAAAACGGCAAACAACCCCCATATCTGCAAAGTGTTACTGCGCAAAGTCTGATAACAAAGCAGCCAGTAGGCACTACCCGATGCCGTTAACAACGCCGCCAATATCCAAAAACGGTATTGTACGGGAGGAAATGTAAAGGCCGGTGCAGACAAAATGCACATAATTTGCAGGAGTGGTGGTTATAAATGTAGTACAATTGCAGGGCTTCAACCCGGTTTGCGGGTTGGGGTAACGGCAAGCCGGGTATTATGACATTAAATTTTTACCGGTTTTGCTGCAAAATTGGGTAAAATCTGATACTTTTGAACAATTAAACTCACTTTTATGGCAACCCTCAACCACGAAGATTTGGGTATTTACTCCAGCGTGCCTGCCAGCGAGCGGGCAGTACAGCGGTTAACCAAAGTGTTATACTACTTGTTTTTGCATCCAACCGCTATTATTTTAGGAGATATTGTTTGGATTTTGGCCGGCATTGCTGCGGTAAGTTGGGCTTTCAGACAATCGGGCAGTATGGTTTGGTCTTTATTACTGTCGGCATTGCTTGCCGGTGTTGCGTATGGGTACTCAATTGTGCTTAACCGCTATATTTTCCCTTGGTTTCTGGGGCAGTTTTTTGGTAAGCCGGTGTTTGGCAGGTTAGGTGGTATGGACAGGTTTAGTTTCTTTACCCTCCTTAAAACTGCCCAAAAAATGCGCATAGATATAAAAGATACCGACAAACCGCTTTCCCAACAATTTTGCGAATTAGACAACGACCTTACCGAGGCCATGTTTAAAGAACGCTATTTTGCCTTGTATGCAGAACAAGCACAAAAAGAAGGAATTGACCTGGAAGCAGAATGGAAAAATTTATGGGAAACTAAAATGCTTTCTGTTGGCACTGACAATGTAACCTTTAACAAAGCCCGCGTTCCCGAAAACCTCGCTTTCAGAATGATGCCCCTTAAACTGCAATTTGCTTCATCGCTTATTAGTCCCTTTATCAAATTTTTTCAGTTAATAGGCATTTGCCTGCTTGCAACTTACCTTACCGGGTTTTTACCCCTGCTGAGTATTATACAGGTGCTGGTGGCGTTAAACCTCATTTTATCGGTATTCTGGTATATGATTTACTCCTACAACATGTCTGAAGTGCAATTGCTTGTGCCCGATGAATCGGTATTATCGCCCGGCTTGTTTCAACAATTTGCCGGCCGCCTGCAAAGCATGGAGCATAAAAGCCTGCGCCCCCTCAACATTACCGTTGAAAACAGTTTTTTTACCGATATCAGAAGATACCAACTGCGCTATATAATTTGCTTTACCCTCTTAAACAGCCTTTTTGTTTTGCTTATGTTGCTGGTAGCCTATCTGGCACATTTAGCATTAGGTAATGCAAACCCCTACGCATTAAGTTGGTATTTGCCTTTTGCCGCAGGCGCTCTGCTGCTGCCGGTTGCTTTTTATATGGGTTTTTATTTCATTTCTATTATTATTCAACATTTCCGAAAAGTATTAGGTTCATTGTTAGTGGGTATTACCACGGCAGTGTTGCCATTTTTTATATACTACCTTATTAAGGGGCAGTTTCAGATAAGCGAAGTACAAAACGGCATTTGGGCAGCCTTATCGGGTATTACCACAGTGTTAAGTACCATTGTAGCCTCACAGTTTAAAGAAATTCTGGAAAGCGAACCCAAAACCAACAAAAGCAAGGAGGAAGATGCCGATGATAAATAAACTTACATGCTTATGTGTTCCGGATACCACAAACAACGTTTATACCCCTTTTTGCCCGAATTATGTTATTCACTACCAAAATATACGCCTTTAAAAACTTCCGTTTTGCTTCGGAAACCAACAGAGGCAGGGTGCTGTTTTGGCTCCTGCTTTCGGGGTGTTTAGCTTTTCAAACGGCACTTGCAGATACTTTCAGAATTTTAAACAATGACCGCGAGTCGTTGCAATGCCGCATAGACCTTATTGAGCAGGCAAACAAGGAAATATTGCTTTCTTATTTTATTGTAAACGACGACCTGGTGGGTAAAGCCCTGTTTCAGTTGCTGGTAGAGGCGGCACAACAGCGTCAGGTAAAAGTTTGCCTGCTTATAGATGCCGTAAGAAGCCGCATCACCCGGCCGGTGCTGGCTTTTCTGGAAGAAAACGGGGTGGAAGTGCGGGTGTTTAACCCCGGCCGGCTTTTTAAACCCCGAAACATTACCCACCGCCTGCACGATAAAATTTTTATGACCGATGCCCAAAGTTGCATAACCGGCGGCCGCAACATAAAACGCGATTACTATGAACTGGGCGAGCATTTTAATTTTACCGACCGCGATGTGCTTATACAAGGCAACGATGCCATATATATTGCCCGAAATCATTTTTACAGCATCTGGAACAACCGCAAACTGTCTTTCAAGCGGAAGGTAAAGCCAATTTCCGAAGCACATAAAAAACATATTGCCCAGGAATTAGCCCAAGCCCTGAACACCCTGCAGCAAATGGGGGTTATACACCTTAAAACAAATACAAATTGGAATGACGTAGCGCCAACTGCTGCACCCGTACAGTTTGCACACGATGATTTTTACGTAAGTGAAGGTGATAAAATAATAGAAACCGATAAAAAAGATCTGGGCAGTACCAATGCTTTTTTAGACCTGATAAACAATGCCCGCCAAAGCGTTATTATTGAAAATGCCTATATTGTGCCAACACCAAAAATGAAACGCACACTGCACAAGGCCCTTAAAAGGGGCGTATCTATACGCATGCTCACCAACTCCAAAGCAACCAATGATGTAATGCTGTCGCAGGCGGCTTACCTCATTGGCCGGAAAGAACTGCTAAAAATGGGCATTGAACTTTGGGAATACCAAGGACCTAAGATGCTGCATACCAAAGCTGCCGTTATTGACGATACCATTTCGGTAATTGGGAGCTACAACCTGCACGGCGTTTCACAAAAATGGACTACCGAAGTATTTGCCTGGGTGGCCGACCCGCAAATAAGCAGGCAACACCGCGCCATTATGGATAATAACCTGCTTTCGTCTGTGCAAATTGACAGCAACAACTGCCCCACCCCCGCTACCGCCTCAAGATTGAAAAAACCCGATTTCAGCCGCCGCCTGCGCACTTTTTTGGCCCGCTACAGCGTGGCATTCCTCCTCAGAGTTATTTGATGTGAGATTTGATAACCTTACTTGTAAGCCGTATTTGTTAAAAGGTATGTATGAAGTTTGGTTGCGGATTGGTAGAACATCAAAGCCATTTATGTCGTTTGTTTAAAAAACGCGCTATCTAATCCCTGCTGTCCTTCAAAATCTCAGCGCGGTTTGATTGGAGGTTTGCTCAACTCCTCCAATTTTTCGCGCAGCCAGTTGGCGTCGGCTACGCGGCGGGTTTTTTGCAGTTGTGCGGCAAGGCGGTCGGTGGCATCTTTATTGGCGGCGGCGGGCAGGGCAAGCAATTTTTCGGTAAAGCGCACCAGATTCAGGTAATTGGTGCGGTGCTGCTCCGATATGCCTTTTTTGCGGCGCAGAAAAATTCGGAAACTTGCCAGCAAAGACAGCAGGGCTTCGGTTTCTTCGGTTTCGTAGTAGGTTTTCAGCAACATGGCTTTAGAGTCTAATTCGTAAAACACATCCTGGTATGCCACTTCGCGCAGCAGTTCTATTACCTTGCCATATTCAGCCTTATGGAAATGCAGTTTGGCTTTGTTGTAAATATAGGCGGTTTGGGCAAATCGGGCAGGCAGGCGGTGGCGGTATTCCTCTATAAACTGTTGCGCCCAGTTATAGGCTTTAAGTCGCAGGGCTACCACCACCATGTTTTTATAATGCCAGGGCGACAGTTGTCCATCGGTAAAAATAAGTCCGCGTTGCAGGGCATCGGCATACAGTTCAAAGAGTTCGGTTAAATAGGTATTGTTGCCGCTGTTAATTTGCCGTATGCAAAAATTCTGGGCATAGCCGTACATGGTCCAGGCTTCGTTGTGGTCAAACAGGTGGGCATGTTGTTGCAGCAGTTTTTTTAGGTGGGTGTAGTTGTCGTGCTGTTCGGGGTGGGTAAGGGTGGCGGCAATGGCTAAGTACACGGCAATGAGTGGGGGCAGTTGGGGTGGCGGTTGTTGGGCAAGGTAGGTAATGAGGTGGTCGGTGAACCAAAAACTGCGCTCCTGTTCGGGTTGCAACACCATTTTGTAGTTGAGCCAGTTGCAATAATATTTCAGTTTTTCGGCAATGTAGTATTCGTCCAAACGTTCCAGGGCGTTGCCCAAAATATCCCAGTTGCCCTGCCGGCCGGCGCCTTGTTTCAGTTGGTGCCGCATAAGTTGCAGGCGGTACTGGTGGTGCAGGGTTTGAGCGCTTTGGGGTTGCGGGTGGGTTTGCAGTTGCTGCGTATTGTCAAAAGTGGCATTGTAGAGGGGCTTCAGTTTGCGGTTGGCAAGGGCTTGCAGCAGGTCTAAGGCGGGGTTCATGGGGTTGGCGGTATAGGTTTGGTAAGAAAGAAATGCTTCGGCCTGCCGCGTAAGGTCTGAACAATAGCGCCTGAAACGCACATCGGAATAAGGTTGCCCGATGTGCAACTTTTTCCACAACTGTTCTTTACCCGAAGCAATGCGGCCCTGTTTTTTCAACTCGGCGTACAGCAACCCAAACAGTTGGGGTAATACAGCCTGCTCATTGTGAAACGGCGATTGCAGCCATTTCTTAAATTGTTTAAGCTCTTGCGGGCTAAATGTTTGCAAAATAGCCGTAATTTTGTTGGAAAGCGGCAAATCAGGTGGCATGGGGTGGTGGGTAAAAGGTAGAAGGTAATTGGTAGAAGGTAGGAGGTAGTGGGTAGAAAGTGGCGGGTATGCGTTTTGAGTTTTCCTGAAGTGGTTTTTGGGTAATGCTACGTTGTTGGGCGGCTGCCGGTGTAAACCATACAACAAATAAAACAGGGTTTTACCCCGCTTTTAAAGTAAAACTGCCCTTAATAAACGCTTTTTTGCCTTTTCTGTTGTGTGCAGTAATATTTTTAAATGCACAAAAAACTACTGCAATTCATTGAAAATCAATTAATTAGAACGATAATTTGGTTAATTTCAGGGTACAATTTCAGAAAAATGTATTTGCCGGTATGGCCAAGTTGCCGGATTTTTGTATCATCAAATTAATCACGCCAAAACAACAGACATGAAAACAGTAAGTAAATTTACACAAAAGGCGCTTATGGTGCTTGCTCTTATGCTGGGTCTCCTGTTTACCACCGGTACGCATGAAACAGCCCGTGCACAATCTGACTCAACTTTGGTAGCTGTTGACGATTATGTTTTTGCCAACTCGGCATTTTTAACCATTGACGTACTAAGCAACGATTATAGCGACAGCGGACTTTTAATTGCAGGCATTGGCTGCGGTCCCAGCTACGGCGTTGCAGAGGTTAGCCCCGCCGGCGGCATTACCTACTACTACAACATGGGCGCCATTTTAGACGACCAGTTTTGCTACGTTGTTTGCAATAGCAATTCGGTTTGCGATACAGCCATGGTGTATATCGTTACCGATTCTATTGCCCCGCCGCCCGGCCCCGTGGCTTACAATGATTATGTACAACTCATGTCCGGCACAACGGCTGTATTTTCGCCCTTGAGCAATGATGTAACATCGGGCATAGTTACCATTACCGCCACTTCCATGCCCATGAACGGCACGCTTATTGCATCGGGAACCACCTTCTCCTACACACCCAACCCCGGCTTTAGCGGCGAAGACCTTTTTACCTACACCATTTGCAATGCATTGGGCAACTGTTCTTCGGCAACGGTTTACCTGTTTGTTGAAGATATTATTCCGGGAGGGTACACTATTGCCAATAACGATGTAGCCACAACCACCGAAGGTGAGCCGGTTATTATTGACATTTTGGGCAACGATACCTGGGACCCGGCGCTTGTGCTTACCATTGTAAGCATTACCAACCCCGCTAACGGAACCGTTACCCCGGGCGATGTGGCAGTGTATTATACCCCCAACCCGGGTTTTACCGGCGTTGATTACTTTAGCTACTACATTTGTACCGGAAACACCCCCGAATACTGCGACTCGGCTATGGTTACCATTTATGTAATGCCCTCCGACTCCGATACTACCATAGTTACGCCCTGCCTGTGGGGCTGCGTTTGGCCCGGCGATGCCGACAACAACGGCATAGCCAATAACTACGATGTACTGGCCATTGGCCTGGGATACGACCTTACCGGACCCACCCGCACCGATGCCAGCCTGAACTGGGTTGGACAATATGCCGATGACTGGAGCAACTACCTTGGCTCCTGGCCCGACAGCCTTGGCGGCGGTACCACCATTGGGTACTTTAACGCCAAATACGCCGATTGCAACGGCAACGGAACCATAAATGCCGAAGATACCCTGGCCGTATCGGTCAATTACGGGTTAACCCACGGAAAAACCGGCGCAGATGCCGATGAAGATGCCCCGATGTTGTATTTCAACCTTCCGCCCGTTGTAGAAGAAGACTCGTGGGTAAGCGCCGATGTAATGCTGGGCGAAGCCGGAACCATGGTGAGCAATATTCATGGCATAGCCTTTACCTTTAACTTTGATACCACTATGGTTGACCCCGCATCGGTGAGCTTCAGTTATGACGCAGGCTCGTGGTTGGGCAGCGCCGGTAACCTGTCGTTTGCCAAAACCTTGCCCGGCGGCCTTACCGATGCCGCCTATACCCGTACCGACCAAACCGATGTATCGGGCTATGGTAAAATAGGAACCGTACACTTTTTTGTAATAGACAATATTGACGGTAAAAACCAGTCGGGCGAAGCGCCGCTGCTGCAAATTTGGGCTTCGGACGCGGCTACGGTAAATGCGGCAGGGCAATTGGTACAACTCAACACGCAAACCGCCTCTGCCGATATTGCCACCGGCCTTGCACCCAATACCCCCGCCGGAACCAATGCACTTACACTCTACCCCAACCCGGCAAACGATTGGTTTACCGTGTTTACCAACACTGCCACAGCAGCACAAATTACCCTGTTTAACCTGCAAGGGCAACCCGTGTACACCACCACAGCAGCCGGCAACAGCGCCACCACTATTAACACACGCCATTTTACACCCGGCATGTACCTGCTGCAAGCTAAAACCGAAGGCACGGTAACAACCCGAAAAGTTCAGATAGTTCGGTAGCGCACACGCGGCAGTTTGCCGCAATAAGCAATACATACAAAGGCAACCTTTCTGTGCAGGCAGGAGAGGTTGCCTTTCTTTTTTTAGTGCCATTGCAACCAAAAAGCCCTGTGCTGTGTTTAACATGGCAAAAGATAGTGTAGTATAATTATTGCCCTGCCCGTTGCTGCTCATTATTGACAATTACGACTCATTTACCTACAACCTGCTCGATTATTTTGCCCAACTTGGGCAAGAGTGCCGGGTAATAAGAAACGATGCCGTGACCATTGCCGGCATTGAAGCACTGCAACCTGCCGGCATAGTTATTTCGCCCGGGCCCGAAACGCCCGAAAAAGCCGGCATTACCCCGCAGGTGGTAAAGTATTTTCATAACCGCACACCGCTGTTGGGCATTTGCTTAGGGCATCAGGCAATAGGGCAGTTTTTCGGGGCAAAATTAGTGCGCGCGGTGCAACCGGTGCATGGGTATCTCTCTCCTTTGTTGCACAACGGGCATCTCATGTTTCGCAATATACCGCAACAAACAGCGGTAATGCGGTATCATTCGCTGGTATTGCAGCAGTTAGGGCAAACACCTTTAGAAGTAACCGCATGTACCCCGCAGGGCGAGGTAATGGCCCTGGCGCACCCGCACCTGCCAATTTTCGGGTTGCAGTTCCACCCCGAATCGGTGCTTACCCAACATGGGTTGCAAATATTAAACAATTGCCTGCAACTTATGTCTAATTAACCAATGGTTGGCTATGCTGCGGTTCCCTTTTGCGCGCACCGGCAACTATTAAGCCTGCAAAAACGTCATGTACAATTAAAAAAAGCCAAAAAAAACGTTCCAAAGCACATACAAACCAATATATTGTTTACATTGCAACCCTTGTTTCTGTTCATTTTTTACTCCAACCACAATAAATTATAAACCATGAATTTTCACGTACATCACGAAGGCAAATTTCATTATATAGAAGAAGGCGAGGGCGAAGTGCTGCTGTTGCTGCACGGGCTTTTTGGTGCATTGAGCAATTTTACCGATTTGGTAAACTACTTTAAGCAAGATTACAAAGTAGTAATACCCATGTTGCCCATTTATGAACTGCCGCTGCTAAAGGTAAACCTGGCCAACCTTACCCACCATATTGAAGATTTTGTAAACTACAAAAATTACAACACCATAAACGCGTTGGGCAACTCATTGGGCGGGCATATAGCCCTGCTTTACACCCTGCAAAACATGCATAAAGTGCATACCCTCATTCTTACCGGAAGTTCGGGGTTGTATGAAAACACTATGGGCGACAGTTTTCCGAAAAGAGGTAACTACGAATTTATAAAACAAAAAACCGAATATACTTTTTACAAACCCGAAACCGCTACCAAAGAACTGGTAGATGAAGTGTACAGCATTGTAACCAATCGCGAAAAAGCGCTTCGGGTAGTATCGGTGGCAAAATCGGCCATCAGAAACAACATGGGTAACCATTTGCCCAAAATTAACGTTCCGGCCCTGCTTATCTGGGGAAAACAAGACCGTATTACCCCTCCCGAAGTGGCAAATGAATTTGCCGGTTTAATACCCAACTCCGAACTTTATTTTATTGACGAGTGCGGGCACGCACCCATGATGGAGCAACCCGCACAATTTAACCGCATTTTGGAGCAATTTTTGATAAAAAATGCCGTAAATACCATTAACTTAACCATATGATTGCCCGAAACCTCATAAAAAACAACATTCCGCCGCTTAAAACAACCGATACCTGCGGAAAAGCCCTTATGTGGATGAACACCTTCCACCTGCAACACCTGCCGGTGGTTAACGGAACCCGTTATGAAGGAATGGTATCGGAGAACCAACTGCTCGACAACAACAACCCGGGTATAACCCTTAAAGATTACCCGTTTGAAGATAACAGCGCTTTTGTACTGCAAGGCGCCCATATTTACGAAGTGCTGAAGATAATGAACGAGCAGCACCTTACCGCTATTGCCGTGCTGGACGATGAGCGCGCTTACCTTGGACTTATTACCTTAGAAAACCTGCTGGAATACTTCGGGCAAATGAACGCCGCACAGGAACCCGGCGGCATCATTATTCTGGAAATGCCCGCCTATAGTTACAGCCTTACCCAAATTGCCCAAATTATTGAAACCAACAATGCAAGGGTATTGAGCATGTACGTTACCACCCACCCCGATACCGAAATGCTGGAAGTAACCATAAAAGTTAATATTACCGACCTTAACGCAATAATTGCTACCTTTGAACGCTATAACTACGAAGTAACGGCTTCCTTCCAGGAAAACGACTACGTAGAGGACATTAAAGAGCGCCTCGATGAACTGATGAACTACCTTAATATTTAAAGCCCCTGCTTTTGCCCGATGCAACAGGAACGGGCAGGTAGCAAATTCAACAACGGCAGAGGCGGTAAATGGGTATATTGGTCAATGGTAGGTAAATTTGTGCCTCAACTGCTGCTTTTTCTGGCTTGTTTTTCGGGCATTGTTTGTTGTTGCCAGACAGCAACAGGGCAGGCAACAGAACCGGAAATTCAAACACTAACCGACCCAGATACTGTCACCATTGCAGCACCTGATGCCGTCAGTTATGTAGTAGTGGCAAATGTGGTGGTAAAGGGCAACAAACTCACCAAAAAACCCATTATACTGCGCGAAATGGATTTTGCGCCCGGCGATACCCTGCCCATGGCTACCCTTGAAACCGTGCTGGAGCGAAACCGCAACCAAATTTACAACACCCGCCTGTTTAATGATGTTACCATAAAAATAAGCGAACAGCACAGCAATCTGGTAACTTTTACCATTGAAGTTGAAGAACGCTGGTACATTTTACCGGCGCCTATTTTTGAACTGGCCGACCGCAATTTTAACGAGTGGTGGGTAACCCACAAGCGCAGCCTGAAAAGAACCGAATATGGATTTTTATTTGTGCATGATAATTTCCGGGGGCGCAAAGAATTGCTTAAAATGCTGGTGCAACTGGGTTTTACCCGAAAAGTAGAACTCAGCTACCTTATTCCGTTTATTGACCGGCAGCGAAAAACAGGCATTAACCCCTTTATTTCTTACATTACCAACCGCGAGGTGCAATACCTTACCCTCAACAACAAACAACAATTTTACAGAGATGAAGAGCAAATACTGCGCATGAGGTTTAAGGCCGGCATAGGGCTTACCCGCCGACCAAACATAAGAACCTCGCATTATCTTAACCTTACGTGGTTTTACAACACCATTGCCGATACGCTGGCACAGCTTAACCCCAACTATTTTATGAACGGAAAAACCCGGCAGCAGTTTTTGCAGGCCAGGTATGAATTTACCGAAGACCACCGCGATATTGCCGCCTATCCGCTTAAAGGCTACTACCTCTGGCTGCAGGCAGCAAAATCGGGCTGGGGCGAAACCCGCGATATTAACCAACTTTGGGTTGCCGCAAAATTTACCCACTATCAGCCGTTTGGCAAGCATTGGTTTGGCATGGCAAGCATTCGGGCTAAAACATCCTTTCCAACCCAACAGCCCTACTTTAACCAGGAAGGACTCGGATTTGGCGGCAACAACCTGCGCGGCTATGAGTATTACATCATTGACGGGCAACATTACGCCATGCTGCGTACTGCCCTTAAATATGAAGTGCTGAAACTGAAACTCATTAACCCGCTGTTTAAAAGGCTAACCCAGTTCAGAACCATTCCTTTTGCCGTTTATCTTAAAACCTATGCCGAAACTGCTTATGTAAAAGACAACTTCTATTACCCTCAAAACCCCCTTAACAATGCGTGGCTGGCCAGTACAGGCATTGGTTTTGATATTTTTACCCTCTACGACAAAGTTTTCAGCCTCGAATATTCCATTAACCGCTACGACAGAAAGGGCGGGCTTTTTATTTCCTTTGGACTAATATATGATTAACACATGGCATTGGCTCCAATACACAAAATAATACCCCGATACACCTGTTTTAAATAAGGCAACCCCTTGTTTGTATAAACAAACAACCCTTTCTGCCGGTATGCAGAAAGGGTTGCGAAAACAAAGAACCAAGCGGGTTAATAACTAAGCCTCTGCCACAGGTTCTACGCTAATGTAGGTGCGGTTGTCGCGTTTGGTGGCAAACTTAATAATGCCGTCGGTAACGGCAAAAATAGTATGGTCTTTGCCAATATCTACGCCTTTACCGGGGTGAAATTGGGTGCCGCGCTGGCGCACAATAATATTACCCGGTCTGGCAACCTGCCCGCCGTACAATTTTACGCCTAACCGCTTACTTTTGGAATCGCGGCCGTTTTTTGAACTACCTTGCCCTTTTTTATGTGCCATGATGGTAAATTTTTACAAATGCTAAATATAATTTTACGCTTGCTGCCTTAAAGGGTAAACTTAGGCAATGCTGTCAATTTTGATTTTGGTAAACTGCTGGCGGTGTCCGTTTTTAACGCGGTAACCTTTGCGGCGTTTCTTTTTAAACACAATTACCTTATCGCCCTGCACATGCTCTAATACTGTTGCCGATACGCTGCGGCCATCAACAGTAGGTTTTCCTACTTCTACCGCGCCGTTATCATCGGCAAGCAATACCTTATCAAACGTAACCGATGCGCCGGGGGTGGCATCTAAACGGTGTACAAATATTTCTTTGCCTGCTTCTACTTTAAATTGCTGGCCTGCTATTTCTACTATTGCGTACATTGGTGTCAAAATTTTTTAGGTGTGCAAAGGTAGGTGTTTTGTTGTATAAAACCAAATTCATGTGCCACTTTTAGTGTTTTTTTGTGTAAAAAAATGTAAAAAGGGATATTTGGGGGTGTATAGGGCAGGCTTTAGGCTTGAAAACAGATAGGATAGCAGCTTGCAGTGGCTTGCAGCATTAGTCTGCTGTTTGGTTAGCAACAAAATTACTAAAAAAATGATTGCACAAATATTATTTACATTTGTCAATCCTTTTTGTGAAAATAATGCGTACACCGTAGCTCACCGAGGGGGCTTGTCCCGATTACTCGGTGGGGCAAAGGGGAAAGTTTTTTCCCTTTCCCCCCCCGCCGGTCAGTTGGTATTGCAAACCCCGCTTGTTTCGACAGGCTCAACAAACGCGGCAGGCTCAACAAACGCAAGTTCTGCAACCCATACCCTATCGGTGGCGCACCTGCCGGCGGGCATCTATTTTTATGTATTGTCGGAGGGGACTCCGACAACGGCAACAACGGTGGCGGCATGGTATTGGCGCGGGGCAAGGTGGCGGTGGTGCGGTAGTATTTATTGAGCACAAACATTGGATGTTTGGCAAACATCCAATGTTTTAACAACAGGGGAGTTGTTGTGGCAAGAAGTAAAATGGCAGTACTGCCATAGGTGAGGAAAGGTTGTTTTTCCTAAATATTGTTATCAGGTTTTTTGTGTTTTTGTGGGGTGAAAAATTGCTTTACGACCATTACTGCAAGCTTTTGAAAGGCAAAGCCTTTGCTGTTATGCTATTCACGAGGCACAGCCTTGCGCGGGCGGCGGGGCGGGTTAGATTTATCAGCAACAATCGCCTGCTTTGAGATGCCTTTTTTTTATGCAGGGCACTTTGTCATTGGGTTTTAGTTTATATTTGCGCATTGTTCATTTACCCTGCTTAAAATTTTAAAAGGCATGACCATTCAATTTTGTGGTGCAGCGCGCGAGGTTACCGGCAGTTCGCATTTACTTACCTTAGACAACGGTTATAAAATATTGCTCGATTGCGGGTTGTACCAAGGAAACGAGGAGGCTTTTGCCAACTTTAACCGCCAATGGCCTTTTAACCCCGCCGAAATTAACTGCGTTATTCTATCGCACGCACATATTGACCACAGCGGCCGCCTGCCCATGCTTACCCGGGACGGATACGAGGGCGAAATTATTTGCACCCATGCCACCCGCGACCTTGCCGCCATTATGCTCATGGACAGCGCCCTTATACAAGAGCGCGATGTTGAATTTACAAACCAGCAGCCCGGCCGCTCAGACCTGGAGGTAAACGAACCCCTGTATGTGTCGGAAGATGTAACCAAATGTTTTGAGCAGGTAGTAGGCATTGGCTACGAACATTGGCACCGCATTAACCCCGATGTGGAAGTGCTGCTGCGCGACAACGGCCATATTCTGGGCAGCGCCAGTGTTATGTTGCGCATTAAAACAGGTAAAAACAAAACGGTTATGCTGGGTTTTACCGGCGATATTGGCAGACCAAACCGCCCCATTTTGCACGACCCCATTCCTATGCTGCCCTGCGATGTGCTGATTAGTGAATCTACCTACGGCGACCGCCTGCACGAAAGCCCGCCCAACGAAAAAGAAAAACTGCTGCAAATTATTACCGAAACCTGTATTAAAAACAAAGGCAAATTAATTATACCGGCTTTCAGCGTGGGTAAAACGCAGGAAATTGTATATATGCTTGATGCCCTCCAGCAACAAGGACAACTGCCCAAAATACCCGTTTATGTTGACAGCCCGCTGGCCACCAATGCCACCCACGTTTTTCAAATGCACCCCGAATGTTTTGACAAACAAATTACCGAGTACATGCGCGTTGACCCCAACCCCTTCGGGTTTAACCAACTTACCTATGTGCGCACCGTTGAGGCTTCTAAACGGCTTAATTACGACCGAAAACCTTCCATTATTATCAGCGCATCGGGTATGGCCAACGCCGGACGAATAAAACATCATATCTACCACAATATAGAAAACGCCCGAAACACCATTCTTTTTGTGGGCTACTGCGCGCCCTATACCTTGGGCGGCGAAATTAAAAGCGGGGCAAAATCGGTGCGCATTTTTGGCGAAGTACGCCGGGTAAAGGCCAAAATTGCCGAAATGGACTCCTTTAGCGCACACGGCGACCAACAAGAAATGATAGATTTTCTGAACAACCAGGACAGAAACCGCCTAAACCGCCTCTTTCTGGTACATGGCGAGTATGAGGTGCAGAAAAAATTTAAAACAGCCCTCGAAAATCACAATTTTTCAAACGTATCTATTCCGCAACTGGGCGAAACCTTTGACCTCAACGTGTAAAAACAGGAAAATTATCCTTTTTTACCTGCCCGGCGGAATAACCCGTCCAGCATCCTTGTCAAACAATGGCCGATGACGGAACACAGCCACCATACCGATTTGCAGTTAGTAGAACAAGCCCGAAACGGCGACCACCAAGCCTTTAAAATGCTGGTAACGCGGTATAGGCAACGAGTGGCTACAACGGTAATAGGCATGTTGGGGTATTGCACCGAAGCAGAAGATGTAGGGCAGGAAACTTTTGTGCGCTTTTACCGCGCTCTGCATAATTTCAGGGGAGATGCCGCCGTAGGTACATACCTTACCCGAATTGCCATTAACCTGTCGCTCAACGAACTGAAAAAACGCAAAAAACGCCCCGTATTTTCCTTACTTTCTAAACCATACAATGCCAACAGCTACAACAACAATAATGACGACGAATATGAATTGCCCATTGCCGACGCCAATGAAACACCCGAAAAATACGAAGCCCGCGAATTGGTGCAAAAAGCCCTGCAACAACTGGAACCCAAATTCAGAAGCGTAGTGCTGCTGCGGCTGGTAGAGGGCTACTCCACCCAGGAAACTGCCGATTTGCTCCATATTCCGCTCGGAACGGTGCTTTCGAGGCTGGCAAGAGCACAGGAAAAACTCAAAGAACTGCTAACCAAATTGCAAAGGTAAACTTGCCAGAATAACTGCACCCCGAAACCCATACCTGAAAAACACGCAAAAAATAACCCGAAAACAACCACTTACCTTAACCCGTTTATTTGCTTACATGAAACAACTTTTACCATGAACCCCATACCGCCCGAATTATATAACCTCTTGCTCCGCTCATTAGATGCAGAATTGTCGCCACACGAAGCACAACAACTGCAAACCGCTTTGGAAAATAACGAAGCGCTGCGCATCCAACAACAGCAAATGCTGCAAATGCGCGCCTTGTTGGCAGGGCAGCAATACCACTTTAACCCGGGTTTTGAAGACCGCGTAATGGATGCCATTAACCAACTGCAAACAGAAGGCAACAGCCGCCAGGTAGATTTTGGCACAGCTTTGACCCTTACTTTCCGCCGCATTGCGCTTTCGGGCGTGGCTGCCATTTTGGTGTTATTGTTCATTACCTACCTCAACTACCAATCATTGTCGCTGAATGCCATTACCGGCATAGAAAATTTAAACCCCGAAGATGTGGAACTGTACTACATCGTTGATTTATAAATTGCCTTTTTATTGCTATACTCAGATTTTGCCATGAATATTAAATCTACTGCCATACTCCTTCTTACCCTGCTTATAGGCTTTGTGTTGGGCGTATTAAGCACCGGCAGGTTTGTGCAGTCGCAGGTAAGCAACCTGCAGCAGCTGCGCGAAACACCCATGCAAAAACTCATGGAAACCATTGCGCCTACCGAAGAGCAAAGGCAACAATTAGAGCCGGTTCTTCAAAAATACGCATCGGAAATAAAAGAGCTGAACCTGCAACACAAAGAAATATTGCAGGAAACCATAGATTCGCTCCTGTCCGAAATTCAACCCGTATTAAACGGCGAACAGCTTAACCGCATTGAAACCCGGAGAAAAATAATGCAGGAACGCCAAAAACAAGGCACACTGCCTCCGTTTAACAGGTGGTTTATGCGTCAGCCCTTTAAAAAACCGCCCCCGCAAAAGCCCAATGCTGCCGGCAAAGCCGATACCCTGCCTCTGTTGCCACCCCAACAAGAATTGGGTAACCCACCCGTTCCTGCCGCCAAAGACAGCGCCCGATGGCAACAAAAAATGCAGCAGCGCCGTCAAAACCACTACTTTACCCCGCCTCCCGACAGCATTAAAGAAATTATCTGGAAAAAAAGACAGGGTGAAACCCTTACGGCAAAAGACTCCGCCACCCTGCGCCAGTTCAGGCAGCAACAACGCGAAAAAAGGTTTTCGAACAGCAATACCCCCGATAGCCTGCCACCACCACCCCCACATTTTAAAAACCGGCCACGGCCGTTTGCTCCCAACGATAGTGCCGGTGTGCCACCTCCCGGGCGTAAACACTTTAAACAGCCTAAACATAAACAAGCACGGCCTCAAGAACAACCCGGCACCGCAAACAACTAAGAAAGCAGGCAAATACAATATGTGGCAAAATAGCACCTCTTAAACAGGTAATTGCCGCCCTTCTGCCACCACTTAAAATCCGTAGCAACGCTCCATGCGGCTGCTTTGACTGCTGCCCAATTGCCATGCTGCAGTAAGGGTAAGTAAATAATACCCATCATTGTATTTGGGGTTGCCCCGTACAGAGCCGGCCGGAAAAAGATTGTTTTCGCCAATTACCTCGGCAGAGCGGTTGGCAAGGGCGGCGGCCAGTTCGCCCCGCTTTTGCAGCAATTCGGTTTGGCTGTAATAATTGCCGCTTACATCGTCAATATAATCGGTAAAAGTTTTGCGGTAGGTGGCTTCTACAAAAAATTCCAGGTGTTTACCACTTTTCACGCGTAGCCCGGCACCTGCAGGCAGCGCCCACGAACTGCGGCGGTAGGTGCGCATTTGTGCCGGCCCCAATCCTTGTCCTTCGGTTCCCAAGGGTTGCAGCGCTACCCATTCGCCCTGGTATTTTGCCTTGGGGTTAAACCCAAAAACCGCCACACCGCCGCAAAGGTAGGGCGCAAAATGCCTGCCAAGCGGCACGGTAAAAACAACCTGTGCGCTGCCCTCCCAAATTCTGCTCCTGAAACTAAGATTCCGGGCATTGCGAACAGGGTCGCCGGCATCGGCATCGGAAGCAGAAAGGGTAAACCACATGCCCGACAACCGGAGCCATAAAAACCGGTTAAAACCTACCATGCCCGCTACTCCCAATGCCGGTTTGGTTTGCTTTAACTCAACGGCGTGGTAAGACAAATCGCCGCTGTAGTTAGCTGCACCAACGGTAATCCCTACACTTAGCGGAACCGTGTTTTGTGCCTGTAACACGCCACTTGCAAAAAGCAGCAAAACCAAAAACCCGAAAAATCTGCAACTCATAAATAATTTTTGGGCAAAGTTACGCATTGCAACCTGTAAATAATAACCAACAAGTTGCCCGATACTGCTGCACAATACCGCAGGCACGTTTATATTTGCAACCTGTAGTTACAGGCTTTTGCCAGTAAAGCGCCGCACCTATTGGCACAGGGCTGCTTACTGTTGTTTACAACCGCTTAAAACAGCATTATGAAATACTTTTTTTCAATCTTCTTATGGCTGTTTGCCGCTGTTTGCACCTTTGCTCAAACCTTTTTACCGGGCAACCCGTATTATGGCAATACCGGCTACATACAATACATTGCCGGAAACATACCCATTATTATTTCGGCGCCGCACGGCGGTTATCTGGAACCAGCCAACATACCCGACCGAAGTTGCGCCGGATGTGTGTTGGTTAAAGATTCTTACACCCTTGAACTGGCTAATGAACTGGCCGCAGCCATTACTGCACAAACCGGTTGCTTCCCGCATGTAATTATAAACCTGCTGCACCGCAAAAAATTAGACGCCAACCGCAACATAGAAGAAGCCGCCGATGGAAATGCCATTGCCGAACAGGCATGGTATGAGTTTCAGGGTTTTATTGACTCTGCAAAACAACAGGTTGCAGTCAATTTTGGCAAGGGGTTATATATTGATTTGCACGGACATGGACATACCATTCAAAGAATTGAACTGGGCTACTTGCATACCACCGCCGAGTTGCAATTGCCAGACAGTGTGCTCAATACCAACACCTATATAAATGGCAGCAGTATAAAAAACCTGGTTAACAACAACCTTACCAATCAAACCCATGCACAGTTGCTTCGGGGTGATTTTGCCTTGGGCACACTGCTTCAAAATAAAGGTTATCCCTGTGTTCCTTCTGCCGGCATTCCTTTTCCGCTCACGGGCGAGCCATATTTTAACGGCGGCTATAATACAGCACGGCACAGTTCATACAACGGCGGCAACATAGATGGCGTACAAATGGAGTGCAACTCAAACATACGCTTTACCACCGCCGCACGCCTTGCCTTTGCCGACAGCCTGGCTATTGTGCTTAACCAATACCTTGAACAGCATTACTTTCCTTATTATACCGCAGGGCCCTGTACGGTTATTAACCTGCCACAATGTACACAACAACCCGAAATTTGGGGGCAGGAAAATGCCTGCGCCGGCGCTTCCGGCATATATTGGGTTGCGCCAACCGATGGAGCTGCTTATTTTTGGACGGTAACAGGCGGTACCATTATAAACGGACAAGGTACCCCGCAAATAGAGGTGCTTTGGAACAGCAACAATACCACCGGCGCCGTCAGCATATTAAAAACCGAACAGTAAAACACTCAAACAACACCATTCACAACGCAAAAGGAAGCCAACAGTTAAAAAGTACTAATTTCTGCCACCTGTTCAATATGCGAATTGCTGTTTCCGTTTTATAAACAGTTTGTACAAAGGTTATACGCAAAACACTTTTACCTGAAAAAAAATTGCCGTTACAATTAAAATCAAAAAAAATCAAAAAAAAACGGCCATAATGTTGTAACTTTGGTAAAGTTGCCGTTAATTTCAGCAAACTTTTATTCACATTATTAAAACCATATAAGCTATGCACACTACAATAACTTTTAACGAGTTGCGAAAAATCAAAGACAGTTTACCCGATGGCAGTATGCACATAATTGCCGAAGCGCTTAATTTGTCGGAAGAAACAGTGCGCAATTATTTTGGCGGCACTCACTACGATAGCGGCGAATCGGTAGGTGTGCATTTTGAACAAGGCCCCAACGGCGGCATTGTTTACCTCGAAGATACTGCCATCTTAGATAAAGCCCTGGAAATATTGGGTAAACACAATACCCATAACGGCGAGGGTGAAAACGAACAATAACCGGTTGGCAACATATTTTTAAAAAACCTGTTTGCTCATAATAAGCAGGTAGCCAAAAGCAGCATAATTGCCGCAAATGGTGTGTAATGTATGTTTTACACATTACAAAAACACAATTGCACCGCATTATTGCCCAATTTTCCGCATATAAGCGGGTACTGTACGCACAACCGTTTGTGGTTGTGCATACAGTACCCGCTTATATATTTGACCGCTACCCGACATAACCCGCTGAAACTGCCGCCCAAAAAAAGCCCCCAACCTCAATACTGCTGTAATTTGTTTATATTAGCACCAACTTTTTAACCCCCATAAAAAATTGAGTTACCATGAAAATACATGTACCCCTGTTTTTACCTGTAGTAGTATTGGCAATCCTTGTATCTGCAACCTCTGTTGTCCGGGCGCAATTATTTGTTGACGGCAGTGTTAACCCCAATGTAATGGTAGAAGATTTTTTCAACGGAACCTGTGTTGAGGTGTCCAACATTAGTTGGATTGCCAACGATACTGCCGCCCAAATGGGCTTTTTTGAAGGCTCGGCCAGCAATGTGGGGTTAAATGCAGGCATACTGCTCACATCGGGCAATGTTCAAAATGCAGTGGGGCCCAATAATAGCGGCAGCGCTACTTTTTTTGCCAACGGCCCCGGCGACGAAGATATTAATGCCGCTTTGGGCACCTTTGGCATTAGCACTTATGATGCCTGTGTGCTGGAGTTTGATGTTACCTCTTTAGATGAAGACACCCTGTACTTTGAGTATGTGTTTGGTTCTGAAGAATACGAAGAATTTGTGGGTTCGGGTTTTAATGATGCTTTTGCCTTTTTTGTATCCGGCCCCGGCTATGAACCCAACACCAATATAGCCTTGGTTCCGGGAACCGATATACCGGTTGCCATTAACAACGTAAACATGATTGACAATACCGGCTATTACGTAAACAACGGCGATGGAAGCACCGCACCCTACAACGCCGACAGCGCTTATGTGCAGTACGACGGGCTTACCACCGTACTGGCAGCGCCCATGTATGTAATTCCGGGGCAAACTTACCATGTTAAATTAGTTGTGGCCGATGTTATGGACGGCGTTCTCGATTCAGGCGTTTTTATTGGGATTGAAAGCCTTTGCGGCGGGCCCGAATTACCCCCTGTTACCGAATTTGCCTACTTTGTTGCCACCGATGGCTCCTATACCGTAGCTTTTGAAAACGATACGCGCTATGCCACCTCCTGGGCTTGGGATTTTGGCGATGGCACCACCTCTACCGCCCGGCACCCGGCGCCACATACTTTTGCCGAAGCAGGAACCTATACGGTAAGGCTTTCTGCCGCCAACTACTGCTGTACATCGGTTTATACGCAGGAAATTACCGTTGGAAGCACTGCAATACCTGTTCAAACGGGGGGCGCACCGGTGCTGTTATACCCCAATCCGGTTTCAAACACCTTGCAGGTAAAGGTAAATGCACCCGGTGTTGAATTGCAGTTGTTTAATGCCAACGGACAGTTGGTATTACAGCAAACCCTTGCCCAAAGCGCTGCCATAGACGTGAGCCACCTGCAAAAAGGGCTTTACATAGCACGCCTTACCAACGAAAGCAACATCTGGCATCAGCGTTTGATGGTTCGGTAAACGCCTTGCTGCTACCCGTGGCGCTGTTGTTTTAAAGGTGAAGGCGGTACTCCATAAATTTGTGCCGCATGTTTTCGCTGCGCAAATACAGGTACAGGGCAAAAGCACCTGCGGCCGCAAACAAATGCCATATAGCATGAGGCTGAAAAATACTGTGCTCATGGCAGGCAATTTTATGGTCGTCCAGCACGTAAAAAAACATGCCAATAAGTATGGCCCCGAAAGCAATTGCCAGCCAGCGTTTGTTGGTAACATTGGGGCACATCATTTCGGCAACAAAAATTAACATGCCCGATAATGCCACCAACAGTGGCACCACTACCATGGCATTGAGTTGCCATTTAAACAGGGTAAGTACAATAGTTGCCACAGAAAAAATACCCAGAAAAAGCGCCGGTAAACCGCGGCGGGTAAGGTATGTCTGCCTGAAACGGTAGTAGTTGTATATGCGGTGTGCCGAGTAGGCAATTGGAAAAAGTACCAGGGCATTTACCCCGGCCATGTCTAACTGTTGTGCCAATGCAATGAGCGAAGCATGAAAAAACGTGCTGCAAATAAAGATAAACACCAGCACAATGCCCAACACATAGCCATAAACCGGATGCCTTATAAGCAAGTTGTTGTATAACTTACTGATGCGGTTTTTGCGGTAAGCATCTCGGGCAGTAACCGATAATATGACCGTTCCAAAAAACAGGTAGGGCACGTTGGTAAGCGTGTTTAGCGGTTCGCGCACCAAATGGTTCAGCCGGGTAAATTCGCAAAAAATATCCGAAAAATTAAAAGAGGCGGCGTAGTTGTGCCACATTGCAGTATCTGCAGGGTAGTAGGTAAGCGCTGCCAGGGCTGCCAGTACCAACAAGGCAAGGTAAAACGGCAACCTCAAAAAATGTTTGTGTTTCGATACCATTGTGTTAGTTTTGGGGTTAAGAAGAATGCCGCAACAATTGCATTTAACAATTTAAAATACAATAAAATTCGCCCGCCAAAACCATGCCGGTATTTGCGGGCTAAAAACGGCTGCAACAGGGGGCAGGGGCAATTTTACCCGCCACACCCAATGAGCCGGTTAAAAGGTGGCAGCGCAGCGTATAAAGGAGGGAGCATACCGGCAAAAACCCCGCTGTTGCTGTTATCTTCTTCTGCAACGGCGTGTGTGTTTTGAATGCCCGATGTAGTATGTTGGTTGGAGTTTGGTTGGGCAGTAGCGCCAGCAACAGCCGGAACGCCGGTATCTGCCGTATGTTGGGGAGTTAAAAGTTGGGCGCCCATGAATTAACCGGTTGGGAGGGTACAGGCTGTTCAAAAGCATTTTTGGTAAGGCAGTTTTTACAAAAAACAGATTTACCGGTTTTTTTATTTTCGAGGTTAAGTTGCTGGTACAATTTTATTTTATCAAACTGTTCCGATACATCGGGCATGGTATAAAAGGCCATACCCGAAAGCGAAATGGCGGCCAGGGTGGTAAATGCCAGGGTCAGTGCCCATTGTATAAAAGACCGGCGGCGGCTGCCAAGCAGGTATTGCACGCGCTGTTTAAGGCGCGAAGTTTTTTTATTGGCAAATGAATGTGCCAGGGGCAACTGCTTTTGCGTTTTAAGTTTTAAGAGCAGGGTGGCATACCATTGGGCATTACCTGTTTTAGATACGGCAAACTCATCGGCAATAAATTCGTTAATGCGCTCCAGTTCGTTTACCACAAAATAGTAGGCGGGGTTTAGCAGCCACAAAGGTTGCAGCAGGTGCAACAACATTTTAAACCAGGTATCTTTTTGTTGCAGGTGCGATATTTCGTGCCACAAAACGGCTTCCTGTTCGGCGGCGGGCAGCAGGTCTAAGTACCGGTGCCAAACAATATATTTCCGGTGCAGCCTGAAAGAACACACCGACATTTGGCCGGGCGGATACAGGATAATAAAACGGCTGTTGTTTCGGTAAATGGTTTTTTTGCCCGATGTTATAACTACATAATACAGGTAACCGGTTTTAAGCAGCAAACTACCCAGCAGTAAAACAGCCAGCGCCAAAAAAACTTTTTTAAGCGGCTGCTCGTGTTGCAACAGCCAATCGTAAGTGGGGTTGGCTTTGTACAGCAGCAGGTTTTCTTGTGTAATGCGGGGGCAACTGCAAAAATGCTCGGCCTTGTTGGCAATTTCAATGCACATTTCCATTTCCTGTCCCGATTCGGGGCAGTATTGTGTAAGCAGTACTTCGGGTATGGGGTGTTGGTGCAGGCAAGGTTGGTAATTGCTGCCCTCCCAACTGCTCGAAAATTTATCTACCACCGGCGGCAGCGCCAGGCTAAAAACCACTATACCCAGCAAGGCCCCTTTCTGCAACAAGGCGTTTAGTTTTACCTTGGCAAATAACAGGTATAAACTCACTCCCAGGCAAGAAAGCAAGTAGGTAATAACAATGTATTGGGTAAGGGAACTAAACATTGCCTTTGGTTAAGTGCTGTAAGAGTAATTTACTGCCTGCTTTTGTTTATAAGCTCCTGTATTTCGGCTATTTCGGCATCGCTTATTTGCTCATTATCTACAATGGCCGATACCAAAGAAGACAACGAACCCGAAAACGCATTTTGAATAATATTGGTCACCAGGTTTTTCTGGTAATCGGGCTGGTTAATTACCGGAAAGTACCGGTGTGTGCGCCCAAATGCTTTATGGGCTATAAATCCTTTTTCTTCCAGAATGCGAATGGTGGTGGATATGGTGTTGTAGGCCGGTTTGGGTTCTTCATTCCAGCCTTCCAGAATATCATTTACAAAGGCCTTTTCCAGTTTCCACAAAATGTTCATTACCTTTAGCTCCAGTGGTGTTAATAACTTGCTCATTTGTTAAAATGTTGAGTAAAAACGCATAATTAATTACTGTAAAAGTTTAAACGGCAATGCCAGACCCTCTTGTACTAAATGCCGGTAGTGCATCAACCGATGCAAACTTACAACTATTTTCTTAGTTTTGCAACTATTTTTATAGTTTAGCCGGTTTCTTTTATTTTCCAATCAAAAAAACTGCCGGAATTTTGTGCAATTCGGGCGGTGGCAGGTTTTTCCATTTGCCAATGGTGTGAGTTGCAATGTATTGTCCGGGCAGGGTAAGGTTGGCTGCTACGCACAAGCGCAAATCGGGGTGGCAGGTTTTAAGGATGTCGGCAAAAAGCGTTTGGTTTCGGTAAGGCGTTTCAATAAAAATTTGGGTTTGGTTTTCGCGCCATACCAGTTGCTCCAATTTTTTGATGTGCTGCGTTTTTTTAGCCGATTCAATAGGCAAATAGCCCGAAAAGGCAAACTGCTGCCCGTTTAACCCCGATGCCATAAGCGCCAGCAACAGGGAAGAAGGCCCCACCAAAGGTACTACTTCTATATTTTTTTCGTGTGCCCGGCGCACAATAAGGCTGCCGGGGTCGGCCACGGCGGGGCAACCTGCATCGGAAATAAGGCCAATATCTTTACCATCATCGGCAGGCTGCAGGTATGCCGTAAACCGGTCTTCGGAAGTATGTTTATCCAGTTCCAAAAACGTAAGCCGGTTAACCGATTTTCCGTTGCTGTTCATGCCCAGTTTTACCAGATACCGGCGGGCTTCTTTGGTGTTTTCAACAATAAATACCTCAATTTGCTGTACCAGTTGCTGCACATAAGCGGGTATGGTTTGCAGGTTATTGCCCCCTAACAGGTTGGGTATAAGGTACAGTTTGCCTTTGGAGGCATGGGGATTATTGTTCATGGGGCAGGTTATTTGGCGTAATTGGTGCGGTTGGCAGCTCCGGATTAGGGGCAACAAGGCGGTTCATTGTCAGCAGCAACGCCACGGTGCAGAAAATGGCGCCTGCAGGGGCGCCCACCACCGGTATTAACAGCAGCAGGTAATAAACCGCGCCCACAATAACCAAAACCGGCGCATACCCTTTTACAAAACGGTAGCTTTGCATAATGCTCATGCCGTTGTGGGCGCAATATACATCGGCAATGGTAAAACCCAGCAGGTAACATTGTATAAGCAGGTTAACCGGTTGTTCAAGCAGGGTTAGCTGCACAATTCCCAACAGAGCGCCGGCAATGGCGCCGTAAAAAATTTCGCTTACCCAGCTTAAGCCACTCACTTTTATAATGCGCCATTGGTCGTGCAAATAGTTTTTAAAAGTGGGTTCATAGGGTATTTTGCTTAAAATATATGAGGTTTTTCCGCCAAAATGCCCGATAAGCGCCTGCATACAAATGAGTACTATATATTTGTAGCTACCCGAATACATATCTGCCACCTGTTGATACAGGTTGCTGCCAATATGAGAAAGGTTGGCGCCGGCATTGGCAAGGGCATTGGGGTTAAATGGGGTAAATTTCCAGAACTCAAATGCCTTAATAAATTGAAGCGCCAGCAAAATACCTGCCGCGGTTACTATGCGGGCTATCCATTTTATTTGCCCGAAATTTTGCCACAGGCGGTTGTGTTGAATAAACGAAACCGTTTTTTTGCAGGCGGCAAGGGTTGTGCGCACCTGCAAGGTAAAAGGAGGTTGCATAAAATTGGTGTAGTGTTTTAATGCCTTAAAATTACTGCAAAGGTGGTTACAAAATACAAAGGTGCTTTATTTTTTTAACCACTTAAAGGGCAAGGGCAGGGTGTTGCGCTGCACCTGGCAGTAGGCAACGGGCATTGCCCCAAAACCGCGGTAAAATTGCGATACCGAAGGGCTTGTGGATCCTTCAAAATCGAGCAGGGTGTGGGTTCCGGCATGTTGCTGTATTACGTGGTTGAGCAACAAAAACATGGCGCCGCCGGTGCGCCCTTCGTCTGAGGTGGCCGGAAACAGGTTAATAATTCGGCTGCCTGCGTGCAAAAAAAAGGCGGCGGCGTGCAGTTGGTTTGCCTGGTTATATATGCCGTACAAGACACCTGCGCCATGGTGCATACTTTGGTACATAATGCGTTCTATTTGCAGGTAGTGCTGCGGTTGTATCTGCGGCAGTTTTTTACCTGCCGTGCTGCGGTACAGCGCAATAATTTCGGCAGGGGCAATTTGGGTATGCAGGGTGTAGGGTTGCTGAAAAGCTTTTTTAAGACTTCGGCGGGTATTTTGGTTAAAGGCGCGGTATAACAGGGAGTAGGGTTGGTTAAGGGGCAGCAGGTGGTTTACCCGCGCTATGTACGGAAGCGCGGTTATTTGCGTTCCGTTGGCTTCGTTGAGGGTGTATTGCACCAGCCTGAAACAGTCCGGAATGGCGTGCAGAAAATTGTTTACCGTTGCAGCGGTAGGCAAACCCCCCGAAAACACACCCAGTTGCTGCGCCCACAAAGGTTTGTGTAAATAAGCAATGGCATATTTGGTTTTTCGGGTAAGGGGCATTACTGCTTCGTAGTTACCGGCTACCAGTGCTTCCCATTCGGGCGAAACAATATCAAGATACCAGCTAAAGGCGTAGGGCAGGCAATTTGCCGCATTTACAATGCAATTATCCCATTTTTCAAGGTCAATCTGGCGGTTGTGCAGGTAGCGTATGGGCTGCATGTGGAGGTTAGTTAGGTTTGAGGCTGCCGGTATCGGAGCAAATGCACAAATATTACTACATCAAACACGGCATGTCCGGCCATAGCGGCGGCAATACCCAGCCAGTTGGTAAGGTAACCCAGGCCGGCGCTCATAACCACCATAAGCACGCCGTAAAAAAACACCCCCAAGTCTTCGAGCGAGAGGTAGCCGTGTATGGCAATAAAAATAATAGCGGTAATCCAAATGCCCAAAAACGGCTGAATGGCACCCCTGAACATGATTTCCTCGCCTATACCGGCGCATACCGATGCAAACAGTACATCAATAAGCCGGAGGTTGGAACTTTGTATCATCTGGCTCAGGTAATCGGTAATACCTTCCAGTTCTTCCGATTCTACCACCGAAAGGGCTATCAGCCCGAAGGCAAGCCCGTAACCTGTGCCAAAAAGCAACTGCCAGTGCATGGGGGTTCGGTGCAGCAACTCTGTGAGCGGTGTTGCCGAAAACAGCCAGATAATACCAACTCCCAGGAGCGAAAACCCAAACAAGGTAATGCACGAAAGAAAGAAAAATGTTTTTCGGGTTAGTTGCATGGTAAAAGTTAAACCCCGGCAGGGGCAAAAAATTAACCGCTTTATTGGTGTGCAATGTGTTTAAAAATTCTTTTGCACATTGGGTATAAAGTTAATGCGCTGCTGTTTGCAGACGTTAATGTTTAACAAAGTATAAAGGTAAAAAGGTTTACCCCTTCCAACTTATTTGTTGCCGACCGGCGTTTTGCGCCTTTGGGCATCGGGCAACAGGTTGTGTTTAAGCAGACATTTGCCGGTTGTGTTCCATCAGTCGGTATGAAAACTCAGGCCTTCGTCTTCCATCAGTTTGGGATGTTTAAATACATACCACAAAATACCCTCTTTAATGGCATAGGAAGAATAAAACAGGTGCGATATATGCAACCGTTGCAACACTAATTGCACCAGTATAAAGGCAACCGAAATAAGTTCGGCCCGTTCGGGTTCCAGGCCGGGAACCGACAGTCTTTCTTCCAGCGTGGTGTGCAAGAGGTGTTCTGCAAGGGCATTTGCGGTAGTAAGCTGAATGGGGTAAATATGTTGTTCGGGCGAAAGGGTAAGCGAAGCGGCGGCGGCCGCCATTTTGTTAATGCTGCTGAATGTGCCCGATGTGCCCACCAAAGTGTTAATAGGCGCATACTTTTTGGCGGCCTTCCAAAAGGGTTGCAACACTTGTTCCAGATAATTGGTGAGGGTTGTTACATCTTGCGGGCTAAGGGGTTCTTGTTGGTGAAACTGCTGTTTAAGCACCGTGCCGCCAATGGCAAAACTCTGTTTCCAGAAAATTTGGGTGGCATTGGCAATAATAAACTCGGTACTGCCGCCGCCAATATCCATAAGCAAATGCGGGCGGGTGCCAAGGTCAAACACCTGCTGCACGCCATGATAAATAAAGGTAGCCTCCATATCGCCCGAAATGCGCCGTATGGAAATGCCATACCGGTCTTTCACCTCGGCAATTAACTGCTCGCTGTTAGAGGCCCGGCGCATGCCTTCGGTAGCAAAAGCATACACCTCAGAAACGTTTTGTTTATTAATAATTTTTTCAAATCGCTCCATGGCATCCAATGCCCGCCGGTAGGCAGCCTCGCCTATGTAATCAATGCCGGTTTTGGCCAGCCTTACATACACCTTTTCTTCGTGTAGCGCCTTAAACAAATATTTGCCGTGGGGCTGCGCCAGCAATATTCTGAAAGTATTGGTGCCTAAATCCAATACGGCAATGGTTCTTCTTTTTGTTTTTTGCATAACAATAACAATGCTTTATGGGGTTACTGCTCAAGGGGGTTTACAGTGTATAAAACCGCTACAGGATTAAATACGGGCACAAATTGGGTAAAAATACCCAAAATACTCCTTACCTTAGCCAAAAATTAGCGTAACTATTTAGGTACCATCTGCAAATTCCGGCATTTTTTCTTGTTGTTTACTGATTTGAAGTATTGACCAAAGAGTAAAAATAAACTTTGCCGAACTTTGCGCAAAACTTTGCGTTCTTTGCGGTAAAGTGAAAGGAATTCAGTTAAGAACATCACCAACAAAGGTACAACCTAAATAAGTACAAATTAGCAAAAAATAAACATTCTTTGGAGTGTTGTTACCAGTTAAACCAAAACTATCCATGCGCCATCTTTTTCTGCTCCTTTTTACCGCCTTTGTGGCTGTACTGCTTACCGCCTGCGGTAACGGCAACCAAAACACTTCTACATCGGGCAACTTTAAAGAAGCCCCGGGTAACGTTTATTACGGCGGCACTTTTAAGGTAAATGAAACCGAATATTTCCAAACACTTTACCCGCTTAATATTGGCGAAGTGGTTGGACACCGCATTGCCAACCAAATTTACGAAGGGCTGGTGCGCCTTAACCAAGCCGATTTAAGCGTTGAGCCTTCTCTGGCAACCCGATGGACAATTGACCCGTCGGCTACGGTTTATACCTTTAACATTCGCAAAGGGGTTAAATTTCATGATAATGCCTGCTTTGCAGAGGGCAAAGGGCGCGAATTGACCGTACAAGATGTAAAATACTGCCTCGACCGCCTTTGCGCACATGATGTAAATAACAAAGGCTACGATTTTGTGCGCGGCCGCATTGCCGGCGCCGATGCCTACTACGAAAGCAGCCGTAAAGGCTCCCTGCCCGAAGGTGGTGTGCAGGGCATACAAGTACTAAACGACACTACCCTGCAAATTACCCTCCAAAAACCGTTCAGCAGCTTTTTGTATGTGTTGGCCATGCAGTTTGGTTACATTTACCCCAAAGAAGCCGTAGAAAAATACGGCACCGAAATGCGCCAAAACACCGTTGGAACCGGCCCCTTCTACCTTAAAACCCTGCGCGAAAACGAAACCGTAGTGCTGCTGCGCAACCCCAACTACTGGGGTAAAGACAAAAACGGCAACCAACTCCCCTACTTAGACGGGGTTAAGGTTATGTTTATTAAAGACGAAATGACCTGGTTGCGCGAGTTTAAAGACGGCAAGTTTGACCTTAAATACCGCCTTCCGCTGGAAGTGGCCGATGAGGTGGCAGATGCCTCCGGCAACCTCAAAGGCGAGTATGCCAAATTCATATACCAAACCACGCCCTCGCTTACCATTCAATATTACGGCTTTTTAAATAGTGGTAAAATTTTTAACAATAAAAAACTGCGCCAGGCTTTTTGCTATGCCATTGACCGCCAAAAACTGGTTGACTATACCATTAAAGGCGCTGCCGTACCGGCTTTTTACGGCATTGTGCCGCCGGCTTTTACCAAATACAACAGCAAAGCTTTGCGCGGCTATGACTTTAACCCCGAAAAAGCCCGCCAATTGCTGGCAGAAGCCGGCTACCCAAATGCCAAAGAACTGCCCCCCATAACCCTGCAAATTAACAGCGGCGGAAAACGCAACGAACAGGTGGCCGAAGTGCTGCAAAAAATGCTGCAGGAAAACCTCAATGTGCAGGTAAAAATTGTGCAAATGCCCTGGCCTCAACACCTCGAAACCGTAGAAAGCGCTAAGGTTGATTTCTGGCGCTTTGCATGGATTGCCGATTACCCCGACCCCGAAAACTTCCTCTCCCTGCTTTCAAGCAGAACTCTGCCCGAAAACCCCAACGAAAAAACCTACCTCAATACCACCCGCTACAAAAACCCAGAATTTGACCGCCTTTTTGAAGAAGGACTGCGCACTACCGACGAAACCAAACGCAACGAACTTTATCTGAAAGCCGACCAGGTTGCCTTAGACGATGCCGCCATTCTACCTCTCTACTACGATAAAGACCAGCGACTCTTACAGCCCTACGTGCGCAATCTGCCCCAAAATGCCATGGAGTACCGTGTTTTGCGCGAGGTGTATTTTGAACCCGAAAAGTAACAGAAGCCATTAAACAGGTTCAATTACTCAGTACCTGCCTGGTTCTGCTGCAAGGCGTATGGTTATCTGACAGTTGACCTGTTTTTATGCATACGGCATTTTTGGCTGCAATATTTTACCTCGCTCCAAACTGTTTCCCATTTTTTGCGCCACATAAAGGGCCGGTTGCAGGTTGCACATATTTTTTGGGGTAAATTGGCTTTGTGGTAAGCAGTATTGGCCATGCTACGGTCTTTTGCTTATTTTGTTAAGGGTAATGGCGCGCTGCCGGGTACATTTAAACCGGTTTATCCGGGGGTTGCGCAGCCGTAAATGTTTGTGGCTAACGCCACTGTTTACCCGTTTGCGCCAAAGGTTAAAACTGCTTCGTTTCAGTTGGCGGCGCATAAGGGCTATAACCATGGCTTCCGACAGGCCGTATTGTTCTTTTATGGCTTCAAAAGGGGTGCGGTCTTCCCATGCCATTTCAATAATGCGGTCAATGTCTTGGTTGGTTAAATGGTTACAGGTTGTATTGTTTTGCCCCATATCAGTAAAACAAAATGATTTTAACTGTCCGTATGCCGGCTGTCTTTTCTGCATTCGGGCCATACCGGCTCCAACTACAGCATTTTAACCGATGACATGCCGCCGTCAACATGCAGCACCTGACCGGTTATCCAGCCCGATGCACCGGAAAGCAAAAACACGGCTGCTGCGGCCATATCTTCGGGCATTCCTACCCGGCCAAGCGGGTGTCTTTTAGCTGCCGCCTCCCGTTTTTCGGGCGATGAAAGCAAGGAGGCTGCCAAAGGGGTATCGGTAAGCGACGGAGCAATTACATTTACCCTTATGTTGTGTGCTGCCCACTCGGCAGCCAGCGATTTAGCCAACCCCTCCAGGGCACTTTTGGCCATGGCCACAGAAGCATGGTAACCCATACCCATACCTGCTGCTACGGTACTAAACAATACCACACTGCCCCCGCTGCGCTTTAAATTGGGGTAAACAGACTGTAATACTTTTACCGCACCCCATACATTCAGCTCAAAATCTGCCCTTATTTCGGTGTCGGTAAGCCGGTGAAAGGGTTTAAGGGTAATGCTGCCGGGGCAGTAAACAACACCGTGCAACTCATTGGGCAGCGGCTGAAACACCGCGTTTTGGGTAACATCTGCAACCCAGTGTTGCGCACTTTCGCGGGTTAGAAAGGCGTTGCTTGTTCTTGAAACGGTAAACAAATTTGCCCCTGCTTGTTTTACCTGTGTTGCCAGTGCAAGCCCTATACCCGAACTTGCCCCCACAATAAGTATGTTTTTGTTATTCATAGCAACACTATTTGCCCAACAGGCGCAGCAACTCGCTTTTTACTTCGGGTTTTTCAAATTTACCCAGATATTGGGCGGTAATGGTGCTTGAGCTGTGGTCTTGCACCCCGCGCATCATAACACAGGCGTGGTCGGCTTCTATAATTACCGCCACATCGGGGGTTTGCAATACATGGCGCAGCTCGTTGGCAATTTGAACGGTAAGGCGCTCCTGCACCTGCGGCCGCTTGCTGAAATACTGTACCAACCGGTTTATTTTTGATAACCCAATTACTTTTTTGCGTGGTATATAAGCTACATGTGCCTTGCCTATAATGGGCACAAAATGATGCTCGCAGTTGGAATGTACGGTAATGTCTTTTTCAACCAGCATTTCGTGGTAGTTATACTTGTTTTCAAAGAGCGTTACGGCAGGTTTGTTATCGGGGTTTAAGCCGCTAAACATTTCCTTTACATACATTTTGGCTACTCGGTAGGGCGTACCGCGCAGGCTGTCGTCGGTAAGGTCTAAGCCCATAATGTTCATGATTTCGGTAAAATGGGCTTCAATAAGGGCAATTTTGGTTTCATCGTCCAGGTCAAAAGCATCTTCGCGCATGGGCGTATCTATAGAAGAAAGGTGGTGGCTTTCACCCATGCTTTCTATCAGTTCAACATCAAGATTGCTGTGTTTAATATGCTCCTGTGCGGGATTGCTTCCGTTGGCAACATGCGTACCGTTTACTTTTTTCATTTGTTCAGATTAGGGTTAAGAGTAAAAAAAAATTTGGAAATTAACAGATGCTGCAAATAAACAAGAAAAACTTTGCAATTGCCGCACTATGTGTTGTAAACAACAACAGTGGGTTACATGTATAAGAACATAGGAAAGAAGTAATAGTTTAGCTTTGTTGAATTTTCTTTCAAAAAGATTAAACAAGACGACGTGCTTTACAAATGTAACCCCTGGAAAAAACACAATTTTACAAAAAACAGTTCTCAACTTTGCTTTATTGTTGGTAAATTGTGCCCCGTTAAGCAAATAGTTTGCAGCGCATAAAAGGGTGAATTATGAACAGGGTTTCGGGTAAATTTATTGCAAAATGTTTTTATTGTTTCTTTTTTTGTTTAATCATTATTAGCGGTTCTGTATGTTTACAGGCTCAGGGCACGGGCAAGGTGCTGATATTGGGCATAGACGGCTGCCGGCAAGATGCCCTGCAACAGGCCAATGCCCCCAATACAGACCAGTTGCTAACCCATGCCGTTTACTCTTTTGATGCCCTTACGCATCAGCCCACCTGGAGCGGCACCGGCTGGAGCAGTATGCTTACCGGCGTATGGGAAAACAAACACAATGTTTACAACAACTCTTTTTTAAGCCCCAACTATGCACAATATCCGCATTTTATTGCGCGGGCCGAAACGGTAAATCCGGCGCTGCATACGGCATCGGTAGTGCATTGGGGGCCTATCAATTCAACCATTAACACCCTGTGCGACGAGGAATATACCTATGCTACCGATTTGGAAGTTACCAACAAAGCAGTAGAACTGCTCAATAACACCGACCCCGATGTGCTGTTTGTAGATTTTGATGATGTTGACCACGCCGGACACCTGTACGGGTTTCACCCTTCGGTACCCGAATACATTAACAGTATTGAGGTAACCGATGCCTATATTGGCAACATTTTAACCGCGCTCTATAACCGCCCGTCTTACGCCAATGAGAACTGGCTTGTTTTGGTTTCTACCGACCACGGCGGCACCATGAGCGGGCATGGCGGCCCCTCGTTAGAAGAGCGCAATATTTTTGTTATTGCCAGCAACCAACAGTTTACCCCGCGCCAAATTGCCAAAACCCCCGTTACCCAGTCAATACCCGCCGCCCTGTTGTTTAACGGAACCAACCAATATGTAACCCCCCAAAACCCCGGAAACTTGTTTGAATTTGGCAGCAGCCAGGATTTTTCTGTAGAAATAAAGGTAAAATATACCACGTTGGCAGGCGATGCGGCTTTTATTTCAAACAAAGATTGGGATAGCGGGGCAAACGCCGGATTTGTGATTTCTACTCCCGCATCGGACCAAACCAAATGGAAAGTAAATATTGCCGACGGAACCAACCGAATTGATGTTACCGGCAGTACCATAAACGACGGCAACTGGCACCACCTTACCGCCACCTTTGACCGTAACGGGCTGCTAAACATATACCAGGACGGCCAACTTGCCGGCCAAGCCGTTATGAGTTCGGTAGGAAACATAAACAGCGGGCTGCCGCTTACCATTGCGCAAGACGGCACCCATGCCTACCCGTTTTGGTTTAACGGCGCCATTGCCGAAGTTCGGGTCTGGAATACTGTGCTTGCCCCCGAAACCGTGGCTGCCTGGGCTTGTGCCACGGTAAACAATACCCACCCCAATTATGCCAACCTGTTGGCCTATTGGCAAATGACCGAAGGCAGCGGCGCTACCCTTGCCGATGCTTCTGCCAATGCCATAACTGCCGTTTTACAAGGCAGCGACCCTGTATGGAATACCGCCGCCGGCGCACAAACCTGTTACGATTACTCGCAAACACCGCGCATTGTAGATGTGGCTTGTACCGCCCTTACCCACCTTGGTATTGGGTTTTTGCCCGAATGGCAGTTAGACGGACATAGCCTTACACTGCCCCTGGGCGGGCCGGGGCTATCCTGTGCCGGCACGGTGCAAACCTATATCGTGCCGCCACAAGGCAATTGCAGCTACAATTGGACCGTAAACGGCGGCTCCATTCTAACCGGGCAGGGAACCAATACTGTTACCGTGCAATGGAATAGCCCCGCCACCGGCGAAGTTTTGTTGCAACTGGAGTAACCGCCAAAACCCGTTGCCGTGCGCAGGTGTGCGGCCAAAGGCACCGGTGCAGTATGCCGTTGCAACAAAAATACAGGCGGGCAATAAACCGCCGGACAGATGCGGGCATTATGAATTAACCAAAAACAACAGGCAACTACTGTCACAGGTGTTGGCATCTTAAAAAATACCGCCGGAAAACACCCGGCAAATGGTTTTTTAGCAGCAACACACCCCTGCTAAAAGCATTGGACATTTTTAATGGTATTACCCGAAAAGCCCCGCTTTGTCCCACTGTTTGTGTTTAAACCGTAGCATCTTAGCGGTAAACTGCGTACTTTTGCAGCGGTTGCCATACCAAGGATTTGTTTGTAACCCCCAAACCATAACCACGCCGCCCTGCACATGCGCACGTTTGCCGCCACATTGCTTGCTTTGCTGCTTACCTGCCTGTTTGGGCTGGGCTGTGCCAACAGGGTATCGCCATCGGGAGGCGAAAAAGACACTACCCCGCCCGTAGCGCTTGCGGTAAATCCGCCCAACCGAACGGTCAATTTCGGGGCAAAATCGGTTTCCATCAGGTTTAATGAATTTATACAACTCAACAACCCGCAGTCCGAAATTTTTATTTCGCCCTTTATGAAAGAACGCCCCGATTTCAAGCTTCGGGGCAAAACGCTTACTGTTAAATTTAAACAGGCGCTGTTGCCCAATACCACCTATACCATTAACTTTGGTAAAAGCCTGCAAGACCTTACCGAGGGCAACCCACTTGCCAATTATGAGTATGCGTTTTCTACCGGCAACCATATCGACTCGCTGTTTATAGCCGGTAAATTGCTGAATGCCCACAACAACGAGCCGGTAAAAGATGCCCTTGTTGCCGTGTATAGCGGCAATGCCGATACCCTGTTTACCACCACCCCACCCGCTCAAATTACCCGCTCCGATGAACAGGGAAACTTTAGGGTGAGCAACCTGGCGCCTACTGCCTACCAATTGTTTGCTTTAATTGATAAAAACGCCAATTATTACTACGATTTACCTAATGAATCGCTGGCGTTTAACAACCAACCCATTACCCTTACCGATACCGTGCCTCCAAACCCCACCCTGCGCCTGTTTGACGAGGGGTTGGATAAACCCAAAATTATGGAGCGCAAAAACAAAGAATACGGCCATATTGAACTCAATTTCTCCAAACAACAAAACAGCGTTTCGGTGCAATTGCCCGACTCAATAAAAGCACAGGCCGAATTTTTAACCGAAACATCAGACCAAAACGATACGCTGCACCTCTGGTACCGCAACCTGCCCAACCAAAACCCCGTGGCTTTTTTGGTTTACTCCGATACCACACTGCTCGATACGGTCATTTTCCGCAAAACCATAAGAGAGCAAACCCTGCAGCCGGTTAAATATATATCAAATGCCAAAGGCGGCAGGGGCGTTTCAAACATTAACTACGGAGCCGATATTTGGGTGAAATTTAACCACCCCATTGCCCGCCTCGATACAGGTAAAATACAGGTGCTGGACGATACCGTGCAACTAAATATAAAAGGCAAAATTGCCGTTAAAAACCTGCGAACCCTTAGCATATCCTATAACTGGAACCCCGAAAAAAAATACCGCCTCCTGCTGCCCGACAGCACACTTACCGATTATTCAGGACAAACCAACGACGAAATAAGCATTGCCTTTGCCGTGTATGCGCCCGATACCTACGGCACCCTTATTGTAAAAACGCTGGGCTTTAATGCCGCAAACGCCTACCTGCTGCAACTCTACGATACCGCCGGTAAACTGCTCAGGCAAATGCCCTTAACCGAAACCATTGCACAAATGCCCCTGTTAAAACCCGGCGAGTACAAAGTAGTGGTGGCGCAAGACCTTAACCGAAACCAACACTGGGATACCGGCAACTACAACAAACGCCTGCAACCCGAACCGGTGTTTACCCCAAAAAGCAGCATTACCATTAAAGAAAACTGGGAAACCGAAGTAGAAATACAACTTGCCCAATGATAAAAACCCCCGCAATACTTCTTGCCCTTACCGGGCTGGCATTTGCCCTGAGCAGTTGTGAAAACAGCCTTTCGGAAGTAAATGACATTAACAGTAAATTTGAAACAACTGTAGAAACCATACACAACGTAAATTTGCTGTACAGCGATGCCGCCTACGTAAGGGTGCAACTGGAAGCTCCCATACTTTACCGCTATAAAACCGATGACCCGTATCTGGAATTTCCCGACGGGCTGACCGTTACTTTTTACAACGACAGTTTGCAGGTAAGCAGTTCGCTGACAGCGCTTTACGGCATCCGCTACGAGCGCAAACAGGAAACCGTGGTGCGCAACAACGTAATATGGAACAACGCCGTGAAAAATGAAAAATTAGAAACAGAAGAACTGATATGGAACGAAAAAACCAAAAAAATTACTTCAGATAAATTTGTAAAAGTAACCACCGATACCGAAAGTATTTTTGCCAACGGTTTTGAAGCCGAACAAGACTTTAGCCGCTACAAACTGCGCAAAATTACCGGCACCGTAAAACTGCCCAAACAAGCCGCCGTTTCGCCTAAACCAACAGGCAACCAATAATTTACCATGCAACTTATAACCTTAGCCCAACCAAAGAGTCAAACCTGCCGTATAGCAGCAAACCATAGGCGGCTTGCAAAATATACCCCTAATTTACCTCAGTATTCATTTAATCTCTAACTTTCCGGCCATTCATAAACCCAACATTTGAAAACTCCTTGCTCTATGAAACAGTACACCTTGCTTATTGCCCTTGTTTTGCTGTTGTTTGTTGCCCTGTTAAACTCCTGCGGCTCAAAAACCACTAAAGAAACACAGCAAACGCCCAAACCCGCCAAAGACACCGCCAAAGTGCAGTTAGATGCCGATGCCCAAATTGGCACCGATGCCGGAAAATGGGGACCCGACAGTGTGGAAACAGTAAAAAATTACTCGCTTTACCGCGAATATTACAAGCAAAAACTGTATGCCGATGCGCTTCCGTTTTGGCGCTATGTGTATAAAAACGCCCCCGCCGCCCGAAAAACTACCTACCTCAACGGTGTAACCATGTACGAAACCTTTGCCGAACAGACCAAAGACTCGGTTACCAAACAAGCGTATGTAGATACCATGTTTATGATTTACGACCAACGGATTGCCAATTTTGGCGAGGAGGGCGATGTTACCACCTGGAAAGCGGTAAAACTTAAAAATTTCAGGCCATGGGAAACAGCCAAATACATGGAGTTGGTAAAACATGCCGTTGCCATACAACAGGAAGAAGCCGATTATTTTCTGCTGGTTCCGTATTTTAACGATTGGCTGAGCCAATACAACCAAAAAAAGGTAAGTAAAGAAAAAGTGCTGGAACAATACAACATGCTTTCTGATATTATTGATTACAACCTGAACAACAATACCGAAAATGCCGATATGTACAGGCAGGTAAAAGAAGTGCTTGATGGCGCAGCCGCCAAACTTCAAACCACCACCACTACCACCGTTACGGCGGCGGCCTCTTGTGCCGATATTAAAAATGCCTACGAAGCGCAGTTCAGGGCTAATTCCAACGATGCCGATTTGGTAAAAACCCTGTATGGCAAACTTAGCCGCTCCAACTGTAAAGCAGATGCTCTGTATAGTGATGTATTTTTGAAACTATACCAGTTGGAACCCACCGCACAGCGCGCCAAACTGCTTGCCCAAATGTATGCCGATAAAGGCGATAACAACACCGCCCAAAAATACGTGCAGGAAGCCATTAACTTAGAAACCGACCGGGCAAAACAAGCCTCGCTGTATATGCTCATGGCCGGTCTTGAACGCCGTAAAAGCAATGCGCTTACCGTTTCTACAGCCACGCAAGCCCGTAAATATGCCAAAAAAGCCGCCGAGTTGCGCCCCGGCTGGGGTAAACCCTACATTTTTATTGGCGACCTTTACGCATCGAGCGGTAAACTCTGCGGCCCCGGCACCGGCTGGGATAGCCAGGTAGTTGCCTGGGCAGCTACCGATATGTGGGAAAAAGCCCGCGATATTGACCCCGATTTTGCTGCCGAAGCAACCCAGTCAATAAACCGCTACCGGCAGTATTACCCCAAAACCAGCGATGGCTTTATGCGCGGCTATGCCAACGGCCAATCCTATAACATAGGCTGCTGGATAGGCACCACCACCACTATACGCCTGATTAACGAATAAAAAGCCTCATTTAAAACAAAACGGCTGCCTTATATATTGCAGTATTTATTTCTGCAATTTTGGCAGCCGTTTTCTTTTGCCCGGGGCAAAGCCGGTTGCTTATTCGGGCTGGGGTACGTAGCGCAGGTAGGGTTTTTTAATATTAGCCTCTACGCCATATTTTTCTTTTATTTGTTCGGTAGGCACATTAAGGGTTACAATCACATCTTCGCCGTTTTTCCAATCAACCGGGGTAGCAACACTGTGGTGGGCGGTTAGCTGCAATGAGTCGAGTACGCGCAAAATTTCGAGAAAGTTGCGCCCTGTAGAAGCCGGGTAAGTAAGCATGAGTTTCACTTTTTTATCGGGCCCAATGATAAACACAGAGCGCACAGTGGCTTTTTCGCTGGCGTTGGGGTGAATCATGTCGTACAATTCGGCAACATGGCGGTTTTCATCGGCAATAATCGGGAAGTTTACCGCCACATGGTTTACCTCTTCAATATCAGGAACCCATCGCTTGTGCGAGTCAAGGTCATCAACCGAAACGGCAATTACTTTGGTATTTCTTTTTTCAAACTCGCCTTTCAACAGGGCAGTTTTGCCTAACTCAGTGGTACAAACGGGGGTAAAGTCGGCCGGGTGCGAAAACAAAACGCCCCACGAATTGCCCAGCCATTCATGAAAATCAATTTCGCCCTGTGTGGTATGGGCTTTAAAATTGGGGGCAAGATCTCCTAATCTTAATGACATAAGTTTGTTTTTTTTCGACTAAAAAATGGTGATTTTATTTTTGTTCTTTTATACAACAAGTACGACATAAAATGAGTTTACCCGGCCTTTTCTTTTTAACCGGTAAACCGCCAAAAGAGTGCTAACTTTGCACCAAATTGGTTTATTAAGCAAATACAAACCTCTTATGTTACACACCATTTCAACTGCGCGTCTTAGCATAGCGGAAGCCTGCCTCCTTGCCACCGAAACCGGCACACAACTGCATCTTAGCCCCGAAGTTTGCCATAAAATTACTGCCTGCCGCAGCTATTTAGACCAAAAACTAAGCAATACCGAAGAAAACTACTATGGCATAAATACAGGCTTTGGTTCCTTATACAACGTTACCATTTCAAAAAATGCCCTTCGCGAGTTGCAAAACAACCTGCTTTTATCTCATGCTTGTGGCATGGGCAACGAAGTGCCGCCCCAAATAGTGCGGCTGATGTTGTTGCTAAAAATACAATCGCTGGCTTACGGGTATTCGGGGGTGCAGTTGCAAACGGTGCAGCGGTTGTCTGATTTTTTTAACCACCACCTGCTGCCGGTAATCTATGAGCAGGGTTCTTTGGGCGCATCGGGCGATTTGGCGCCACTTTCGCACCTGTCGTTGCCGCTTATAGGCAGGGGTGAGGTGTATTATGGCGGGGTTAAACAACCTGCCGCCGCTGTATTGGAGCAACTGGGCTGGCAACCGCTGCAACTGCAATCTAAAGAAGGGCTGGCGCTAATTAACGGTACGCAGTTTATGAGTGCTTATGCGGTTTGGTGTGCAAATAAGGCTGCCCAATTAACCGCCTGTGCCGATTTAATTGCCGCCATTTCTTTTGATGCCTACGATGCACACTCCTCGCCCCTGCACCCGTTGGTACACAAAATAAGGCAGCAGCAGGGGCAAATAACCGTTGCTGCCCGGCTGCGCCGATTTTTAAAGGGCAGCCAAATTATTAAGCAGCCCAAAAAACATGTGCAAGACCCCTACTCTTTCAGGTGTGTGCCGCAGGTGCATGGCGCATCGGCCGATGCCGTTACTTATGCATCGGAAATTATAACCCGCGAAATAAATGCCGTTACCGATAACCCGTTGCTGTTTCCCGATGATGACCTTATTATTTCGGGCGGCAATTTTCATGGGCAGCCGCTTGCCCTGGCGCTCGACTTTTTGGCCATTGCCTTGTCTGAGTTGGGTAGCATTTCAGAACGGCGCACTTTTACCCTGTTAAGCGGGCAGCGCAACCTGCCGGCATTTTTGGTAAACAAGCCGGGGCTGCATTCGGGGTTAATGATACCGCAGTATGCCGCTGCCGCATTGGTAAGCCAAAACAAACAACTTTGCACCCCGGCTTCGGTAGATTCTATTACCTCCTCCAACGGGCAGGAAGACCATGTGAGCATGGGTGCCAATGCCGCCACCAAATGTTACCGCATTGTTGAAAATTTAGAGCGCATTTTAGCCATTGAGCTGCTTACTGCCACACAGGCGCTCAATTTCAGAAAAAAATTATCGGAACCCGAATTGAAAAGTTCGTCTCTTATTGAACAAGTTTTGGCAGATTACCGCAAAACCACGCCGTTTATTACTGCCGACCGCCTGTTGCAGACCGATATTGCCCAATCGGTAAAATTTGTTCAAAACCGGCTGCCCGATTACGCCAAACAATCATAACAACCCACAAGTTGGCAGCAGCGGACTAATCTTTTTTATTAATGGCGCTGAACATAAATATGGTGCGCACACTTAGCACGTTGTGAAACTGCCCCGAATTTCGGAACAGGCTGTTGGGGTCTTGCCGCACGGGCAGCAGCGAGTAAGCACCCCGAAGGCTAATTCCCCAAACCGGGGTTATCATGTAAGAAACATCGGCTATAATGCTCCACTCCCACCGTTTGGGTTTGTTGGCACCATTAAAGTAAGCCTCGGTGGCATCGGTACCATCTTCTATATAGCGGGTTCGCACCAGGCGCCCCAAAGCAAACCCGCCGCCAAAGTTAAACCCGCCTTTTTTGTCATGATACTTTACCAGCACGGGTATTTCGGCATAATCCATGTTAATTTTAAAATTGCTCAGATTGTTGGCCGTTACCACAGCGCGGCTTCCTTTTTGTGTATAGAGCAACTCTAACCCTACCGCCCATCGGTCGGAAAAAGGAATTTCGGATAAAAAACCTACATTTGCCCCAAATTTGTTGTATCCGCCAATATTATCGCCATCTATTTGGGTAAAGTTAACCCCGCCGGCAATGCCGGCCTTAAAGGTTTGGGCAAAGGTAAACAGTGGACACAACAGCAAAAGCAAGAGGTAAAAGGCAGGTGTTTTCATAAGCACAAAAGCGGCATGATGTTTAAAAATTAATTGTTCCTGCTTATAACAACGCAGGTATAAGCAATGTTGCAACCAGGCAAAAAAGGCTTATAACCCAAACCGGGCGGCAACAGCAGGGGTAGAGCAGGTGCAATGTCCACGTGGCAAAAGAACCCCAACACTTAATTCCGGCAAACTGAAACCGGCCATTTTGGCTGCCATTTTTTGCGCCACACCGCCATTTTTATTGGCTAAAAGCAGACAAAAAGGCAGATTTTGTCCTGTGGCATGGCTTTTGGTATGCAAAAAAGCAGTTGTACTGCCGCGGCGTTTATAGCATTGCTGCTGGTGGGCAGTGCGCAATAGTTCCGGAAAAATTCGGGCTGTATAATTTTCAGAAAAAGTTTCAGCAACATAAAATTTAAGCATATGCAAAAAGGTACCATTAGTGTTCAAACCGAAGACATTTTTCCAATAATTAAAAAATTTCTTTATTCTGACCAGGAAATTTTTCTTCGCGAGTTGGTGTCAAATGCCGTAGATGCCACGCAGAAACTCAAAACCCTGTCGTCGCGCGGGGAGGTGAGCGGCGAGTTAGGCAATCTTACCATAGAAGTTGCGGTAAATGAAGATGCCGGCACGCTTACCATTAGCGATAAAGGCATTGGTATGACTTATCAGGAGGTTGAGCGATACATTACCCAAATTGCTTTTTCGAGTGCCCGCGAGTTTTTAACCAAATACGAAAACGCCAACGCCATTATCGGAAATTTTGGGTTGGGTTTTTATTCTGCCTTTATGGTGGCAGACAAGGTGGAAATTATTACCAAATCACATCAGCCCGATGCGCCCGCCGTACATTGGGTATGTGAGGGCAGCACCGAATACAGCATTGCCGAAACCGACCAAAAAACCGAACGCGGCACCGATATTGTGCTGCATATTGGTAAAGACCATGCCGATTACCTGAAAAAAGACCGCATACAGGGGTTGCTTTCAAAATACTGCCGGTTTTTACCCGTTGAAATTAAGTTTGGCACCAAAACCCAATACCTGCCCAAAGAAGGCGGCGAAGAAGGCGAAACCGAAGCCGTTGAAACCGATAACATTGTAAACGATACCCAACCCCTTTGGAACCGCAAACCTGCCGATATTACCCCCGAACAATACAAGGAATTTTACCACACCCTGTATCCTATGGCAGAAGAACCCCTGTTCTGGATACACCTTAACGTTGACTACCCTTTTAAACTTACCGGTATTCTTTACTTTCCGCAGGTACACAACAATTACGAAATAAGGAAAGACCGCATTCACCTGTATTGTAACCAGGTGTTTGTTACAGACCATGTTGAAAACATTGTTCCCGACTTTTTAATGCTGTTGCATGGCGTTATCGACTCGCCCGACATTCCGCTCAATGTTTCGCGCAGCTACCTGCAAAGCGACCCCGAAGTAAAATCTATTAACAAATACATTACACGAAAAGTAGCCGACAAACTGGAAGACATGTTTAAAACCGACCGCACCGGATTTGAGCAAAAATGGCGCGATATTGGTGTGTTGATTAAATACGGCATGTTGAGCGATGATAAATTTAACGAAAGGGCGCAAAAATTCTGCCTCTTTGAAAACATAGACGGCCGGTTTTTTACCCCCGATGAGTATAAGGAAATGGTAAAAGACCTGCAAACCGATAAAAACAACAAAATTGTTTACCTTTACTCTAATGGCGCCGGCGAGCAGCACAGCTACGAAGAAGCGGCTAAAACTGCCGGTTACGATGTGTTGAAATTTGACACCCTGCTGGACCCGCATTTTATAGGGCATATAGAAAGCAAAAACGAAGGTATTGCCTTTAAACGCGTTGATGCCGATACCCTGAACCACCTGATTGAAAAGGAAGAAAAACCCGAATCGGTACTGAACGCAGGACAGGAAGAAATCCTGAAAAACCTTTACACGAAACTGGTTAACCCAAACGAGGCCACCATTATGCTCAGGGCGTTGTCGCCCAATGATGCGCCGGTACTCATTACCCGACCCGAATTTATCCGGCGCTGGAAAGACATGTCGAACCTGAGCGGCGGCAAAGAAAATGCCATGTTTGGTGATATGTACAACGTAATTTTAAACACCAACCACCCGGCGCTGCTGAACTTGGTGAATAATACCGGAGATGAAGAAAAACAAACAGACATTGCCCAGCAACTGTATGACCTTGCGCTGTTGCAGCAAAACATGCTTAAAGGCCCCGACCTTACGCGCTTTATAAACCGCAGTATTCAACTCATGCAACAATAAGCAAGCTATTGTTTGGCAACCGGGGGGGTGGGTAGTCAATATCCATCCCCCGGTTTTGTTTTACTTCTGAACCGGCGCCGGTATTTTAAGTATTGTACCGGGCATTACTATATCTACTTTCAGGTTATTGAATTTCATGAGGCGCTCGGTGGTAATGTTAAAAGACCGGGCAATTTTTGCCAGGCTGTCGTCTTCTTTAAAAATATATTGCGCCACTACCACATCGGAGGAGGCGGCATTTTCGGCACCATTTGTATTGGTAGATTGTTGGGCATTTTCTTCTTCATAGCGTGCCTCAATATTTTTATAAACCTTTTCGTATGCCTTGGGTACCCTTATTGACAGAATTTGCCCCGTTGTAAGTTTGTTGTTTGGCAGGCGGTTCCACCGTTTCAGTTCATCTACGGTACAATCGTAGTTTTCGGCAATAACGCCCAGTACATCGCCATCTTTTACGGTGTATTTAACGGTAATGGTTGGCCCTTCGTCAATTTTTACGGGTGCATATTCAAGCCCATATTCATCCATTTGGAAGTTCCACACACTGCTTTCGGGCAGTTTAACCCGTTGTTCAATATTGCCGTTGTTAATAATAATTTCAGTTTTGGCGGCACTTTTTCCGGCCAAAAAACTGCCAAAATCATCAATTTTTGAAACGGGCAAGGTAATAGGAAAACCGTTTGGCATACGCGGCACCACATTGCGTTTAACCGCGGGGTTTAAAAATTGCAGTTCTTCCAGCGGCATGCCGATATAAGTGGCTGCCTCCTTTAAATCTATGGGTATGCGCACCCTTATGGTATCTGTGGCATAAAAATTATAGGGTGCGTCGTGCTTTACCAGGTTATGTTCGGGATAATAGCTCATGGCATACACTGCTGCCGTATATAAGGGCACATAACTTTGTGCTTCATCCGGCAAAAAAGGTGCAATTTCGCTGTATTTTTTTCTTCCGCCCGAGGTTCTTATGGCCTTGTTTACCGTTCCTTCGCCGCAGTTAAAGGCAGCAATTACCGTTTGCCAGTCGCGGTATTTGCTGTATAAATTGCGCAAATGCTGCACTGCCGCCTCGGTTGATAAAACAGGGTCAAAACGCTCATCAATAAAAGAATTAGCCTCCAGTCCGTACATTCGGGCAGTTCCGTAGGGCAACTGCCACAGGCCTGCCCCATTGTCTGATTTGGCATGAGGTATAAGAGCAGACTCCATAACGGGCAAATATTTCAGTTCCATGGGCAACCCGTAGCGGTCAAGCGTTTCTTCAAAAATGCGGAAATAATGGTCGGTACGGGGCAACATCCGGGTAAGTTGGTCGCGCTTAAGCACCACATACATTTTTATGAATTTTCCTACCAGTTCGTTATAATCCATTGGTATAACGGTTGGCAGGCTTTTGAGGCGCGCAGCATATTCGGCATCGGTATATTCAGGAATTTTGTTGGTATCAAAAGGGTATGAAAGAACAACAGGGCTTCGCAGCAATTTATTTTCTTTAATTATATCTCGCTTATAGGTTTCATACACTTTTACCGGCGCTGCTGTTACAGTGGCAGGCATTGCCGATGCTTTACCCTGGTTGTTCATATTAATTGGCTGAGGGGGTGCGGTTTCTTTTGAACCGATGTTGCCCGGTTTGTTTGCCGGCAGGGTTTCCTCTTCGTTTTGGGCCGGAGCATCGGGCATTTCCATGCCGTGCTCTTCGTCCGATTCGGGTATGTTCAGGTCAATCCCGCCTCCGTAATCAAATTTAGAAGCATCGGCAGGGGTTACAGGCTCGGGTTGTTGGCTGCCTGCGGCTTTAATAGAGGAGGTGGTATGCTTTCCGTCGCCGTAGCGGGTATTGCTGGTATCTGCCGGTTGTTTTTTGGGGGTGGCGGCCGCCGGGCCGGTATGGGTAACCTGCGCCATAAGCGGCAGTTGTATAATGGTGGCAATTATGCAATAAAACAAGAGGGTTAGTATATTTTGAACAGGCTTAAACATAAAAAGCATGAATTAATTTGAAAAAACTAATAAAAAAAACAAGCTAAAACACTTGCCTGTTAAGGCTTTTAAATGTTGGCAAAGCACCTTGGGGGTTTAGTGCCGGAATTGAAATTTAATACAACAATTACCTCTTTGGGTGTTTAAAAACGCACAAACAGAACAATTTATTTGGGGTAAAGTTAGGTAAAATAAATTGGTTTACCAAGCAATTGCCTGTTAAAAAATGGTTTTTATATTTGTTTTTTGGCTTAGTATGGCTGCCTGCTGCACCGGAAAACCGGCTTTTTGGAATGGCTGAACCTGTTGAACGGAAGGGGTAGAACAGGGGTTTTAATACATGCTACATTTTTGTTTTACGGCAATGTTGCGGGCGGGCTTTAATTGCTTACTGCCTGCCCTTTTTGTTTATTTGGGTATTTTACCGCTTTTATAACGCGTACCGGTTTGCTGCCAACAGTTTTTATTGCCCAAATGGGTACTTGTTTAGGTTGTACCTTTGTTGGTGATGTTCTTCACTAAATTCCATTCATTTTACCGCAAAGTTCCGCAAAGTTTTTTTGCTCTTTGGTCAATGCTTCAAATGAGCAAGGAACAAGAGAAAATGCCCGGATTTACAGATAGTACCTGAAGAGTTACCCCAAATGGTTGCTTACTATTTGTTTCCTGTGGTTTACAATTGTCCGTTTGCAAAAGAGGAGGCAAAACTGCCAAAAAAGCGAAATTTTTTCCCGAATTTGGAAAAAAGTTGGAAAATTAATGTTTATAATTTCCTGATAATGAGAATTTTGTATTTTTGGAGCTTTGCTTGCCGGATAGCAGTAAAACCGATATACCACATGAAAAATTTACTGCTATTTGGGTTGTTGCTATTGGCAGGTACATTTCTGGCTGCCCAAAACTGCTCTGTAATATCCAAAAGAAACAATGGCAACGGGCAACCCAACAATTGCCCCGGCGTAAGTGGTACGCCTATGGCTGCCAATTTTACCGGCACCCCCTATGCTACACAAATGAACGGACTTCCAAAAACCGGCGACATTACCTTTGCTTTTCCGGGTGTGGTAACAGCGCCGCCGGCCATACGCAATATTTGGATTGGCACCACCTTATCGGCAGCGGTGGCCGGGCCGGCAGCGGTTCCGGTTGTTTCGGGCAGTACTACTTCGGTAAAATATTGTTTTTACAACGTAAACCTTCCGCCGGCAGGCGCTTTTACCCTTGAGTTCGTAAACCCGCAAACCAATGAGTTGTTATCGTTTTGCAGCTACAGCGGCTCCAGCAATGCCACTATTAACCCGCCGCAAATTCTTACCCAGCCACAAAGCCAAACTGCCTGCCAGGGCAACAACGCCACCTTTACCATAACCGCACAGGCCGGCAACGGCGGCAACCTTACCTATCAGTGGCGAAAAAACGGGGTTAATATTGCCGGCGCTACCTCAAGCAGCCTGCAACTGAACAACGTAATGGCAACCGATGCCGCCGGCTACGACTGCCTGGTTGCAGAAACCAACGGCGCTTTTATAACCTCAAATGTGGCAACCCTTACCGTAAGCACCTGCAACAGCAACCAATTTATGGATAAATGTGCACAACTGCCCTCGGCTACCAATATTTCGGGCTGGAACTGTGCCTGGACAGATTACAATAACGATGGGTGGGAAGACATCTTTTTTACCGATAAAAGCGGCGCCACCCCCGGCATGTTGTACCGAAACAATGGTAACGGCACTTTTACCAATATAACCGGCGCCGGCTTTTCTGCCAACCTTGCGCCTGCAACCGGCAGCGCCTGGTCCGATATTAACAACGACGGACTGCCGGATGTTTTAATAGTGAATGACACGCAACTGCCTGCCATGCTCTACCAAAACAGCGGCGGCGGCAATTTTACCCCCATTCCCAATTCGGGCATTGACCCCAACCCGCAGTATTTTCATGGCGCAGCCTGGGCCGATTTTGACAACGACGGGTTTATTGACCTGTTACTGACCAATTACTTTGAAACGCGGTTTCACCAACTATACCGAAACAATGGCAACAGCACCTTTACCCGAATAGAAAACTCGCCGGTTTGTATGGAAAGCAACCGCTCCGGCGCTCCTGTTCTGGCCGATTTTAACAACGACGGACTGGTTGATATATTTATTCCGAACGGCAACAACACGCCTAATTCTTTATTCAGAAACACCGGCGGCATGAACTTTGAAAATGTAACCGCCGGCGATTTGGCTGCCGATGCCGCCAACAGTGTAGGCGCCGCCTGGGGCGACTATGACAACGACGGCTGGGCAGACCTGTTTGTTGCCAATGCCTCTGACCAGCAAAACGCTTTATATAAAAACACCGGCGGCGCTTTTGTAAAAGTAACCAACTCGGTAGTTTCGCAGGATTACGGGCACAGCCACGGCGCTAATTTTACGGATATTGACAACGATGCCGACCTTGACCTGTTTGTTACCAACGACCAGGGACCCAATTTCCTGTACCTGAACGATGGCACCGGCAACTTCACCAAAATTACCGATGAAGAAATTGCCACCGACATAGGCTACAATTTTGGGCAGGCTTGGGCCGACTGCAACCGCGACGGTTTTATTGACCTTGCACTGGCTTTTCATGCCGGGCAAAAAGACCGGCTATACTGCAACAAAGGCAATGGCAACAAGTGGCTCAACATTCAGTTGCGGGGGTTGGTCAGCAATTTTTCTGCACTTGGCACTACAATAAAAGTAAAGGCAGCCGGTAAATGGCAAATGCGGCAGGTGTTGCCTGTTTCGGGGTTTGGAAGCCAAAACAGCCTGCGGCAGCATTTTGGGCTGGGCAGTGCCTCTGTTGCCGATAGTGTGGAAATTTACTGGCCGTCGGGTTATGTGCAACGCATTGCCAACCTTAGCGCCAACCAGTTCATCACCATTACCGAAGAAGAAGCCAACCTGGTACAGGGGGTGGTTTTTAACGATACCAACAACAACTGCATACTTAACCCCGGCGAACAGACCGTAAGCACCGTAACCCTGCGCATAATGCCCGATAATAAACTGCTGGCCACCAACCAAAACGGGCAATACCACGTTCGGCTTAAAAACGGCACTTACACCCTGGAAACAACATATAACCCTATGTGGCAAAGCAATTGCGCGGTTAGTTTTACCCTTTCGGGCTTTAACCAAAACCAGGTGGCAAATGTGCCGGTATATGCCGCATCGGGCAATTACGACCTTGAGGTTGCCACTGCCACCACCGCCTGGCGCAGAGGGTTTAAAGGCGAATCAATTGTATCTTATAAAAATCTGGGCGCTTCTACCGCCTATAATGTACAAATTACCCTCACCTATCCGCCCGAAGTAATGCTTACTGACGCATCAAAGCCTTTTGAAACACCACAACCCAACACGTATTCCTGGAACATAGACAGCGTAAAAGCCGGGCATAGCGCATTTATTACCCTCATTGACTCGGTATTGCTCTCCTCTTATGTGGGGCAAAACCTGCAGGTGAGTACCCAAATTGCGGCAAGCGGCTCCGATTTTTCACCTTCCAACAACACCTACAGCGAGTTAAGAGAGGTGGTAGGTGCCATAGACCCCAACGATATTCTGGTTAGCCCAATGGGAACCGGAACCGGCGGATTCATAGACAAAGAACAGGAACTTACCTATACCATCAGATTTCAGAATGTTGGAACCTACCCCGCTTACCGGGTAATAATTGAAAACACGCTGCCCGAACAGGCAGACCCCGCAACCTTTAAAGTTTTGAGTAGCAGCCACGATTTTGAGTATAGTTTAACCGAAAACAGCCTGCTAAGGGTTGTGTTTGATGCCATTAACCTGCCCGACAGTACTAACAACGAACCCGAAAGCCACGGCTTTTTTATTTATGCCGTTTCGCCCGCCAAAACGGTAAGCGGCGGAACACAAATTAAAAACAACGCAAGCATTGTTTTTGATTACGAAGACCCGGTTATTACCAATACAACGCTTAATACCATAAAATACCACACCGCACCCAAAACATATGAGTTGTATATTTATCCCAATCCTGCCGCCTGTACCACCCTGCTTACCATAGACCCGCATTACTTTATGTATAAAAACTATGCAACCATTAAAGATATTGCAATTTACGATGCGAGCGGCGCTATGGTAAAACAGTTATTTCCATACAACGGCAATAACTTTATGCTGGATGTTACCACCCTTAACGGAACCTTTTTTATTATTAAAGCAACCGACCAAAACAACAACACCTACATTGGCAAATTGTTAAAATATTAAAACTTTGTAAACAAAATTGGTTTATTAAAATGTAATATTCCAAAAATCAAGGCAACAAAACACCCCAACACAGTTTTAGCATGTTGTGCTTGGCTTTTTCCGGTTTCAATTTTAGTTTAATATAGCATTTTTCTGCCCCTGTTTTTCTTGCCAGAAAAGCGGGGGCATTTTTTATGTTTGGTAAACCGGTAAAAATTACAATGCCGTTAAACATAGTTCGGTGAATAAAAACGGTCGTCCTCTGTCCGACATAATACGGCAGCCGGTTAATAAACCCCTTTAAAAGGTTAGCGCAGTAGCACAATAATTTGTACCTTTACCCTTCTAAAATTTTAACCAAACCCCTCGCCTTCCCAATGATGAACCGCCTTTTAACCTTTGTGTGTCTGGTAGCACTTAGCGCCATGGCAAAAGCCCAACCCTATATTGACTGGCAAACCGTGTATGGCGAAACCGCCCTTGACGAACAGGCGGAAGCCATTGTTGAACTGCCCGATGGCGGCTACGTGGTTGCCGGTTACAGCGGAGGTTTATTTGACTATGATTATATGATTCTGCGCCTCAATGCCGACCATGAAGTAGTGTGGCAACAACTGCTGGGCGGCTCCAGTGTGGACGAAGCCTTTGACCTTGCCCTTGCCCCCGGCGGCGGGTTTATTGTAACCGGCTACAGCCAGTCGTTAGATGGCGATGTGGGGCAAAACAACGGCGGCATAGACACATGGGTGGTAAAACTGAATGATGCCGGCGAAATTGAATGGTCGAGGGTGCTGGGTGGCTCGGGCGAAGATTTTTTTCGCTCGGTAATAGCATTACCCGATGGCAACTTTCTGGTAGCCGGCTACTCCGACTCTGCCGATGGCGATTTTACCGAAAACCTGGGCTACAAAGACCTGTGGCTGGTAAAACTGTCGGCCGCAGGCGATGTACTCTGGAAACGCAGCTACGGCGGAACCGGCAACGACAACGCATCGGACATAGTGCTGGATGCCGAAAAGCAGCAACTGGTGGTTATCGGTTCTACCTCTTCAACAGACGGCAACATCAGTTTTAACCACGGCGGTAAAGATATGTGGCTGCTGAAGTTTGATACCAACGGCAACCTGCTTTGGGAAAAAACCTACGGCGGCACCTTTGGCGACAGTGGTAAATCGGTTGCCCTGGGCGCAAACGGCGAGGCTGCCCTTATTGGCGATTCCATATCGGAAGACGGCGACGTTACCGAAAATTTCGGGCAAGACGATATTTGGATTGTGCGCGTTGATTCTACGGGCGCGCTCCTTTGGCAACGCACTATTGGCGCCCCGGCATCGGACAACAGCCGCGATGTGCTGATTGACCCCGCAACCGGTCATGTTTATGCTGTGGGCATTACCTATGACCATACCGTTTCGCCGCCAAACTATATTTGGGATGTAAACCTAATAAAACTGAACGGCACCACGGGCAGCATCATCTGGACCCAAAGATTTGGCGGCTCGCAGTACGATTTTGGCAACTCACTTTTACAAAACAGCAACGGAAAATTAGTAGTTGCCGGCTATACCGACTCTACCGACGGCGACCTGAGCGGCGGCGGATACCGGCAACCGGCACTGCACGGCGCACACAATGTATGGATTTTTGCCACAGCCGAAGTAATTATTGGACTTGACACACCCGAAAACAACCCAATACCGGTTGCAGGCGCTTATATACCTGCCACCCGAATGCTGGCGTTGCAAAACCCCGGCAACCGCCCCGCCACCCTGCTTGTTGCCGATATGCTGGGGCGCATTACCGCACAATATACCGTTGCACCCGGTTTTACCGGCTATGTAACGCTGCCCATACTGCCCAAAGGCATATACCCCGCCGCCATCTATTCCTCCAATGGGCAAAAAACCACCTTTAAAATAGCCATTCCTTAACCAGCAATGACCTACAACCGCAAACTGCAAACCCCGCCCGCCGAAGTGGTAAACGCCAACGGACGTTTTAACTTTGGCTGCTACAACGCCCCGTTTACCCGGGTAAACCTGCTCAACGCCCAAAAACCCTATGCACTGCCGCTGCCCCGCTTTGCAAAAAACCTGCAACTGCGGGAGTGGCAGGCGTTTCAGATTACCAACGGTCGCTATTTTGTTATGGTGGCCATTTATAACGCCAAAAAAATGGCGCTGGTACAGTTTATTGTGTATGACAAAGAGCAAAACAAAAAATGGCGGTACGAAAAAAAAGTAGCTCCGTTTCAGCTGCAGTTGGCGCAAGGGTTGTACAATACCCAATCGGGCTACCAAAGCAACAATTTTACCCTTGCCGTACATAACCACCTGGAACAGGAACGCTTTGAAATAACCGCCCGCATTAAAGATTTTGATGACCTGCCCAACCTCGAAGCCAACTTTACCGGTTTCCATACCGCAGCCGAAGCAGAACCGCTGGTGTCGGTACTGCCTTTTGCCCAAAACAGGGGTATGTACACCCACAAATGCCTCATGCCCGCCCAAGGAACCCTGCTCCTTGACGGCGTTGCCACCCCGTTTAACCGCCAAAACAGCGCCATGATTATTGACGACCACAAGGGATATTACCCTTATCCTACGCGCTACGACTGGGTAACCGCACTTGGGCATACCCCCGAAGGCATACTGCTGGGCTTTAACCTTACCCGCAACCAGGCGCTTAACCCCGAACAGTACAACGAAAACTGCCTTTGGTACAACGGTAAAATTACCACCCTGCCGCCCATTGCCGTACAACGCCCAAACGGCGTGCAAAACACCTGGTATATAAAAGACCGGTACGGCATGGTAGATTTGAGTTTTACCCCTGTGGCACATACATCGGTAAACATAAACCTGCTGCTGCTGCATAGCCGCTACGAAGGCCCCTACGGCTTTTTTAACGGGTATATTCAGCACCATTCGGGCAATAAAATAGCCATTGACCAACTTTTTGGCATGGGCGAACAGTTTTACCTCCGCGCCTGATAAACCACTTGTTGTTTCATGCTTAAAAGCCCCCTAAGATACCCCGGCGGAAAAAGCCGCGCACTGGCGCAAATAGCACCGCTCATTCCGGTTTTTGAAGAATACCGCGAACCGTTTGTGGGCGGAGGCTCGGTATTTATTTACCTGAAACAGTTGTACCCGCAGCGCCGCTTTTGGATAAACGACCTCTACCCGCAACTATTCCATTTCTGGCAATATGCTCAGCAAGACCTGAACAGTGTAGTGCAACAGGTAACCGAATGGAAAATGCAATTTACCGATGGTAAACAACTATACCGGTTTTTAACCGATGCCATGCCGCAACTTACACCCCTGCAAACTGCCGCCGCTTTTTTTGTTTTTAACCGCATTACTTTTTCGGGCACTACCGAAGCAGGCGGATTTTCGCAACAGGCGTTTACCCACCGCTTTACCCAAAGCAGCATTCACCGGCTAAACCAACTTAGCCAAATTATGAATGGCATAACCATCTCTAACCTCGATTACAGCCTGCTTACCAATGCACCGGGAAACAACGTGTTTATTTTTTTAGACCCGCCCTATTACAGCGCAACCCAATCTGCCCTGTACGGAAAAAACGGCTCGCTCCACAAAATTTTTGACCATGCCCGTTTTGCCCAAACCATGAAAAACTGCCCCCACAAATGGCTCATTACTTACGATAACTCGCCCTTTATTAAAGAATTGTTTTCTTTTGCATATATAACCGAATGGAACCTGATGTACGGCATGAGAAACCAAACCCAAACATCCAACCAGCTCGGCAGCGAATTATTTATTTCAAACTATCCTATTGTTTCATAAACATGCGAGCCGTAATAACAAGCAATAGTCTGTAATTTAGTTAAATAACTATATATTATTATTCCATATAATGCCGGCAATCTTTCGTCAATGGCATCTGTTTTTTTCCGGTAAAGTACGGCATCTCCTCTATAAAAACTTGTAAAATTAAAACCAAACCGGTATATTTGTAAACATAAACCTTTGTTTGCATTTCCAGCCTGCCGGCGAGTAGGGCATCCGCCATAGCGTTTTTTGTGTTTCGGGAGGTAAAAACAAGTTATCATCATTTTTTTAAACACAAAAACAATTTATTATGAGAAGGTTATCATTTTTTTTATATTTTCAGGTATTGGTTTTGAGTATGGTTGCCGGCGCGCTGTTGGGCTGCGGCAGTTGGTTTGCCGGTAAACGTAAAGACTCGACGTCGGCAAAAACCGCTAACACGAATACCCGCCTCATTCCATTGGACTCCTTGCTGGTTAAAAAAGAGTGTTATACTATGTATTCGTTTCGCAGATTGCCATTTAAAGGTGATACGCTTGGCACTTGCATTTTTCACTTTGATACTGCCAAGTGCAAACTTAGACCCGATCTAACCTATGAAACAGCCTTTACAAAACCTGAGTTCAAACAATTTTTTGGCATTCCTTCCGATTTTACCGTAGAATACTGGAAAGACATAACAGGCTACCCTCATTACTGGATGTACTACAAAGGCATAAGAATTGATGCCCATAGTCTGGTTGGATTTGAAAAAGATAGCACCGGTTGTAGCAGAGGGGCAAGAGTGGGTTACTATTACCCCAAAGGCGAACCCGAAAATATACAGGTAAGCCCGGAGATAGCCATTGATTCTGCAACTAAATATTATATTAGATACTTGAAACGTACTCCGCCAATAAAGCTACCTGTTACTAAATTAGCCTACTACTTACGTCCGGGTACCAACAATTATATTTACCTCTGCCACAAAGTTAATTTAGGCGACCAATATATGTATGTGGACGTTGTAACCGGTAATATAAGAGGGCTAGAAAGTTTTAACAACAGTAATTTTATAACCACCCCCTGCAACCCTGTTGACGATGAGCCGGATTACCCTGTAACACTCTGGTATGACAACGATTTGCCTTATTTTACCCAATATCCCGATGAGAAGCAAATAAGGCTGAGTTCCTGCAATTTTGGCAACTGTAAATTGTACCATCTGAAACAAGACAATGCTATACATCGCATTGAGGCTTATGCCAATTCAGATAACTTTACCTTTATCAGTAATTCAAAACGGTATTATTGGTGGTCTGACGGTGGCGCAGAAGCCCCTCCGGGCATATCACTCAATTTCAGCATATTGCCCAGCGCTTGGGGCGTTGCCGACGGGCAGGCAACAATTACCTTTGCTCCGCCCGGCGGTTTTGCCAACAACTATGCCATGACCGGCGCTTTGTCGGGAACAAGCGGTTCCGTTCTATCGGGTTTAAGCGCAGGTTTGCACACCGTAACCATCATACATAACCCTACCGGCTGCGCTTATCCGCAGGCTATAGCCATAGGTACGCAAGGTGGTTTTACCGTTACGCCTGCCCTAAGCCCCGTTACCTGCTATTCATTTGGCAATATTGTGTTAAACATGACCAGTGCCGCCAACGCCGAAGTAATGATTAGCGAACCCATTGCCACCCCACAATTTGGCGGCAATGTTTATTACCCTTTTCCTTCGGGTTCTACTGCTTTTAATGTGGCAGAACAGTTAAACAACGGCAATTTGTTGCCGCCGGGCAACTATGCCATATTGGTTAAAAAAGACGGAAAATACACCATCCTAAATTTGCGGCTCAATTACCCCGATTGCCCCAATGAAATACCCATGCTTGAAGCAGCATATTGGGCTATAGAGCACGTTCATAATTTTTTAGCAACCCAAGTTCAATAAATTGCTACTTTACTACTGTGCCGCCGGCTGCCCCCACTCCCATCAATCTATCGCTTCCAAGCGCCCCTTCTTCGGGCGTTAACCAATTTACCGCCGGCAACCCGCTTATTGAGTTATGTTTGTTAGATAATTTTGAACTTAATGCCGCTACCAATCTTACAAGTCTGGCATCCGATAATAAAATTCGGATAAGAATGAGTAATGGCAATGGATCGCTGCCTATGGTAGATTTAGACATAATGGCGCATGAATACGCGCATGCCATCAATGCAAAGGGGGCTAATGTAGTATGTAATAACGAACCAATTGAAAACGGCGCACTTGTAGAAAGTTTTTGCGATATTATGGGTATTATGGTTCAGAGTACCATTAAGCAATTAGACTGGAACATAGGCGAATCCGTTGGTACGCTACGGGCTTTAAACACCCCCAAATTATATAGCAACCCCACTACTTATGGCGGACAATATTGGAATGCCGCCACAACAGCAAGCGACGGGCTGCGTTACGCCAATTCGCATGTACTCAGTTACTGGTTTTACATGCTTGCAACAGGATATACAGGCACGGTTGATGACGGATTTAGCGCCTCATATCCCAGTTCTACTCCGAGCAGGAATGTACCTTCGGGAACTACATTTAACGTGCCGGCAATAAGCGCTGAAAAAGTAGCTAAAATACTGCTTGAAGTGTTTACTACCATTATTACCGATCTTGATTCATGGGGACTGAATGATATTGACAACCAAAACTACCCAGGCATAGCAAGAGCTACGCTTACTGTAGCAGGGCAGTTGTATGGTGCTTGCTCTGCCGAAGCACTTGCCGTGCGGGAGGCATGGCGGGCGGTAGGCATAGATAACTGGCAAGCAGAATGGGCAACCTGCGATATAACCAAACCCTACATTAAAGAGCTAAAAGTTACCAACAGTAGCGGCGCAATTAAATATCATAAACACTGGCAAATAAACCCCGTTAATGGCAAATTATGTTTAACAGATGTTGCCGCCGCACCGCAAAGTTTAATTGTTGGCGCAGGGCAAACATTTCAACTTGAAGTTACAAGCAGCGAACCTTTGTCCGATTTTTCCTTTTTGGGCTTTAAACCAAGCGGCGCAGGTCTTATTAGTACAGGCTTTACATCTGCCGTCACTACTTCTAATCCCACCATTTGGACAGCCACTATAACCATAGATGCTTCTTTAGTACTTGCAGGAGAGGTGGTAGCCTTTGTTTTCAGCGGGCATGATATGGCAGGTAACGAATTGTTGTCAATGCATAATATGGTTACCGGCACACCTCCATGTCTAAATTATAACGATCTTCCGCAGCGATTTTCTCCCACAGCACCTTGGATGCCAACTACCGCACCGCAAGGAACCGATGAAATTCATAAAATGAACCTGTATGCCTGTTCCCCCGATTTGCCCGACACCGACATCTGCGACAACCACCTGCCTTATATTCAATCGGTACAGATTGTAAACCCCGCTACCTCCGAAACCCTTGCACATCAAAGCTGGCAATATGACGGACCCGCCGGGCAATACTGCCTCGAAATGCTTTCTGCCCCTCAATCTACCGACCTTTCCGATGGCATCACCCTACAAGTTACCGCCTCCGAACCCCTGCAAACCCTTTCTTTCGACGGGTTGTTTTACAACGGAAACCTGCTTGCCGCCGATGACTATTTTTCGGTAACAACCAATGCCGATACAGACCAAACAGAATATACCTGCTCCGTACAACTGCTGACCGATGCGCCTTTCCTTATACCCGATGTGTATGCTTTGGTTTTTTCGGGTACGGACCTTGCCGGAAACAGCCTTGAAAATTTGACGGATTACCCGTCTTTCAACCCCGTAACCGTTTGTTTCGATGCCGCCGACATACCCCAAAAAACCGAAACCGGAAACTGGCAACCACCCGAAAGCCCCGACAGCGACCGGCTGCATACGCTCAATATTAACCTTTGTCAAGATCAGGAAGGCTTCCGATCATCTGTAACAGATTGTTTTACTGTCAGTTTTGAGATTCAAATGCCCTGCGGTGCCCCCGTTTCCGCCGCCCTTTGTACGAATACGGACATAACCGTTGTCAACCAGTCTTCGGAGCCTATAGACGGCGACTTGACCTACTCGTGGAATTTTGGCGAAGGGGCATCCCTTTCACCCCTAACAGACATCAGCCTCCAAGAATATACCGTGCAGTGGACTTCGCCCGGAACCAAAACCATTACCCTGACAGTTTGGAATAATGTGCTGGGATACGAGGTTTCCTACTTCCAAACTATAACAGTAAACAGCTCTTCAGAATGTATTGGATCAATGTCCATTTCAGAAATTGCTCAAAACTGCAATCAAAATACAGGTGTAGCAACTATAACATGGGAAATGACCAATGGTACTGCTCCATTTACATACAGTGTTCTTGCAGGACCTCTCCAAACAACTAACAATACTTTTATTGAGGCACAGTTTACTGAGCCATTACCCGGCGGGTATTATGATATATTTGTAACCGATGCTAATGGTTGCCAACAATCTATCGGCGGCACAATATGGTGTTTCGACTCTAACGGATTTAACTATACCTTATTAGAAATGAGTTGTTCCCCGTTAGATGACGGAGAATGGGCATTAAACATTATCATTGGGTATGAAGGGACAGCAACCTTTGTAGGTTTAGCAGGTGAAGACAATAGTATTCCGTTCCAACAAATTCAATTTCCACCAAATCCAGTAGTTCTTTATGCCATTTTACCTGATAACAGCTATGAAGCTACATTTATAATTTCTGACAACAGCGGTGCTAACTGGCAACAATCAGTAACTTGCGATTTTATAGTTTCTACTAATACACCTTCGAATACGAACTTTCTTGCACCAAACTTGGTATCGGTTCCATTCATACAAGATTGTTCTGATGCAGAACAAATTTGTATTCCCTATACTTTTGAAGATAGTGATGATCTAATCATGGTAAAAGCTGAATCGGAAACGCTTCATTTTGATTATCATAATATTTATTCTCATGGACCCATAGCAAGCGGCACATTTTGTTTTACCCCTTTACAATCCGATATAGGTGTACATGATGTTGTTTTAACTGCTTACGATAACCAACCGGAACGCAATAAATCGGTACATCACCTCACCCTCTCCGTACTCTGCTGCCCCACCGGTTTCGGCTATCCGCAAGAATTGCAAGCCGTTTACGACTGCAACGGCAACCTCTACCAACCCGCAGAAGCTACCGTTACCGCACTCACCGGCGGCTGCAACCTCAACTTTACCCTGAACGGCAGCACTAACCACACCCTCAGTCATCTTGGCGAAGGAGTTTATGACCTCACCCTTTCGTTCAACAATCAAACTTATCAATTTGAAAATGCCATTACGGTTGCAGGCATCTATTTGGTGGATGACAATCTTGAAATAACACACACTGCCCAACCAAGTCTTGCCGCCTGTAGCAGCGATCAATGCAACGGACAAATTTCTTTATCAGTTTCAGGCGGAAGCGGCAATTATAGTTACCAATGGAGCGATTGTTTTCCGGATCCCGAAGAAATGATGCCTTGCAACATTCCTTTACGCAACAACCTTTGTGCCGGAACATATACCGTTACCATTACCGACGACATGACCGGTTGCGAAACGGTTTATACTGCCAATGTGAGTCTTTACTATCCTGCCAACGCCGGCGTTTTATCCGACAATGAGTTTAGTGTCAGCCCTACGGTATTTAGCGGTAGTACTACTCTTACTTATCGGGTAGGATACGATGCGCAAGTGAGCATTTCTATGTTCAATGGCCAAGGTATTTTGGTGGACTCGCCCATTCAGCAGGAGTTCCGTGCCGAAGGGCAGTACAACATGACCCATTCCCCGCCGGCAGGCTTGCCGAAAGGTATTTATTTTTATGTGCTGTATGTTTGCGAAGAGCCGCTTACACGGGTGGCGGTAAAGGTGTATTAAAACAATAATACCAACCGTTACATTGCAAGAAACAGCCGAAGGAGGAAACGTCCCCTTCGGCTGTTTCTTTTTTGGGTAAATTTGTTGCGCAAAAAAACTTGTAAAATTAAAACCAAACCGGTATATTTGTAAACATAAACCTTTGTTTGCATTTCCAGCCTGCCGGCGGGTAAGGCATCCGCCGTAGCGTTTTTGTGTTTCGGGAGGTAAAAAATAAGTTATCATCATTTTTTTAAACGCAAAAACAATTTATTATGAGCAAGTTATTAAATTCCTTATATTTTCAGGTGTTGGTTTTAGGTATGGTTGCGGGCGCACTGTTGGGCTGCGGCAGTTGGTTTGCTAAACGGCAGGGGGAGGAAAAAGGTAAATCGGAGCAAAAGATAATTGTTGATGTGCCAATTACTGTGCAAAATCAACCCCCCGGCTTATGTCCTAAATTGCTGGAAGGAAGCCACAATACGGTAACCTACAACTTTCTGTATGTTTTAGATACAAGTGACCAAAAGTGTATTGCCACAAAATGGCAAGATTTGTTTGGCAAAGATAAATTGTTTCCGTTTAGAATAGAAGATAGCCTTGCATTTGAACGGAAAGACAATCTGGTATGGAACAAACAATGGGACGAAAATTACACATATAAGCAGTACTACAAAGGCATTCCGGTTGAAAATTCACGAGTTATGCTGAACTTCAGAAACGGTAAAGTAATGCGCTTAGTAGGCACCTTCTACCCCAACCTTGACATAGATACCACGGGCATGATAAGTAAGGAAGAGGCGGCAAGGGTGGTGTTGAAACAGCGCAACATTCCAGACAGTCTGTACAGCAGAGTCATACCCTCAATGCTTAGATTTTCGAACATAGGAGTCTTGCCAAGTTACAATAAGATTTTTTATTCTTTTCGGTTTTACGTGGGTACGGATAAAGGCACTTGGATAGTAAATGCCGTTACAGGGAAATTTCACAGTTATGTAAAACCCGATTGGTCTAACGTTTGCCACAAATGTGTAGCCGGTAATACCGAAGCAGTTATATGCCCCACTGATGTTTGTAATGTAGTATCCGGTACTGCTGATTTTACAGACAACTTACCTTTTGAAGTGCCTACTTTCTACAATAATTGTCAGTCAATTCGTATAGACAGTTGTTTTACAGATGATGTTGTGTACTACCGTCTTTCACCTCGTTTCGTACCACCCGATGGATTTGTTATCACGGATAATGACACCATCAATATCTTTGATGCAAGCGTAGAAGCAGCCGGCTCTGTGATGCTACAAGAGGAGCGATTTTGCAACAAAGACAGTATAACGACTAAAAATGCTATTGCAGCTTCCTTGTTTTTTGGCATGAACCTGGCAAAAAACTATTTCAGCAATCGGCAAATAGATGACATAAAGCGGCATTTAATTTGGGCGCATATGCCCATTCCCGAAAATAATGAAGCACAGTATTCTGCAATAGATGATATATTTTTATTCGGCGATGGAGATAATCTAAATTTCAACCCGTTTGCTTCGCCCGATGTAGTTTGCCATGAGTATGCGCACTCGGTATTGTCGCATGTGTTTAGCATTAATCGAGACTCTGTCCATACAAATCAACCCCAGGTAAAAACTATTCACGAAGCAGTAAGCGATATTTTCAGTGTTTTAGCCCGTCGTCATGCTTTTGGTACGGTTGATTGGACAATAGGCAACCAAGTGGCAATAACCCCTGCCGGTACTTTTCCCCGCGATTTAGCCCACCCCGAAAATACGCTACAACCCCAAGCTTTATACTATAATGACGCAGCTAATCATTGGAGTTCAAACGATGCAGATATCTACAACCATGCCGGCATCATAGTAAAATGGTTCTACCTCATAACCAACGGCGGAACAGGCGCACACTATGCTACCGACAATATAGCCGTGCAACCAATTGGTATAGATGCCGCAGAAAATGTGCTGATAGCAGGTTTGCAAAAGTTATTTACAGATACTATTACAGTACCTGCTTACGAAGACTTTTGTCAGGCTACTATACTCGCTGCCAATGCCATCTATCCACCCACAGACGGCGTATGCAGCCCGCAACTAACAGCCGTTCGAGATGCATGGCAGGCAGTGGGATTAGATTGTTGGGCAAGTATTACCCCGCCGCTTTGCACCGCCTGCTCCCCAACCGAACCCGACACCGACATCTGCGACAACCACCTGCCCTACCTTCAATCGGTACAAATTACCGATGCCGCCACCGGCAACACCATAGCCCACCAGGCTTGGGAGTGGAACGAAAGCCAAACCCAACTTTGCCTGCAAGACCTTAGTCCGCAACAAAGCACTAACTTAGCCGGCGGACTGATTTTAACCCTTACCGCCTCTGAACCCATGAACTCCCTCAATTTTGCGGGTTTTGAAAATGAATTAGGAAACGTTATATCTTATGGCTACGCAAGCAACCTCACAACAAGCACAAATAACACCCAATGGATATTTACCATTAGCAATATACTTCCCGATTTATTAAGCGAGGGGACTATCAGGCTTCGCTTTACCGGCGCAGATATGGCAGGCAACCCATTGGAAGCCATGCAAAATTACCCGCCTGCCACTAATTCGCCTCCCTGTATCAATGCTGCCGATTTACCCTACCGAAACCCCGCAACAGGAATGTGGACTAACAGCCACAGCGGTACGGATAACAGATTCTCCTTTGAGTATGTTTGCACAGAACTTGCATATAACTATGATATAACAGATTGCACTGTTGACGAAAATGGTTATTACCTCTTTTATATAAGCTATTTTATATACTGTACATCGGAAGCAACTCTTAGCTACACTTATACTAATAGTTTTGGCAATACATTCACAGGCACATATAATGATTTAGTCACACCATCTACTCAATTTACATCAGGCATTCAAACCCTTTTTGTTACCATAACCGACCCACAAACAGGGCAGGTTGTTTCATTTAACCCGCTTGAAGGGTTAGAATGCGACCCGCTGCCGGTAGGCGGCGGCAGTTTGCCGGGTAATCAGGATCCCATATTTACGGCATTACCCCAAATCTCCGACCAATTAACTACTTGTGCCGGCAGTCAGCTATGCATACCCTATGAAGTTTCCTATTGGGGCGTTTTTGAGAGTGGGGGTATAGTGGTGCAAATAAACAGATTTGACGCTGTGCAGCATATATTCATGAATTCTGGCAATTTACAAACGGGTGAATTTTGTTTTACTCCCGATGTTGCCGAAGTTGGCACACATCACCCTGTTCTTCGGGCATATCCGGCAGAATACCCGTATCCGGCAGCTACAACTACCAATCCCCTTACCCTCTCTGTTCTTTGCTGCCCCACCGGTTTCAACCACCCGCAAGAGCTAACCGCCGTGTACGATTGCAACGGCAACCTGTACCAACCCGCCGAAGCCACCGTTACCGCCCTTACCAACAATTGCAGTATAAACTTTACCGTTAATGGAAACAGCAACCACACCCTTACCTGTTTGGGCGCGGGCGTGTATGATTTAACCTTGGAATTTAATAATGAAATAATACAAATACCCGATGCCATAACCGTTACCGGCATATACTTAAATGATGCCGGTTTGCAGGTAACCCACACTTCTCAACCCAGCATTGCCGCCTGTAGCAGCGACCAATGCAACGGGCAGATTTCTTTGTCCGTTTCGGGCGGCAGTGGCAGCTATACCTATTATTGGAGCGATTGTATTCCGCCGCCCGGCGAAATGATGTTGCCTTGCAACAGCCCCTTGCGCAATCAGCTTTGCAGCGGAAGCTATACCGTTACCATTACAGACGACCTGACCGGTTGCCAAACGGTTTATACTGCCAATTTGAGTCTTTACTACCCGCCCAACGCCGGCGTATTGTCCGACAATGAGTTTAGTGTCAGCCCTACGGTATTTAGCGGCAGCACTACCCTTACCTATCGTGTGGGCTACGATGCGCAGGTGAGCATTTCCATGTTCAGCAGTCAGGGCATTTTGGTGGACTCGCCCATTCAGCAGGAGTTCCGTGCCGAGGGGCAGTACAACATGACCCATTCCCCACCTTCCGGTTTGCCGCAGGGGGTTTATTATTATGTACTGTATGTGTGCGAGCAGTATATTACGAGAGTGGCTATTAAAATAGGTTAAAGCAAGGCAAATTATTGCTCAATTCAGTATCCGGGGTTTCTTTTGACAAAGAAGTTCCGGATATTGTTTTTTTTGAAAACAACATTCCGAAACCGAAACAACATCAACAAAATTACTTATTATTACGCCGGTTATTACATCTCCTCTGCCAACAAATGAACTTGGTTATGGCAATGTTAAATACACAATACCCCCTCAATATATATTTGCCTGTTTACAGTTAGGATATCTTCCTTAACTTTATTGCATTTACTATCCAAAAAAAACTTTCATTATTTTTAAAGACACAAACCACTTAAAATGAAAACACTATTAACATCAACCCGTATACAGTTTTTAGTATTGGCTATTGTCGCCGGCACAATGTTGGGCTGCGGAAGTTGGTTTGCAAAACGAGAGGGCAAACAGAAAACTGAGCAAAAGACGGCACCAGTGACTCTACCCCAAAGTAGCGACCAACTTAACAGAATAAAAGACAATTTAGCCGAGTTTTGTTTTGCTCCTGCTGAAAATAATTTTAGTACCGGCAACAATCCATACTACTTTTTGTATCGGCTTGTTGATAATGGCAACTGTACTACAAAAAATGCCGATGACTTGATTAAAGATGCATTTTTGCCCGAAATGGGTAAACATGATAGTTTAGGCTTTATCGAAGTGGGCAGTATAGATAATTCAAAAGGCAAAAAATCGGAACGTTATCAGCAATACTATAAGGGCATTAAAGTAGAAAATTATATAGTTCAGTTTAACTACTCAAATAATAGAGTTACCAGTATTGCAGGTACTTACTACCCCAACCTAAATATAGACACAACAGGTATGATAAGTAAGGTAGAAGCAGCGAGGGTGGTATTGCGCTTTCGCGGTGTAGTTGACTCGCTACATGAACAAAAAATACCCCAAATGCTCCGTTTTTCTAATTTCGGACTCCTACCTCAATACAACAAAATTTTTTATTCCTTCGGTTTTTTATTAGGAGATAAACCAGGTACCTACATAGTTAATGCAATATCCGGGCAATTTCATAGTTATGTGCCATCAGATTTGATGCATGTTTGTTATAAGTGTAATGGTAACAACAGCGATATAATTGATTGTACTTCCTTATGTACTACTGATTCCGTATGTACATTTGAAGATTACCGCTTATTAGAAGTGCCAACACTCTACAACGGATGCCAAACAATTCATGCCGATAGTTGCTATTTAGCCGATACTGTGCGTTATAGATTATCGCCGCGTATAGTATCTCAAACTGAAATTGCCTATTCACCTAATGATACTATTAATATTTTTGATGTTAGCGCCGTATTGCCTAATGGAGATGCTTATTTTCAGGAAGTAACTTTTTGTTATACAGATAGTATAGTATCAGTTAAAAATGCTATCTCTAATTCATTATACTATGCTATGCAGTTATCCAAAGATTATTTTAAAGATAAAAATATGGATTACAAATCGCGTTTAGAAATATGGGCACATCTGCCGGCACCTAACAATATATCAGCACAATATTCTGCATTTTATAATGTCTTTTTGTTTGGCGATGGTGACAATATAAATTTCAACCCATTTGTTTCGCCTGATGTAGTTTCTCACGAGTATGCACACGCTGTATTGTCACATGTGTTCAATATTAATCGCGACTCTGTTCATGCCCACCAACCACAAGTAAAGGCCATTCACGAAGGGGTAAGCGATATTTTCAGCGTATTAGCACGCCGTTATGCTTACGGCACTACTGACTGGACAATAGGCAATCAGGTAGTAATAAACCCCGTTAGTACCTTACCGCGCGATTTGGCACATCCCGAAAATACCCTTCCATCCCAAGCTCTCTATTACAACGATGCAGCAAACCACTGGAGTCCAAACGATGCCGACATTTACAATCACGCGGGCATCATCGTCAAATGGTTTCACCTTATCAGCGAGGGTGGAACAGGGGCAAACTTTAGCACCGATGACATTACCGTGCAACCGCTTGGCATAAATTCGGCAGAAATGGTATTAATAGCAGGTCTGGATACTTTGAGGGCGTTAATAAACAACGTTCCCAGCTATGAAAATTTATGCCAAGCCACCACGCTTGCTGCCAATATGCTGTTTCCGCCCATAGATGGTGTATGCAGCCCGGAACTGATTGCTGTTCGCGATGCATGGCAGGCGGTTGGTTTAAATTGCTGGGCAAGTATTATACCTCCACTTTGCACCGCCTGCCTCTCTACCAGCCCTGAGAGCGAACTGTGCGACAACCACCTCCCCTATATCCAATCGGTACAAATTACCGATGCCGCCACCGGCAACACCATAGCCCACCAGGTTTGGGAGTGGAACGAAAGCCAAACCCAACTTTGTCTGCAAACCCTTAGCCCGCAACAAAGCACTAATTTAGCCGGCGGACTGGTTTTAACCCTTACCGCCTCTGAACCCATGAACTCCCTCAATTTTGCGGGTTTTGAAAATGAATTAGGAAACGTTATATCTTATGGCTACGCAAGTAACCTCACAACAAGCACAAATAACACCCAATGGATATTTGCCATTAGCAATATACTTCCCGATTTATTAAGCGAGGGGACTATCAGGCTTCGCTTTACCGGCGCAGATATGGCAGGAAACCCATTGGAAGCCATGCAAAATTACCCGCCTGCCACTAATTTGCCTCCCTGTATCAATGCTGCCGATTTACCCTACCGAAACCCCGAAACAGGAATGTGGAATAACAGCCACAGCGGTACAGATAACAGCTTCTCCTTTGAGTATGATTGCACAGAGTTTGCATATAATTATGATATAACAGACTGCTCTGTTGACGAAAATGGAAATTACATCTTCCTGATGACAATTTATATATACTGTATACCGGGTGCAACTGTCAGCATTACATATATTAGCAATCTTGACATTCCAATCACCACCACAATGAATGACGTAATCACGCCGGGGTTTCAGTTTTCCGGTATAAAAAATCTTACCATAACCATAACCGACCCACAAACAGGGCAGGTTGTTTCATTTAACCCGCTTGAAGGGTTAGAATGCGACCCGCTGCCGGTAGGAGGCGGCAGTTTGCCGGATAATCAGGACCCCATTTTTACGGCATTACCCCAAATCTCCGACCAATTAACTACTTGTGCCGGCAGTCAGGTATGCATACCCTATGAAGTTTCCTATTGGGGTGTTTTTGAGAGCGGGGGTATTGTGGTGCAAATAAACAGATTTGACGCTGTGCAGCATATATTCATGAATTCTGACAATTTACAAACGGGCGAATTTTGTTTTACTCCCGATGTTGCCGAAGTTGGCACACATCACCCTGTTCTTCGGGCATATCCGGCAGAATACCCGTATCCGGCAGCTACAACTACCAATCCCCTTACCCTCTCTGTTCTTTGCTGCCCCACCGGTTTCAACCACCCGCAAGAATTAACCGCCCTTTACGATTGCA